>DASQDT010000169.1:0-3867 GCA_035634035.1 Pyrinomonadaceae bacterium | reverse complement strand
CTTATATTCCTCGGCGTGTGAACTCGTTAGCGAAAGGCGTCTGCTCAGATGCGCGCGGGCGCGCGCGGCGTTCGCGCGCGTGGGGCGTGAGGGAGAAATTTTGTGCGGCGCGAAGTGGACGCGCGGCCGGGAGTTTGTACTTTCAGAGGAGGACGATCGAGTCGTCGGCGCGCTCGCGCCGGGCGGGCGCGCGCGGCGCGTCGTGCTGGGGGCGCTCGGGCGTCGAGGCGCGCGCGCCGTCGCGCGGGCACGCCTCGCAGAAGGAGCCGAGGCGCGCGAGGCGGTCGTCGCACTCGTTGCAGTCGAGCGCGAGGCCCGTCTCGCGCAGGGCGTCGAGCAGGGGCACGAGCAGTCGCCCGCGCTCGGTCAGAAGGTACTCGACGTGCGGCGGGCTGCCGCGCAGGTTGCGGCGCTCGATGAGCGAGTCGCGCTCCATGTCGCGCAGGCGGCCGACGAGCGTGCGGCTGCTGATGGGGTGGAGGGCGGCGATGAGCTCGGTCGTCCGCCGCGCCCCGCCCGTCAGCTCGCGCACGACGAGCATCGTCCACTTGTCGCCGACCACCTGAAGCGCGCCCGACACGGGGCAGCCGTCACCTTCACGTCGCCGCATACGCCCGGCCGTCCTTTCGGCAAAAGTCCCCGCCCGTAAAAGTCGGCGAGAGCTTATCACAGCCGGGGCGGCCCCGTCCGCAAGCTTTCCGCGCGCGACGCGAATTCACTTTGCCGGGGGGGCGTTTCTATTTTAAGATATGACACGGAGCGAAAAATCCCCGACCCGACACCGGCCCTCGCCTCCGGAAGCCCGACTTGTCCCTTTGACCTCACGAACCCGTTTTCTCTGCGCACGGCGAAGAGAAATGAGAAGGCCGTCGTGCGCCGCGCGAAAAGTTTTATGACGCCCGAGCTAAAGGTCGAGAGGCCCGTAGTGCACCCGGACGGCGGCGAGCGCCGCCCCGTCATCCTCGTCGCCGACGACGAGCCGGTCAACCTCGCGCTCATCAAGCGACGCTTGGAGTGGGAGGACTACGAAATCTACACCGCCGAGGACGGGCGCGAGGCCGTCGAGCGCGCGCGCGTGCTGCACCCAGACCTCATCATCCTCGACGTGATGATGCCCATCCTCGACGGGCTGCAAGCCTGCCGGCTGCTCAAAGACGACGAGCGCACGCGCGACATCCCCGTCATCTTCCTCTCCGCGCTCGACGACATGGAGACGAAGGTCAACGGCCTCGCCGCCGGAGGCAACGACTACATCTCGAAACCCTTCCGCGCCGAGGAACTGATCGCGCGCGTGGCCGTCGCCATACGCCTCAAGCGCGAGCGCGACGAGCTGCGTCAGAGCGCCGACGAGGCCACGCGCCGCGCCGAGGCCGCCAGCGAGATGTCGATGTCCGACGCCCTGACGGGCCTGCTCAACCGCTACGGCCTGCAACGCTCTCTGCAACACGAGCAGGCCGAGGCGCGGCGCTACGCGCGCCCGCTCTCCTGCCTGATGATCGACATCGACCACTTCAAACACGTCAACGACACCTACGGCCACGCGGCTGGCGACGCCGCCCTGATGCAGGTGGCGCGCGTGCTGACCGACTCCGTCCGCGCCTCCGACGTCGTCTGCCGCTACGGCGGCGAGGAGTTCCTCGTGCTCATGCCCGAGACTAATCTCGAAGGCGCGCTCGCGCTCGGCGAGAAGATTCGCGTCGCGGCCTCGTCGCGCCTCTACGGCGACGGCGAGCGCTTCTTCCGCCTCACGCTCTCCATCGGCGCGGCCCGGCTGCTCTCGCACGAGTCGGCCCACGATATGCTCGCGCGCGCCGACGTGGCCCTCTACCACGCCAAAGAGTCGGGCCGCGACCGCGTCGAAGCCGCCGCCTCGCTCTGACCGGCTCGCGAACGCGCTACGCCTGACGCGCGTCCCGCGCGGCTCTCAAGACGGTCGCCGGCGAAGGGGGCGGGGCTGTCAACGGCCGCGCGGATGATGTAGCATCGTCTGCGCGCGGGAGGCGCTTTAAGAGTATGGGCTACGGTTGGGAGGGCGCGTTGGTGCGGCTCGTGCCGCTTGAGAAGGAGCGGCATCTGGAGAACTGTCTGCGCTGGTGCAACGACCCGCAGGTGACGGAGACGACCCTGATGGGCGACGTGCCCCTGTCGCGCTTCGCCGAGGAGGAGTTCTTCGACGAGATGGCGAAGCCGTCGAAAGCGCCTTCGGATATAGTGCTCGCCGTCGAGACGCTCGACCGCACGGCGCACATCGGCTTGGCGGGCCTGCACGCGATTAACTGGCGACACCAGACGGCGCAGACCGGCACGCTCATCGGCGAGTCGGATTTCCGCGGGCGCGGCTTCGGGCGCGAGACCTCGCTCCTCCGCACCCGCTACGCCTTCGAGGTCTTGGGCCTGCGGATGCTCGTCTCCGAGGTCTTCGCCGAAAACACGGCGTCGCTGCGGATGCTCAAGGCTTCGGGCTACGTGGAGGCCGGGCGCATCCCGCGCCGCTACTGGAAGCGCGGCGCGTACCGCGACGTCGTCATCCTCTACGCCGAGCGCGACGCGCCCTGACGCGCCGCCCTCAAGACGCGGCGTGCCCGTAAGCCGTTAAAGGCGAAGGGCTTGGCGGGTGGCTTCGGCGCTCAAGAATTTCTCAAGGCCGGGGGCTTAAATTCCTCTCCGTAAAGGGCGGCGCGCGCCGTCCGCCCGAACCCCAAAACGGAGAAGTCCCCCGACATGAAAAGAAAACTCTCTGCCGCGCTCGTCGCGCTCGTCGCCTTCGCGGCCCTTTGGCGCGCGGGCGCGGGCGAGTCGGCTGTCGCGTCGGCCGCACCCGCCGTCAAAGTCGACCCGACGCTCCAGACGCTCCTCAACACGTCGCTCCCCGGCACAAAGCTTCCGGCCGTCATCACCTACCGCGTGCGGCCCGGCTCGGCGGAGCTTTCGCGCCTGCGGCTCATCGGGGTCAGCAAAGGCTACGCGCTGCGCGAGCTTCCCATCGTCATCACAGACCTGAGCGCGGCGCAGCTCGCGCAAGTCCGGCAGCAGCCGGGCGTCGCCTCCGTCTGGGCCAACCGCGTGCTCAAAAATTTTATGAACGAGAGCCGCGCCTTCATCGGGGTGCCGCAGATGGCGGCCGACCGCGAGGTGACCGCCGAGAACCGGCAGAACCCCGGCTTCCCCGTCTCGGGCAAGGGCGTCGGCATCGGCTACATCGACACCGGGATTGACGGCACGCACAGGGATTTGGAGTTCGGCGCGGGCAAGAAGACCGTCCAGAACGTGCAGCAGCCGCTCGCCAACGGCGTCATCTCGGCGGCCGGACTCGTCTCCGCGCCGGGCCTCTCCGTCTCCGACCTCATCGCGGGCACGGGCTTCGTCCCGCCCGTCTACGTGGAGAACGTGCCGACCTCGGACATCGAGTCGGGGCACGGGACGCACGGGGCGGCCGTCGCCGCCGGGACGGGCGCGTCGTCGGGTAACTTCTACGGCGGCGTGGCGCGCGGCGCGCACTTGGTCGGCGTGCAGTCGGGAGACGACAAGGGCCTACCGCTCGTGGCGATTCTCGGCGCTTACGACTACCTGCTCGCCAACCAGTTCCTCTACAACATCCGCGTCATCAACAACTCTTGGGGCGGCGGCTTGGAAGAGTCGGAGCTTCATCCGGACAACCCCATCAACGTGGCGACACGCGCCGCGCACGACCGCAACATCGTCGTCGTCTTCGCGGCCGGTAACGCGGGCGACACGCCGACTTCCATCAACCCCTACTCGACGATGCCGTGGACGATTTCGGTCGCCGCCGGCGAGAAGCAAGGGCTCGGAAGCCCCGCCTCCTTCAGCTCGCGGGGCGTCGACAACGGGACGGGAGTTGACACGACC
>DASQDT010000168.1:0-13591 GCA_035634035.1 Pyrinomonadaceae bacterium | reverse complement strand
GACCCCGCCCGCCGCGCCGCCGCAAGTTCTCGCGCCCGCCTTCCGGGGGACTCAGAAGTTGTTAGACCCGAACACGCTCCTCCAGCGCCGCTACCTCGTCCTGCACCCCATCGGGCGCGGGGGCATGGGCGCGGTCTACCTCGCGCGCGACCAGCGGCTGAGCTGTCTCGTCGCGCTCAAGGAGACCTTCTTCGACGACGACCGCCTGCGCCGCGCCTTCGAGCGCGAGGCGCACCTGCTCGCGGGCCTGCGCCACCCGGCGCTCCCGCGCGTCAGCGACCACTTCTCGGAAGGCTCGGGGCAGTTCCTCGTCCTCGAATACATTCCCGGCGAGGACTTGGAGAAGATGTTGCAGCGTCAGGGCGGCGCGTTCTCGCCCGCGCGCGTGCTGGCGTGGGCCGACCAGCTGCTCGACGCGCTCGACTACCTGCACACGCGCGAGCCTTCCATCGTCCACCGCGACATCAAGCCGCAGAACTTGAAGCTCGCGCGCGGGCAGATAGTGCTCTTGGATTTCGGGCTCGCCAAAGGCTCGACGAGCCAGATGTCGCGCGCCACCACCGACGGCAGCATCTTCGGCTACACGCCCAACTACGCGCCGCTCGAACAGATTCAGGGCTCCGGCACAGACCCGCGCAGCGACCTCTACTCGCTCTCGGCCACGCTCTACCACCTCTTCACCGGACTCAAACCCCCCGACGCTCTGGCCCGCGCCACGGCCTTCATCAACACGCAGGCCGACATCCTCAGGCCCGCGACCGACGTGAACCCTGAAATCCCCGAGGGCGTCGCCGAAGTACTGCACCGCGCGATGTCGCTCAACCCCGAGCGACGCCCGGCGAGCGCCGACGAGATGCGCGAGGCCCTGCGGCGGGCCGCGTCGCGTCGCGCGGCGCGAAAGCCCGCGGCGGCGACGACGGCGCACGCGCCGGCCGCGGTCGTCGGCGGGCAGACGGAGTACGGCGCGCCGACGACGACGGTCGTGGGCGACGACTCGCGCGACGGGCGCGGGGGCCTTCCCGACCCGACGAAGCGCTGCCCCGTGTGCGACGCGACCTACGTCGGCGAACAAGTCTTCTGCGTCGCGGACGGCTCGCGCCTGTGGGCGGTCGCGCACTACGCCGGCGTCGCGCTGCCGGAGACGGACGCGCACGCCGAAGCCCCGCGCTCCGAGGTCGAAGAGGAGACGCAACTCAGCGACGAGGAGTTCGGCTCGGCCGTCAGCGAGGCCCGCCGGCTCGACGAAGAGGCGCAACGCCGCGCCGAGGAAGAAGAACGCCGCCGCGTCGAAGAGGAAGCCCAACGCCGCGCCGAAGAGGAGGCGCGCGTCAGGCGCGAAGAGGAGGAGCGTCTGCGTCGCGAAGAGGAGGAGCGTCAGAAACGCGCCGAAGAGGAACGCCTCCGCCGCGAGGAGGAAGAGAGGCTCGCGCGCGAGGCCCGACTCCGGCGTGAAGAGGAGGAGCGCCTGAGACGTGAAGAGGAGGCGAGGTCAAAGCGCGAAGAGGAGGAAAGATTAAAGCGCGAGGAAGAAGAGAGATTAAAACGCGAGGAGGAGGAGCGTCTGCGGCGCGAGGAGGCCGAGAGGCTTCGGGAGGAGGAGGAGGAGCGGCAGCGCGTCGCGGCGGAGCTTGAGCGCCGCGCGGAGGAGAAGCGGCGGCGCGAGCGCGAGCGACGACAGCGCAAGCGCGAGGAGGAGCAGCGCCGTAAGGAAGAGGAGGAGCGCGCGCGACTCGAAGAGGCGGCCCGCCTCCGCGCGGCCGAAGAGCAGCGCGCGGAAGAGGAGCGACGCGCGGAGGCGCAGAGGCTCAAGCGCGAGGAAGAGGAAGCGGCGAGGCGTGAGGAGGAAGAGAGATTAAAGCGCGAGGAAGAAGAACGCGCCCGCCGCGAGGAAGCGGAGCGCCTGCGACGCGAGGAAGAGTCAAAGCGCAGCGAGGAGGAGCGCCGGCGACGCGAGGAGGAAGAACGCCTCAGGCGCGAAGAGGAAGAGAGGCTTCGGCGCGAGGAGGAGGAGAGGCTTCGGCGCGAGGAGGAGGCGCGTCTGCGCAGGGAAGAAGATGAGCGTCTGCGTCGCGAGGAGGAGGAGACGTTAAAGCGCGCGGAGGAAGAAAGGTTAAAGCGTGAAGAGGAAGAGAGATTAAGGCGGGAGGAAGAGGAACGCCTCGGGCTTGAGCGCGAAAGAGTCAGGCGCGAGGAGGCGCGGCGCGCTGAGGAGCTTCGACGCGCGGCAGAGCTGCCTGAAGAGTCGGAGCACGAACAGCCCACGCTCGGGCCGGAAGTCGGGCGCGCGCCGCGTCACGCCGTCGCCCCGACGCTCGAAGCCGCGAACGTCGCGCCGACGGTCGAAGCGTCGGCCGCCGCACACGCGTCGCCTCGGCCCGTGACTGACGAGAATTTCGTGACGCCACTTCGCGCCGCCGATACCTCGCGTGACGACGGCCGGGGCGACGGGCACGCGCCCGCGCTGTTTGCGAACGTCGGAGGCGTCGCGCGTCGTCCCGTCAACCGCGCGTTGGTAGTCGGCGGCGCGGCGGCGGCCGCGCTACTCCTCGCCGTCGTCATCTTCGCGCTCTCCGGCCGCCGAACCGACGCGCCCTCCGCCGACGCGTCGCCGCGCGAGACGACGGGGACGGCCGCGCCTTCGTCGTCCGCCGCCGACGGCGCGTCACCGTCGCGCACGACAGCGCCGCGCGCGGCCGCGCTCGCGCGCTCTCTGCCGCGTCAGGACAAAGCGGTCTCGTCGCTCGCCTTCTCGCCCGACGGACGCGCGCTCGCCACCGCGAGCTTCCGCACGCTCGCCGTCTGGGACGCGGCGACGGGAGAACTCAAACGACGCTCGGAAGGGCACGACAACTGGGTCAACACCGTCGCCTTCTCGCCCGACGGCGCGACGCTCGCGAGCGGAAGCGAGGACAAGACCGCGCGACTGTGGGACGCGGCGACCGGCGAGGCGCGCATGACCCTGCAAGGCGCTTCGGCCGCCGTCTGGTCTGTTGACTTCTCGCCCGACGGCCGACTGCTCGCGGGCGGCACGGGCTGGAAGGGCGCGGCCGGCGAGGTCGTCGTCTGGGACGCGCAGACGGGCGACGTGCGCGCGCGTTTCAAGGAGCACGGCGCGCTCGTCATCAGCGTCGCCTTCTCGCCCGACGGCGCGACCTTAGCGAGCGCGTGTTGGGACAAGTCCGTGCGCCTGTGGGACGTGAAGACGGGCGCGCTCCTGCGCGTCTTCGAGGGCAACGAAGAGATTCCTTACGCGGTCGCCTTCTCGCCCGACGGGCGCAACCTCGCCGCGGCCGGCGGCGCGCAGAAGAAGAAGGGCCACGTCTGGCTTTGGGACGCGCAGACGGGCGCGCTCCTGCACGGCGCGCGCGGCCACGACTCGCTCGTCTACTCCGTCGCCTTCTCGCCTGACGGGCGTCTGCTGATGACCGGCGGCGCCGACCGCGCCGTCCACATCTGGGACGCGCGGACGGGCGCGGTTCTACAGAAACTCTCCGGGCACAAGAACGACGTGAGCACCGTCGCGCTCTCCGAGAGCGTGCTCGCGAGCGGCGGCGCGGACGGCGTCGTGAATCTCTGGGAGTGGGAGTCGCCTGACAAGAGGTAGCAGCGAATGTCTTTCCAAGTCATCCCGAGGCTCGCGCGCGCGGCTCTCGTCGCGCCTCTCGCCCTGACGTGCGTCGTCGGCGCGAGCGCGCAGGTGCTGCCGGGCGGCAGAAGCGTGCCGAGCGGCCCGGCCGTCCGCCCGAAGCCCGCCGCCCCGCGCCTGCGCACGCCCGCGCCCGAGCCTCCGACCGCCGCGAAGAAGTCTGCGCCCGAGCCGAGCCCGACGCGCGTCGCGCGCCCGCGTGAGCGCGACCGCGCGACGCAGCGCGCACGACGCAACGCGCCCGACCCGACGCCCGTCCGCAGGGAGCGCACGCAGGAGGCGCGCGCCAAGAGCGAGGCTGTCAAGAACACACGCGTCTCGTCGCCCGAGCGCCCACGCGCGAACGTCACGGGCGTCGCGGGCGTCGCCGCCTCCGCGCTTCGTCTCGGCGACGAGGCAGCCGACGCGACGCCGCCGCGCTACGCGGAGGCCGAGCGCCACTACCGGAGCGCGATGGGCTCGTCCGCGCACGCCTTCGACGCGCACGCGCGCCTCGGCGCACTCTACTTCGAGCAGGGACGCTACTCCGACTCGGCCGAAGCCTACCGTCAGGCCGCGCGACTCAAGCCTTCCGACGCGCAGGCGCACTACTTCCTCGGCGAGTCATACGCGCGCCTCAACCGTCACGCCGAAGCCGTCGAGGCGTTGGAGCGCGCCGTCTCGCTGGATTCGACTTCGGCCGCCGCGCAGTTCAGCCTCGGCAACGCGTACGACCACGCGGGCCGGCGCGAGGAGGCCGCGCGCGCCTTCAAGGAGGCCGCGCGTCTGCGTCCCGACTACGCCGAGGCGCTCTACAACCTCGGCACGACCTACGAGGAGCTCGGGCGCAACGCCGAGGCCGTCGAGTCGTACCGGCGGGCGACGGCCGCGCGCCCCGACTTCGTCGAGGCCCACTTCAACCTCGGCAACGCCTACGCGCGCGCCGGCCTCTTCGACGCGGCCGTCGAGTCGTTCAAACGCGCGACGCGTCTGCGGCCCGCGTACGCCGAAGCCTTCTACAACCTCGGCAACGCCTACGACGCGCGTCGCTCCTTCGCCGAGGCCGTCGAGGCTTTCCGTGAGGCCCTGCGCCTGCGGCCCGACTTCGCCGACGCGCAGCTCAACCTCGGCAACGCCTACCTCAAGTGGGGGCGCAACGACGAGGCCGCCGACGCGCTCGCGCGCGCCGCGCGTATGCGCCCCGCGAGCCCCGTCGCGCACAACAACCTCGGCTACACGCTCTACAGGGCCGGCCGCTTCGATGAGGCCGCGGCCGCCCTGAGGGAGGCGCACCGCCTCGCGCCCGAGCAGCCCGAGGTGCTCATCAACTTGGGCGCGGCCGAGGCGGGCGCGGGCCGTTTCGAGGAGGCCGTCGCCGCGCTCGAACGCGCCACCAAGTTGAGACCCGACTCGGCCGAGGCGTACAGTTATCTGGCGAGCGCCTACCTCGCGCTGAACCGGAAGGGCGACGCCGCCGCGAGCCTCAAGCGCGCGACGGAGTTGCGGCCCGACGACGGCCGCGCCGCGCTCGGCCTCGGCGTCGTCTACTACCAGTGGGGCAAGTACGACGACGCCATCCCTTCGCTCCGCCGCGCGCTCGAACTTGAGCCCGCGCTCGCCGAGCCGCATTATTGGCTGGCGCTCTCGCTCTACGCCAAGGGCCAGAAGGCGGCCGCGCGCGAGCACTACAACGTGCTCAAGACGCCGCGCCCCGACCTCGCGCAGAAGCTCTCCCAACTCTTCAAGTGAGCGCGACGAAGGCGACGAGTGACCCGAGTGACCGAAGCGACGAACGACACCAGACACGACGGCCACGGCCCCGTCTCGCGCGACGAAACCTTGCGCGCGGAGGCGAAACTCTATTACGACGTTTACTCCCCGGCGCGGCTCCCCGCGCCGCTCCTCGTCGCCCTGCACGGCTACGGGAGTAACAAGAATTGGATGATGCGCGAGGCGCGCGAGCACGCGCCCGAGGGGTTCGCCGTCGCCGCCCTGCAAGGCTTTCACCAGCACATCAAAGAGCCGCGCGAGCGGGGCGGCCCCCCGCGCTACGGCTTCGGCTGGCTCACCGGCTTCCGCCCCGAGGACTCCATCGCCATCCACCACCGCGCGCTCGTCGAGCTCATCGACACGCTCGTCGCGCGCGGCGTCGCGCGGCGCGAGCGAATCTTCCTGATGGGCTTCTCGCAGTCGTGCGCGCTCAACTTCCGCTTCGCCTTCACGCACCGCGACCGCTTGCGCGGCGTCGTGGGCATCTGCGGCGGGCTGCCCGGCGACTGGGAGACGAGCGACCTGTACGGGCCGACGCGCGCCTCCGTCCTCTACCTTCACGGCGCGCGCGACGAGTTCTACCCGCCCGAGCGCGTCGGCGATTACGGCGAGCGCCTGCGCCTGCGCGCGGCCGAAGTGGAGACGAAGGTCTACGCGGACGCGGCGCACGAGTTCGCGCCCGCGATGCGCGGCGACGTGCGCGCGTGGCTCGCGGCGCGCGCGTGAGCGGCGCGAAAGGAGTTTCGAGGGATGAGAGTCGCGTTGAATCTCGCGAAGGCGGTCGCGGCGGCGTGCGCGCTCGCGGCCGTCCTCGCGCAAGGGGGTTGTGCGAACGTGTCCGAGGGCAGCGACGGCGAGAACGCCGCGAACATGGAGGCGGTGCGCGCGGTTCTGTCCGCGCAGACCGAGGCTTGGAACCGCGGCGACGTGGAGGGCTTCATGAACGGCTACGCGCGCGAGGAGACGACGACGTTTCTCTCAGGCGGCTCGCGCACCGAGGGCTGGCAGACCGTCCTCGAACGCTACCGCAGCGCCTACGACTCGCGCGACAAGATGGGCGCGCTCCAGTTCACCGAGTTGGAGCTGAAACCCTTGAGCCCCTTCTACATCATGGCGACGGGGCGCTGGCAGCTCACGCGCGCCGGCGACACCCCGAGCGGCCGCTTCACGCTCATCTTCCGCCGCACGGCCGACGGCTGGCGCATCGTCCACGACCACACCTCCTCCTCCTGACGGAGCCTCGGCCCGACGCGATGAGAAGAACTTGGAAACGCCTCGTGCTCTCGGTCTTGCTGGCCCTCTTCGTGATGGGCGCGGACACGGTGTTGCTGGCCGAGCTGAACCGGCGCTACAGGCCGGCGCACCCCCCGGCGTGGGCGGTCAACACGCTCTACTACTTCGTCGCGTGGCCGCTCGCCGTGACGCGTCCCGTCTTCCCGCGCGCGGAGGGCGACGCGGACGAAGGGCCGAGCTTCTGGGCGGTCGCCTCGGCCGGCGTCATCAGCCTGCTCCTGCTCACGCTCGTCATCTACGCGCTGCTCACGCTCCTCGCGCGCCGCAAAGGACGGGCCGCACGTGCCTGACTCGCTCGCCGTCATCAACTGCTCGCAGCTCGTCACTCTGGCCGGCCCGCGCCGCCCGCGCGCGGGCGCCGAGATGCGCGAGCTCTCCGTCATCGAGGACGGCGCGATGCTCGTCGGCGACGCCCTCATCAAACGTGTCGGGACGCGCGCCGAGATAGAGCCCCTGATCGACGCGTCGTGCGAGGTGTTCGACGCCGCCGGTCACGTCGTCGCGCCCGGCTTCGTCGACGCGCACGCCCACCCGGTCTTCGCCGGGAGCCGCGCCGACGAGTTCGAGCTGCGCGCAGGGGGCGCGACCTATCAGGAGATCGCCGCGGCGGGCGGCGGCATCCGCTCGACCGTCCGGCGCACGCGCGCGGCCACGGAGGACGAGTTGTTTGAAACGGCGCGGCGTCGCGCGGAGTGGTTCCTGCGGACGGGGACGACGACCGTCGAGTCGAAGTCGGGCTACGGGCTGTCGGTCGAGGACGAGCTGAAAATCCTGCGCGTCACCAAACGCCTCGACGCGGAGACGCCGCTCAGCTTCGTCGCGACCTTCCTCGGCGCGCACGAAGTCCCCGAAGAGTACCGCGCGCGGCGCGGCGACTACGTCGCGCTTGTTATAAACGAGATGCTCCCGCGCGTCGCCGCCGGGCGGCTCGCGGAGTTCTGCGACGTCTTCTGCGAGGAGCGCGTCTTCACGGTCGAAGAGTCGCGCGAGATCCTGCTCGCCGCGCGGCGCGCGGGTTTGGGCCTGCGCGTCCACGCCGACCAATTATCACTCTCGGGCGGGGCTCTGCTCGCCGCCGAGCTGCAAGCGAAGACGGCCGACCACCTCGAACACGCGGACGCGGAAGGCGTCGCCGCGCTGCGCCGCGCCCGAGTCCAGCCGGTGCTCCTGCCCGGCTCGGTCTACGCGCTCGGCTCGCGCCGCTACCCGCCCGCGCGCGAGATGATGGAGGCGGGCTTGGCCGTCGTCCTCGCCACGGACTTCAACCCCGGCTCGTCGCCCACGCCCTCGATGACGATGGTGCTCTCGCTCGCCTCGACGCAGATGAGGATACGGCCGGCCGAGGCGCTGACGGCCGCGACCGTCAACGCCGCCTATAGCCTCGACAGGGGGGGGCAGATAGGCACGCTCGAAGAGGGGAAGCGTGCGGACTTCGTCGTCCACGACTGCGCCGACTGGCGCGAGCTCGGCTACTTTTTCGGCGTCGAGCACGCGCGCGCCACGTTCACCGCGGGGCGTCTGGCCTACCTCCGCGGCGGTTAAAGTAAAGACACAAGATAGTGTGTGAAAATAAGGGTTGACGCACGACTTGTTGTCTTTTATTATCGCCGCAACACTGGAAAGGAGGTGATCCTAAAACGTATGAGTTCTAATCACAGTGAGGTGGCTGAAGCCTAGAAAACGGACTCAGTACCTGAATTTGTTTGGGTTTTTGTCCGTTCGGTGCTCGGCCTTTCGCCCTTCCGGGACGAGAGGCGCACAAGAGGCACACAGGCAAATCCACACAGTTCACCGGAAAACCGCCCTGCGATAATTCGCGGGCGGTTTTTCTCTTTCCGGCAAACCCATGAGCGAGGGTTTCACTTCTCTTTGATGATACTGCGCCGACGCTTTTTCGGGGGCGTGCGTTTCTTCAAATAGCGTTTTGTGCCTCACGTCTTCGAGTCTCCCGTGCTAACTTAACCCGCGCAATCGCATGGACGGGACGAAAGACAAGACGACTCCGCGGCTCGGGCGCTCGCTTCTGGCGGGCTCGGCGGGCTTCGGCCTCGTGAGTCTGTGCGTCTTCGCGACGGTCGCGTTCGCGGAGAGGTGGATGTACGCGCGGCTCGGTCTGTGGGGCGCTTATCTCGCGTGGACGGCGCTCTTCATTCTGCTCGGCGGGGGCGTCCTCGGCACGCTCGCGCGCGGGCGCTGGCGTCTGCCGAGGTTCTACCTTCTGTTCGGCGCGGCCTTCTTCGCCTACGCCGCGGGTTGGGTCGCGGCCTACTTCCTGCTGCGCGGCGCGGCGGGCGAGTGGGTGGGGTCGCTCGCCGGCTCTCTGCTGATGGGCGCGGTCTTCGCGTTGGGTTTCGGCGCGGCGCGCAAGACGTTAGTCCTGTCGGCCGTCCTCTTCGTCGCCAACTCCGCCGGATACTTTCTCGGCTCGGCGCTCAACGAGGCGGTCGGCGGGAGCGCGGGAATGCTTCTGTGGGGAGTCGCGTACGGGCTAGGACTCGGGGCGGGACTCGGGGCGACGCTCCACGTCGCGCAGTCACGCCGCGCCGACGACCCCCTGCCTCGAAGCGATTAAGCGCGACGCGACGTGGCCTTGCTTGGCGACGCTCCACTCGGCCTTCGAGCCGCGCACGAACTCCTGATACGTCCACGGGTCGCGCGTCACCGCGAGCGGGTCGAGAAGCCGCCAGCCCTTCGCGCGCAGAGTGGCGCGCGGCGCCGTCTCGCTCCCCAACGCCAACCTCGAAGACCGGCCCGGCGCGCGCCGGCAAGTCGACGAACTCCGCGAACGAATCCGACTTCATCCCGTAACGGGTATCGTCTACGGCGACATCGGCACGAGCCCGCTTCTACGCGATGCGCGAGTGCTCCCGTGGCCCGCACGCGATAGTGGCGAGGCCCGCCAACGTCCTCTTCGTCCTGCCGCCGCCTTTGCTCGCGCTCGGCGCGCACCGCCTCGACCTCCTCGAAAAGAGGCGACGCCGTCCGTCCGGATTTTAAGCGAGGCTTAACCTTACCTTAATCGCGATTTGTCACCGGCGGGCAGATACTTGCGTGCGAAAGGCCGGGTGGTGCGCGTCCGACGCGTTGCGGGCCTTCCGTCGGCCTTCCGCGGTGAGGCGGCGCAGCGTCGAGTGGACTTCCATCACCACCTCGGCGAGCGCGCTGGCGTCGCGGCGAGAGCCGTCGCTTTTCGGAGTGAGCACGGCGGCGGCCACGTCGCTGCTGAGTTCGTGGGCGATTGACATGGGGGGTTCTGGCCTCCTCGCTTCACGTTCGAGACAAAAATCGAACAGGCGCGGATGATACGCGACCGAAGTTAACGGAGTGTTACGCCGCGCCCTTTTTCCGATGGCGACGAAGTAAGCCGCCATTAACACTTCTTCTCTCAAAGAGCGCCCGGGTGAGAAACGTCACTCGGGCGCTCTTCTTACTTCGCGAGCTGAGGCCGAGTTAACAATCATTTAAGGCATACTTCACTCGTATTTAACCCGCCCGCGTTAGTCTCCGGCTTCGCCACGCCCGAGAAGTCACCCGAAAAGTTTTGCGCCTCGCGTCCGTTTTTACGAAACGCCATCATGCAATCAAAAGAGACTTCGAGCCCCGTCGCTCGTCAGGTTCACAGGAGGTTTTTGATGACCCGCACTCGCCCCTCGACCCGCAACGCCGCGCCCTCTCTCCGGCCGCTCGTCGCCGCGCTCGGACTCTGCCTCGCGCTCGCGGCGACGGCCCGCGCGCAGTCCGGCCCGACCGGGACGCTCACCGGGACGGTGCTCGACCCCTCAGGCGCGGCCGTCCCCAACGCGAGCGTCACCGCGACGAACACCGGCACGGCGCTCTCGCGCACGGCGACGACCGACGCCGACGGGCGCTGGACGCTGCCGGCCCTGCCCGTCGGCACTTACGAGCTGACCTACGAGGCGACGGGCTTCCGCCGCCTCGTTCGTCAAGGCGTCGGGGTCGAGGCGTCCGTCCCGCGCACGCTCGACGACCGTCTTGAGGTCGGGGAGCTGACCGGCGAGACGATTACGGTCTCGGCCGGCGACGCCCCGCTCTCGACGCCCGAGACGGCCGCCGTCGCGCGCCAGATCAGCTCCGAGGAGTTGGTGCAACTTCCGACCTCGACGCGCAGCTTCACGCAACTGCTCTCGGCCGAGGCCGGCGTCAACACGGAGCTTTCGCCCGTCCTGACCAACAGCAACGGCAACCAGAGCCCTTCGGTCAACGGCACGCGGACGACCTCGACGAGCCTCTTCTTCAACGGAGTCGACGCGACCAACATCACGACGAACGAAGGCTCGCTGAACGACAACATCGCGCCCGCGCCCGAGACCTTGCAGGAGGTCAAGCTCCAGACTTCGCTCTACGACGCCTCGACGGGCCGCTCCGGCGGCGGCAACTTCCAGCTCGTCACCAAGTCGGGCTCGAACGAGTTCAACGGCACGGTCTACTACTACCTCCAGAACGAGGCGCTGAACGCCAACGACTTCTTCTTCAACAAGGAGGGCATCGACAAGCCGAAGGCGCGGCGCAACGAGGGCGGCTTCACCATCGGCGGCCCCGTCGTCAGGGAGAAGTGGTTCTTCTTCGGCGGCTACCAGTACACCGACGCCGTCTCGGGCTTCGTCCCCACGGCCCGCTCGACGACCGTGCTGCCGCTCGCGCTCACGCTCTTGGGCGGCGAGCGCACGGCCGAGAACGTCGCCGCCGCCTTCAACACCTTCAACGGCTGCTCCGGCTCGAACTGCCTGACGCCGGCCGACATCTCGCCGGTCGCCTTGCGCCTGCTGAATCTGCGCAACCCCGTCACGGGTCAGTTCGTCATCCCCGCCCCGCGCACGGGCGGGCGCGTCATCGGCGTCGACCGCACGGGCGCGCGCGCCTTCCAGTTCGGCTCCGCGCCCACTGTTACGACGCGCACCATCCGCGAGAACAACCCGCTCGTCCAGCAGCTCAACGTCGTCCCCTCGGAGTTCCGCCAGCACCAGTTCACGGGCCGACTCGACGGAAGGCTTTCGACCAACAACTCCCTGAGCGCCACCTTCTTCTTCTCGAACTTCCCGGCGCTCGACTCGTTCCCCGACCCTTCGAGTCTGGCGTCGCCGTTCACGCTCCGCCGCGCCGACAAAAACCGCACGCTCGCCGTCTCCGACCAGCACGTCTTCAGCCCGACCTTCATCAACGAGGCGCGCTTCGGCTACTTCCACCTCGACAACACGCGCTCGCTCGACGACCCCTTCCTCACCGACGAGTTCACGAGCGAGGCCCTCGGCATCCAGAACCCGGCGCTGCTCTTCGACAACTCGGCCGCGACGCGCCGCCTCGGCCACTTCATCGGCCGCCCCGGCACGAACCTCTCGCAGTTCTCCTTCGGCGGCCCGAACGACTCGTTCAACCGCCGCAAGCAGCAGACCTACAGTTTCACAGACAACGTCACCCTGATTCGCGGCGCGCACACGCTCCGCACGGGCGGCGACTTCAAGCGCCACCAGTACGACTCTAATCTGCCCGAGGAGCAGGCCACCGAGTTCGAGAAGTTCGACAGCTTCACGCAGTTCCTGACCGGCAACGCGACCGAGGCCGACACGCAGTTCGGCGTCACCGACAAGTCGTTCCGCTTCATGGACGTGAGCGGCTACCTGACCGACGACTGGAAGGCGACGCGCAAGCTGACGCTCAACTTGGGCCTCCGCTACGAGCTCTTCATGTGGCCGACCGAGCGCGACGGGCGCATCGGCAACTTCGACTTCACCGCGTTCGAGCCGTGCTTCACGCCGGCGGGCGGCCCGCTCTCGACCTGCGACAGCCCCGCGCCCGGCTTCATCGTCCCCGAGAACGCGCGGCCTACGGGGCTCGCCAACGTCGATTCGGCCATCGCCGCGACCGCGCGCTCGGGCAACAAGCACACGCTCAACGGACAAGACCTCGACAACTTCGCGCCGCGCGTCGGCTTCGCCTACTCGCCGTTCGAGTCGAACCGGCTCGTTCTGCGCGGCGGCTTCGGACTCTTCTACGACCGCCCGTCGGCGGCCTTCATCAACACGGTCTTCTCGAACTACCCGTTCCTGCGCGAGGTCGAGATCACAGTCCCGTCGGGCGGCGTCCCCATCGACACCGCCTTCTCGGCGCAGCCCACCGACCTCGGCCTCAACAACTGGCTCCCGTTCCGCATCACGCGCGGCTCGGGCACGGGCGGCACTTACGTCATCCGCGACGCGACCGGCGTGACGCGCGACCCGCGCGGCAACGCCACGGCGCCGGGCAACATCGCCGAGACGTTCGAGTTCCGCGCCGTCGACCGCGACCTCAAGACGCCCTTCGTCCAGCAGTGGAACGTCGGCGTGCAGTACGAGCTGACGAAAGACTTGCTGTTTGAGGCGCGCTACGTCGGCACGCGCGGCCGAAACCTCCTGCAAGCCGTCGCCTTCAATCAGGGCTACGACCTGAACGACCCCTCGACGCCCGACCACATCTACGAGCGATTCAATCAGGCTTACGTCGCCGCCGGAAGTCCGAACGGCCCGCTGAATGCGGGCGCGACGGCGCGCCAGCGCGGCTTGGGTCGCGCCTTCGGCTTCGCCAACCCCGACCGCGTCGGCGCGTCGGCCTCCTGCGCGGGCGGAGTCCTCGGCGGCGTCACGGGCGCGCCGCTCGACTTGAATCTCGCCAACCCCATCACCTGCTCGGGCTCGACGCTCGGCGGCGGCCAGATCATCAACTTCGAGGCGCGCGTCCCCGTCCTCGGCTTCAACGTCCCCGAGGCGCTTCTGCTCCAGTCGAACGGCGAGTCCATCTACCACGGCGCGCAGTTCAGCCTGACCAAGCGCCTGTCGCGCGGCCTCCAGCTCAACGCCGCCTACACCTTCTCGAAGTCCATCGACACGAGCTCGACCGACCCCGGCTCGA
>DASQDT010000167.1:0-28217 GCA_035634035.1 Pyrinomonadaceae bacterium | reverse complement strand
CAGGGCTTGGAGGACGGCGAGGCGAGCGTCACCACGCGTCCCGCGCGCGGCGAGTTCGCGCGCAGGGGCGGGCGCCGTCGTCGCGGCAAGAAGGGCGAGGGTGAGGGCGGCGAGCCGCAGACCAACGGCCAGAACGGCGAGGCCGAGGTCGTCACCGACGCCATCGACGAGCCCGCGGCCGTCGCCGCCGCCGACGCACACGAGCAGGAGCAGCCGGAGCCCGCGCAGCAGCCGCAGCAGCCCGAGCCGCGTCAGCGCGACCGCCGCCCCGAAGGCCGCGAAGCGCGCGAGCCGCGCGGCGAAGGCCGTGAGGGGCGCGAACCGCGCGCTGATAATCGTGAAGGCCGTGAGGCTCGCGGTGAGGGCCGGGACGGGCGTGAGGCTCGCGGTGATAATCGTGAAGGGCGTGACAGCCGCGGCCGCCGCAGCAACGGCGAGGGCCGCGGGCGCGAGACGGAAGGGCGCGGCCCGCGTGCCGACGACCGCGCCCCGCGCGGCGAAGACCGTGGCCCACGCGGCGAAGACCGCAGCCCGCGCGGTGAAGAGCGCGGCCCGCGCGGCGAAGACCGTGGACGCCGCGACAACGGGCGGCGCGAGGAAGGCGGCGGCAGCGGCAGCCGCCGCGACGAAGGCCGCGCGCGCCGCGACCGCCAGCCGACCATCACCGACCTCCTGCGCGAAGGTCAGGAGATCATCGTCCAGATCGCGAAGGAGCCCATCGCGCAGAAGGGCGCGCGCATCACCTCGCACATCGCCCTGCCGGGCCGCTTCCTCGTCTACATGCCGACCATCGAGCACGTCGGCGTCTCGCGCAAAATCGAGTCCGACTCCGAGCGCGCGCGCCTGCGCAAACTCATTCAGGCCATCGTCAAAGAGGAGGACGTGCCCTCGGGCGGCTTCATCGTCCGCACCGCGGGCGTCGGCACGAGCGAGCAGGACTTGCGCGACGACGCGCGCTACCTCGTCCGCACTTGGCGCGACATCCGCCGCAACTCCGAGAAGCAGAAGGCCCCGGCGCTCGCGCACAAAGACCTCGACCTAGTCCAGCGCATCCTGCGCGACCAACTCTCCGACGACTTCGCGGCCATCCGCGTCGACGGCGAGGAGGAGTACTTGGAGATCGTCGAGTTCGTCAACCGCATCCAGCCGCGCCTCGTCAACCGCGTCAAGCTCTACACGCGCGAGGAGCCCATCCTCGAAGCCTACGGCGTGCAGGCCGAGATCGACAAGGCCATCAAGCCGCGCGTGTGGCTGAAGTCGGGCGGCTACCTCGTCATCAACCAGACCGAGGCGCTCGTCGCCATCGACGTCAACACGGGCAAGTTCGTCGGGCGCGGGGGCTCGCGGCTCGAAGACACCATCACGCGCACGAACCTCGAAGCGGTCGACGAGATCGCGCGCCAAATCAGACTTCGCGACTTGGGCGGCATCATCGTCCTCGACCTCATCGACATGGAGGAGCGGCGCAACCGCCACCGCGTGATGCAGGCTTTGCAGGACGCCCTGCGTTACGACAAGTCGCCGACGAAGGTGCTCTCGTTTAACGACTTCGGTCTGGTGATCATGACGCGCAAGCGCGTCAAGCAGTCGCTCGAACGCACGCTGTGCTCGCCCTGCCCCTACTGTCAGGGCAGCGGGCTCGTGAAGTCGCCGCAGACGGTCTGCTACGAAATCCTCGAAGAGGCGCGCAGGCTCTCGCGCGCCAGCGACGGCGAGCGCATCCAGCAGGCGACGCTGCGCGTCAACATCGAGGTCGCACGCGCCCTGCGCACGACCGAGCGCGACGTGCTCCGCGAAATCGAGGACTACCTCGGCGCGCTCGACATCGACAGCGACCAGACCGTCCATCAGGAGCAGTTCGACTTCGCGTTCATTTAGAACGAGGGGTCGGAGTTCAGGGGCCGGAGGTCAGTTAAAAGGCAAGCTGTTTTCACTGACCTCCGGCCTCTTTCTTTTATGGGTTCATTTAGCAAGTTCTGGAAGAGTCTTCTGGCGGGGGGCGCGGGCGTGGCGGCGATGGCGGCGATGAACGCGGCCATCGCGCGCGAAGTGCCCGAGCCGGAGACGGGGGCGCTCGGCGGCGAGCCCGGCGTCTTCCCGTGGGAGCACGGCGAGATCTTCTTCCGCACGGGCGGCGACCCCGCGGCCCCGCCCGTGCTCTTCGTCCACGGCGTCGGCGCGGGCGCGCGCTCCTTCATGTGGCGCCGGAACTTCGGCCCGCTCTCCGAAGATTTCCGCGTCTACGCCGCCGACCTCCTCGGCTTCGGCTACTCCGAAAAACCCGAGAACGTCCCCTACTCGGCCGACCTCTACGTCGAGCTGCTCGCGGACTTCGTCGACGAGGTCATCGGGCGGCCCGCGCACCTCGTCGCGAGCTCTTTGGGCGCGGCCTTCGCCGTCCGCCTCGCCGACGAGCGCCCCGAGCTGGTCGAATCGCTCGTGCTCATCTCGCCGACGGGCACCGACAATTTGAGCGCGCGCCCGCGGATGCGCGGCGCGGCCTTCTACGGGCTGCTCCACTCGCCCGTGCTCGGCACTTCCTTCTACAACGCGGTGGCGAGCGAGCGCAGCATCGGCGACTACGCGCGCAACGAACTCTTCTACGACAAGCGTTTCGCCACGCCGCGACTCGTCGAGCACTACTACGCGGTGAGCCACCTGCCCGGCGCGCAGTTCGCCATCGCCGCCTTCCTCTCCGGCTACCTGAACACGGACATCCGCGAGGCGTTCGCGCGCCTGCGCCAGCCCGCCACGCTCGTCTGGGGGCGACAGGACGAGACGAACCCCATCGAGCAGGCCGGGCAACTCCTGCGTCTGAACCCGCGCGCGCGCCTCGAAATCTTCGACCGCTGCCGCATGATGCCGCAAGAGGAGCACGCCGAGCGCTTCAACGCCCTGCTGCGCGACGCCGTCGCCCAAGCGCGCCGCTGACGTCGTGCGCGACACGCCGCGCCGCCCTGTCGTAAGATTCCCCCCATGTCGAGACACGGACGCAAGCACGCCGCCGCGCACTTCCTGACGGCCGCGCTCTACATGACGGCCGCGCTCGCGCTCGTCCCCGCCGTCGCGCACTCGCGCGCCGACGCGGCGGCGGCGCGGCGGCAGCGCGGGCCGAGGCTCGTGCCCAACCGCGTCGAGTTGCGCGGGCGTCCGGCGTTCTCTCTGAATCTGCCGGAAGGCTACGGCGTGAGCGTCGCGGCCGAGGGGATGAGGCGCGTCCGCTTCATGGCCCTGAGTCCGGACGGGCGCGTGTTCGTCACGGATATGCACAGCCTCGCCGACAACCGCCGCGGCGCGGTCTACGTCCTCGAAGGCTTCGACCCCGGGCGCAAGACCTTCGCGCGGCGCAAGACCTACCTCTCGTCTCTGCGCAACCCGAACAGCGTCGCCTTCCACACCGACGCGCGCGGAGAGACGTGGCTCTACCTCGCGCTGACCGACCGCCTCGTGCGCTTCCGCTACCGCGCGGGCGACGACGCGCCCTCCGGCGAGCCGCAGACGCTCGCGACCTTCCCCGACTACGGGCTCGACTACAAGTACGGCGGCTGGCACCTGACGCGCACGGTCGTCGTCTCGGCGGAAGGGCGGGTTTACGTCTCGGTCGGGAGCAGTTGTAACGCGTGCGAGGAGAAGGAGGAGGTGCGCGCGAGCATCGTCGAGATGGACGCCGACGGACGCAACCAGCGCCACGTCGCGCGCGGCCTGCGCAACGCCGTCGGTCTTAAACTCGTCGGCGGCAGACTCTACGCGACGAATATGTCGGCCGACCACCTCGGCGACCACCGCCCGGCCGACACGATGTACGCCGTCGAGGGCGGGCGGAATTACGGCTGGCCTTACTGTTATCAGAGTGGGCCGCGCGTCCTGCCCGACCCGAAGTTTAACCCGCGCGGCGCGAAGTTCGACTGCCGGCGCGTGCCCGCGGCCTTCGCCGCCTTCGACGCGCACGGCTCGCCGCTCGGGCTTGAATTCTTCGGCGGCGGCTTCGGCCCCGAGCTGGACGGGCAGTTTCTCGTCGCGCTGCACGGGCCGGTCGGCAAGCGCATCAACCCCGGCCACCGCGTCGTCCGCGTCCGCGGCGGCGAGGGCGACGCGTCGAGCCCCGCCGAGACCTTCATCGACGGCTTCCGCTCGGGCGCTCGCGTCCACGGCCGCCCCTGCGACATCATGCGCTTCGGCCCACGCGCCTTCCTCGTCACCGACGACCACGCGGGCGCGGTCTACTACGTCTATAAAAAGTAGACGGCGGCCGGCGCGGAAGGCTTTCGTCGGCGGCGCGTCCGCGTCACAGGACGCCGGCCTTCTCCCTGCACATCACGGCGGCGCGCGTCGTCGCCTCGGGGTTCGGGTCGGGGGTGTCGAAAGGCAGCAGACGCCACGCGAGCCGCTCCGTCCTCTGTATCATCTTGCGGAGGCCGCTGGTTCTGGAAAGGTAACAGGCCCTGTGCGTCCCCGCGTCGTGGCGCGGTTCGCCGTCGCCGTCCAGACGGTAGAGCCATATGGGCGGCAGGCGTTCGCCCGCCAACTCCCCTTCGACAATCTCCGCCCCCAGAAACGAGTTCGGCCTCTTGACGAGGCTGGCGAACAGGCTGTTGACGCCGTCGGCCTCGACGAATCTTTTGACGACGCGCTTGATTCTCGCTTCGTCGGGCGGCGGCGGCGGCGCGTTGTTCTTCCAGTGGTCTTTCCAATACTCCTCCAGAAAGAGCCTCAGGCGCGCGACCGTCGCCAGCGCCATCTCCTCGGCCTTCCGCGGGTCGGTGCTCAAAAAATCGGGGGCGTGGCCGGCCGCCGCGTGCCCGATTCGACTCTCGAAACCCCTGTGCGCGTACTTGTCCTCGAAGTAGTGCAGGTAGACGCCCGGATTGCCCGACGCCAGCGCCCTCTCCCACAGCGGCTGCTCCGCGTCGAGCACGAGTTTTTCGACGCACTTTTCGACCTCGGCCTGCTCCTCGGCCGCCGGCAGCTTCATCTTCCGCGCGTCGCGGCGGCAGTTCTTCTCGCCCTTCTTCGACACGAGCGCGTGCAGGCGCGCCCTCACGCCCTGCGGGTGGAAAGTCCTCGTCGGGAGGACGGGGTTTGTGCGCGACTCGTAGTCGACGCTGAAGGCGGCGCTGGCGACCTGCGCCGCCTGAAGGCGCGTGTAGCCCGCCTCGCGCGCGAGGTAGTAGGTGAGCCAGTAGTGCGTGTCGTCGTCGTAGGCGCGCACGCTCGCGGCCGCCGCGAGCATGAAGCAGAAGGCGGCGGCGAGCGTCGCCGGTCGTCTGAAATTCGCGCGGCGGCGCGGACGTGTAGGCGCGAGGCTGTGCATGAGAGTCTCCGGGGTTGAGTGTGAGAGAGCCTGAAGGGTTTGGTCGGTTCGACTACTGCGGACGGCAGAGGTTAACGCCGCCCGCCCGCCCTGTCAAACACGTCGCGGGCGGAAGCGAAGCGGGGCGGCGCGTTCACACGGAACGCGCCGCCCCGAAAGTTTTTCTACTGTCTACCGACTACTGACTGCCGTCTACCTCTTCTGCCGCACGTCGTAGGCGTAGATGGTGTCTTGGTCGCGGAGGTAGAGGCGGCCGCCGGCGATGACGGGGTGCGACCACGTCGGCAGAGACTCCTGCGGGATGCGGAAGCGGCCCTTCTCGCGGTACGCCTCGGGCGTCGCCTCGACGAGCCCGACGACGCCGTTCTCGCTCAGCGCGTAGAGCATCCCGTCGGCGTAGGCGAGCGAGCCCTTGCCGACGCTCCTGTCCTTCCAAGCGACCTCGCCCGTGTCGAACTTCATCGCCGTCAGGATGCCGCCCGAAAACCCGTAGAGGTGCTCGCCGACGAGGATGGAGGTGCTGTGGTGGTTCCTCATCTCCTTTGTGAAGTAGACCTCCGAGGCCGTCACCGCGCCGCCCGCCGCCTTGATCTCCACGAGCCCGCCGCCCGTCCCGTAGTCCGACGAAATCCAGACGCGGCTGCCGCGCGCGACGGGCGTCGCGACGTTCGCCACGTCGTTCGAAGGCTTCGAGTACTCCCACAGGAGCTTGCCGTCGGCCGGGTCGATTCCGACCGCGCGCTGCTGCGTGAAGAAGACGACCTGCGTCTTGCCCCCGGCCTGCACGGGGATGGCCGACGAGTAGCCGGCCTTGTCGCTCTGCGTCTTCCAGATGAGCGCGCCGTCCTTCTTGTTGAGCGCGACGATTGACGCGCCGGGGCCGCCCGCGTTGACGAGCACGCGGTCGCCCAAGACGAGCGGCGACTCGCTGATGCCCCAAGAAATGTTCTTGCCGCCGAACTTCTGGAGCACGTTCATCTGCCAGACGACGCGGCCGGTCTTGGCCTCGATGGCCGAGAGGTCGCCGTTGCCGCCGAGCGAATAAAGTCTGTCGCCGTCGACGGTCGGCGTGCCGCGCGGGCCGTCGCCGCGGCTGTCGTGGTAGGCCGAGCCGTGCGCCGTCGCCCACAACTCTTTCCCGGTCGCCGCGTCGAAGGCGATGACGTACTCCTTGTCGCCGCGCAGGCCCATCGTGTAGACGCGCCCGCCCGCGACCGACATCGAGGAGTAGCCCGTGCCCGCGCCCTTCGCCTTCCACGCGAGCGGCGGCCCGTCGGCCGGCCACTGTTTCAAAAGGCCCGTCTCTTTCGAGACGCCGTCGCGGTTCGCACCGCGCCACTGCGGCCACTCGCCGCCCGTCTGGGCCGAGGCCGCGACGCACGCCGACGCGAACGCGACCGCCCACACGAGCAACAAAGATGCGACGCGCGAGTTTCTCATCAGCTCAACTCTCCTTCTTCTTTATCGAGGACTAGGGCGGCGGAAGACGCCCCGAATTATAACGGCCGCCCGCGCCGAGGGGTGTAAAATCTTGTAAAGGTTGTAAAGACCCGCGCGCCCGCGTGCGCCGACGTTTCAGTCGGCGAAGGCGACCGTTAACTCAGCGAGCTTGGCGGAGTCGGTCGCGTCGGCGTCTGCGGGGAGCGTCGCGCGGTCGACGTGGCGGTAGAGGATGTCGCGCTGCTGCGGGCGGAAGCCGGCCTCGCGGATGAGGTAGCGGAGCATCTTCTCGTCGGCGAAGTTGTGCGCGCCCGCGGCCGAGACGACGTTCTCCTCGATCATGATCGACCCCATGTCGTCCGCGCCGAAGCGCAAGGCGACCTGACCGAGACGCAGGCCCTGCGTCAGCCAAGACGACTGGATGTGCTCGACGTTGTCGAGGAACAGGCGCGAGACCGAGAGCATCTTGAGGTAGTCCATCCCCGTCGGCTCGTCCTTGATGCGGCGGCCGAGGGCCGTGTTCTCGCGCTGGAACGTCCACGGGATGAAGGCCGTGAATCCCCCGGTCTCGTCTTGCAGGTCGCGCACGCGCCGGAGGTGTCGGACGCGGTGCTCGGTGCGGTCGCCGATGCCGAACATCATCGTCGCCGTCGAGCGCAGGCCGACGCGGTGCGCCGCGCGCATCACGCCCAACCACTCGTCGGTCGTGCACTTGGTCGAGACGCGCTTCCTGACCTCGTCGTCCAGAATCTCCCCGCCGCCGCCGGGCAGAGAGTAGAGCCCGGCATCCTTCAGGCGCGCGAGCACGTCCTCGTACGAGAGCTTCGAGATGAGGTGGATGTTGTGTATCTCGGGCGGCGAAAAACAGTGAAGCTGGAAGCTCGGATACCTCGCGCGCAGCGTGCGCAGAAGGTCTTCGTACCACTCGACGCCGAAGTCGGGGTGAAGCCCGCCCTGCATCAGGACGCCCGTGCCGCCGAGCGCGATGGTCTCGTCTATCTTGCGGCAGACCTCCTCGATGTCGAGGACGTAAGTGTCGGGCTTGCCGGGCCGCCGGTAGAAGGCGCAGAAGGTGCAGACGACGTTGCAGACGTTCGTGTAGTTGATGTTGCGGTCGATGATGTAGGTGACGACTTCGGACGGGTGCTTTCTCTTACGCACCTCGTCGGCCGCGACGCCGATGCGCGCGATGTCGTGCGACTCAAGAAGCGCCGTGCAGTCGTCGGCCGAAAGGCGCTCGCCGGCCAGCGCGCGGTCGAGGATGGGCTGGATGTCTTTACTCATCTGATTTCCGTCCGCGCGGCTCTCATCGACTTCCCCGCCCCGCGCGTTTTGAAGTTTGCGATTCTAAATCCTCGTTTCGCAATTTGCCACCCGCCCGACGCGCCGCCCGCGCGCGCCTGACGGCCTCGCCCGACGCCCCGCCTTACTCATGCAAACGGCGCGCCCGTCGTCGTCCGGAGCGGCCGCGACCGTTCGATGATGCCGTGCCGGCGCGCCAGCTCGTAAAAAAGTCGGAGCCCGGCCGCCAACTCCTCGTCCGGCTCGAAGCAGACGTTCTCGCGCAGGTACGAGAGCAACTCCGAGCGCGGGCGTCCCAAAGTCTCCTCGTACTGCGCGGCTATCTCTTCGAGGTGCGCCACGCCCTCGTCGCGCGCGGCGGCGAAGTCCACGCGGCCGATTTTCTCCTCCAACCCCTCGCGCGTCATCCAGACCGCGAAGACGAAGCCGAGCCCCGTGTGCTCGCGCCAGAGCGCGGCGAGGTCGTAGACGCGCAGAGTTTCGCGCTCGAACGTCATCGCCGGGTCGCCGATGAGGAGCGCGGCGT
Organism: Pyrinomonadaceae bacterium; assembly: GCA_035634035.1. GTDB lineage: Bacteria > Acidobacteriota > Blastocatellia > Pyrinomonadales > Pyrinomonadaceae > DASQDT01. Next base: position 19,638 of record DASQDT010000167.1, on the reverse strand, counting down.
CCGAGCGCGCGAGCATCCCGGGGAGGTCGGGCTCTGACGGCTCGAACTCCGGCTCGCGCCCGAGGAACTCGCGGAAGATGACGCGCACGAGCGCGGCCGACGTGCTCGAAGTCGTGTCGAGCGCGACGCTGCGCGCCTCTTCGATAGGCGTCCCTCGCGTCACGACGAGGACGCTTCGCACTTCCCTTTTCGCCGCGACGCAGACGCCCGGCACGACGAGCGCGCCCTCGACGCGCTGGTACTCGATGACGGGCGCGAGCGCCGCGTCGGCCTCGCCCCGCGCGAGCATCCGCGCGCAGCGCACGGGCGCGGCGTCGCTCAGAAGCCTCACCTCGTCGCGCCGCCCGCCGCGCGCGAAGCTCCACACGAGCGGCGCGGAGTTCAAATAATAAGTCGCCGCGACGCGCGGCCGCCCGTCCTCACCTTCGACGCCTCGCGGATTCTCCGTCAACGTCTGCTCGCCCGCCTTCGACTCATCTTCCCCGATGCTAGCGCACGCCCCCGGCGGCCGCAAGCGACTCGCGCGACGCGCGTTGACACCCTTTCGCGCGCGTCAGTACCATGCAACTGTTCATGCGACTCTACGACATCAGCGTGGCCATCACGCCGGGCGAGACGCCGACTTATCCGGGCGACCCCGGCGTCGAGGTCGAGGCGTGGGCCTCGATTCTCAAAGGCGACCCGGCCAACGTCTCCGTCGTCCGCTTCGGCGCGCACACGGCGACGCACCTCGACGCGCCCGCGCACTTCATCGAGGGCGCGCCCGGCCTTCCGTCGCTCCGACTCGAAAGCCTCATCGGCGACGCCACAGTCGTCGAAATCCCCGACGACGTGCTCGCGATTGACGAGACGCACGTCGCCTCGCTCGTCCCCGCGACGGCCGCCCGCGTGCTCTTTAAGACGCGCAACTCCGCCTTCTGGCGCGAGCCGGGCGGACACTTCCGCCGCGACTTCACGTTTCTGACTCCGGCCGCCGCGCGCTCGCTCGCCGGGCGCGGCGTGCGGCTCGTCGGCATCGACTACCTCTCAATCGAGGAGTTCGGCTCGAAGGATTTCGCGGCGCACGTCGCGCTTTTGACGGCCGGCGTCGTCATCCTCGAAGGTCTCGACCTCGGCGCGGTCGCGCCCGGGCGTTACGAACTTTTGTGTCTGCCGCTGAAGCTCGCCGCCGGGAGCGGCGACGGCGCGCCGGCCCGCGCCGTCCTGCGCGCGCTCGACTGAAGGCCCGACCCAAACCCTTAAACCCTCCTCGCGACGGACATTCTGCGATGATCGAAAAAGTTAACCTCTCGGAGAAGTTCGGCCGCTTCAGCGAACACTGGCAGCCGAAGATTGCGGGCGAGATAAACGACGCCTACGTCAAGCTCGTCAAGTTTCAGGGCGAGTTCGTCTGGCACCACCACGACGAAGAGGACGAGATGTTCCTCGTCGTCAAAGGCAGCATTCGGATGCGCCTGCGCGACGGCGACGTGACGGTCGGCGAGGGCGAGTTCATCATCATCCCGCGCGGCGTCGAGCATATGCCCGTCGCCGACGAGGAGGCGCACGTCCTGCTGCTCGAACCGAAGACGACCCTCAACACCGGCAACGTCGACGGCGCGCGCACGGTGCGCGAGCTCGGGCGCGTCTGAACGAGGAGGCGGGATGAGCGACACAAACGCGCGCGACAACAACCCCGACTCGCCCGGCTACCGCGAGCGCGTCTACGAAATCGTCCGCCGCATCCCTCCGGGGCGCGTGATGACCTACGGCCAGCTCGCCGAGCTGCTCGGCGAGGGCTACACGCCGCGCACCGTCGGCTACGTCATGCACGCGGCCGACGAGGGCGTGCCGTGGCAGCGCGTCATCAACGCGCAGGGCGCGTGCTCGACGGGCCGAGTCATCATCCCGCCCGACCGCCAGCAGCGGATGCTCGAAGCCGAGGGCGTCGAGTTCGACGCGCGCGGGCGCTGTGACCTCGGCCGCTACCGCTGGACGCCGCCCGAGTTCGAGGGCGAGAGCGCCGCCGGCGACGAGCCGCAGCCGAGTCTCTTCGGCGAATGACTCGACGGTTAACGCCCTGAAAATTTCACCATGAGCAACGAGCTGCAAAAGCGCACGCCCTACGACATCAGCGAGCCGCGCTACACGGTCTCGCCGCAGATGGTGACGACCGCTTTCGACTTGCCGGGCTACCGCATCCGGCAGAGCCTCGGCGTCGTGCGCGGCATCGTCGTCCGCTCGCGCAACCTCTTCGTCAACATCGGCGCGTTCTTCAACACGGTCGTCGGCGGCAACATCACCGCTTGGTCGAACCTCTGCGAGTCAACGCGCAAGGACGCCTTCGACATCATGATTCAGCACGCGACCGAGTTGGGCGCCAACGCCATCATCGGCGCGCGCTACGACGCGACCGAAATCGCCGGCGGCGCGACCGAGGTGTTGGCCTACGGCACGGCCGTCGTCGTCGTCGAGCCGACCGACGGCCGGGGGATTTACGAGTCTTGAGTGAACACGACACGGCCGCCGCCGCGAAGACCGACGCGAGGGCTACGGGCGACGCGCTCTCCGAGGCGGAACTCGCGCGCCTGCGCGAAATCTTCGAGGGCGTCCACTACGCGCGCTTCCTCGGTATGCGCCTCGTAGAAGCGGAGCGCGGCGCGGCCTCGGTCGCGCTTGAGCTTCGCGAGGAGCTGACGCGCCACGAGGGCCTGATGCACGGCGGCGCGCTCGCCTCGCTCATGGATACGGCCTCGGCCTTCGCCGTCCTCTCGACGCTCGCGGAGGGCGAGCGCACCGTCACGGTCGACCTCACGGTTCACTACCTGCGGCCCGTCTTGGCGGGCGAGGTCACGGCGCGCGCCCGCGTCCTGCGCAAGGGCCGACGCATCGCCACGCTCACCATCGAGGCGACCGACTCCGAAGGCGCTCTCGCCGCCACGGCCGTCACGACCTACGCCGTCCTCAGTTAGCCCGACGGGCTGCCCGCGACGCCGCCGCGACGCCAATTTTTTGCTCCCGCCGCCCTCAGCCGGACGCAAATCGGACACTCATCTCCTTCAAACAGCCGCCCGCGCCCGCCCCCCGCCACCCCTTTCCCGATAGGTAAGCTGCTCCTTTTCAACAACTTAGCCTTTTTCTGCGTGAAAGCCTCGGGTCATTATTTCTATAGACAGCCGGTGTTGGCTTGTGTAAAAATACTTTGGCCAACGCCCTCTCCGGAGGCGCTTGTGCCCCATCGGTCTTTTCGTTCAACCGATTTCGCCTCGCCTCTCCTTCACCCGCTTCCGACTCGGCACGATGCTCTCTCTCTACAACGCACTGCTCGCACAACACCCGCGCCAGCTCACCCCGCTGCGCTGCGCCGAGCAGACCATCGTGCAGCTCCACCGTTACTTCGAGGACGTGGTGCTGGAGAACAGCCTCGCCGCGCTCGTCGTCGAGAGCCTGCCGCTCGCCACCGAGCGCCCGATGCGCGACATCGCGCGCGTCCGCGAGGTGGGACGCGCCGCGCGCCACGCCTTCTTCTTCGTCTCGCCGCAGGACGGGCTCAACCAGTTGACCGAAGCCTACGGGCGCGAGGCGCGCGAGCCGGTGATGATCAAGTGGGCCGGGCAGGAGGCGCTTGAGGAGCGGTTCGTCGTCATCGCCGACGCGCGGTTTTCGGCGCTCCTCGCCTCGGTTCACGCGCGCGACGCGGAGAACGCCGACGGGCGGGGCGACGAGGTCATCTGGACTTTCGAGCCCGACATCGTCTACTCGGCCCTCGAATACCTGATGGCGCGCGTCGCGGCCGAGGGCTCGCTCCAGTCCTCACTCTTCTCGCTGGCCGTCCGCACGAGCGTACCCAAGACGACCTCCCTGCAACTGACCGTCTCCGTGACGACGAAGCTCGCGCGCCTGCTGCAAGAGCAGGCCGTCCGCGAGGTCGCCGTCAACCGCATCGCCACCGCCATCCGCAGCACGCTCGACCTCTCGGGCATCCTGCAAACGACCGTCGACGAAGTCGGCCGCGCTCTGGCCGCGCAGCACTGCGCGCTCGCCGTCGAGGGCGAGCACGGCGGCGAGCCTCTCGTCCACTGCCACTTCCGCGACGGCGAGGTCGACGAGTCCGACCGCGCCGAGCTCGTCAGCGACCTCGGGGCCTACGCCGTGCGCCTGCGCTCGCGGCTCAACTGCTTCGTGCGCGACGGCGTCGGCAGCGAGGGCGGGAGCGACGCGACGACGCGGCCCGTCGCGGCCGTCCCGCTCATCTTCCGCGAGCGTCAGATGGGCGTCCTGATGGTGCGCTCCGACGACCCGCGCCGCGCGTGGCAGGAGAACGAGCTTCTGCTGATGCGGACGGTGGCCGATCAGGTGGCCGTCGCCGTCAACCACGCGCGCCTCTTCCAAGAGACGCAGCAGCAGGCTTTGACCGACGGCCTGACCGCCTGCCCCAACCGGCGCTCCTTCGAGATGCAGCTCGTCCGCGACCTCCACATGGCGACGCGTATGCGCCAGCCGCTCTCGCTCATCATGCTCGACGTTGACCACTTCAAGGGCGTCAACGACACGCACGGGCACGCGGCCGGAGACGTCGCCCTGCGGATGCTCGCCGACGCGTTCCGTCAGGAGTTGCGCGGCGAGGACACGGCCGCGCGCTACGGCGGCGAGGAGTTCGCGGTCATCCTCCCGCAGGCGAGCTACGAGGGCGCGATGGCGGTGGCCGAGCGCCTGCGCTCGCGCATCGAGGACATAGACGTGCCCAACGTCCGCCGCATCACGGCGTCTTTCGGCGTCGCCACCTTCCCCACGCACGGCGACTCGCGCGACCTCCTCGTCAACGCCGCCGACCGCGCGCTCTACCGCGCGAAGGGTGACGGCCGCAACTGCGTCCGCGGCGCGGCCGACGAGGCGGGCGACGACGGGCCCGAAATCAGTTTTGACGAATCGGAAGTGACGCTCGACGAGCCCGGCGCGGAGTTCGCCGACGGCTTCGAGGCGTGCGACGACGAGCCGCCGGCCGACGCCGGGAGCGGCGACGTAGTCCCGCCCCCGTGCGAGGCGCAGACGCCCTCGGACGCGCCCGTCGCCGTCTCCGAACTCTGACGCCGCGCGTCGACTCCCCCGCGCCGCGCGCCGGCACCCTCCCCGCCCGCCTTCATACTTTCTCCATCTACATCCGCTAACATCCGTGAGCCTTCGTCGCGGCCGCGCCTCGTCTGGCTTTGCGCGCGAATTTCCCGCATCATTGTGTGCGCCGAACGATTCGCCGAAGACAGAACACGGCCGCGCCGTCGGCCCAGACTCTTTTATGGACGAGCTAAGGAAATTCGCGCGCTACTTCCGGCCTTATAAAAAATCACTCGTCGCGGGCGTCTTCTGCATCCTCGCATCGGTCGTCTTCAGCCTGCTTCTGCCGAGCCTCGTCCGCCGCGCCGTGGACGACCTGCGCACCGGCATCACTTGGCGCACCATCACCTTCTACGCCCTGCTCATCTTCGGCACGAAGGTCGTCAGCGGCGTCTTCCTCTTCCTCCAGCGGCGCATCATCATCGGGATGTCGCGCCACGTCGAGTACGACCTCCGCCAAGACTTCTACGCGCACCTCCAGCGGCTCCCGCTCTCGTTCTTCCAGTCGAACCGGACGGGCGATTTGATGGCCCGCGCGACGAACGACCTCGGCGCCGTGCGACAGCTCGCCGGCCCGATGATCATGTACACGCTCCAGACGGTCTTCGTCGTCCTCATCGTGCTCCCGCTCATGCTCTCCATCAGCGTGCGCCTGACGCTCGTCCTCTTCGTCACGATGCCGCTCGTCTCGCTCACGGTGAAATATTTCGGCCAACAGGTGCACGCGCGCTCCGAGAAGATTCAGGAGTACTTCGCGCACATCTCGGCGCGCGCGCAGGAGAACTTCTCGGGCGTCCGCGTCGTGCGCGCCTACGCGCAGGAGGGCCCGGAGGTGGCCGCCTTCGACGCGCTCAACCGCGAGTACGCCGAGCGCAACCTCTCGCTCGTCCGCGTCTCGGCCGTCATGCGGCCGCTGCTGCAATTCTTCATCGGCTTGGGCTACGTTCTCATCATCTGGTACGGCGGGCTTCTGGCCGTGCGCGGCGAGATAACGGTCGGGCAGGTCGTCGAGTTCAACCTGTATCTGACGATCCTCATCTGGCCGCTCATCGCGCTCGGCTACGTGACGAACCTCTACCAGCGCGGCACGGCCTCGTGGAAGCGGATGAGGAAAATCTTCGCCGTCGAGCCCGAAATCGCCGACCCGCCCGGCGTCCGCGAGCGCCCGCCCGTCCGCGGCGAGTTGGAGTTTCGCGATTTGACGTTCGCCTACGACGACGACTCCGAGCCTGTCTTGCGCGACATCGACCTGCGCATCGAGGCCGGGCAGACGGTCGCCTTCGTCGGGCGGACGGGCTCGGGCAAATCCACGCTGATGAACCTCGTCCCGCGCGTCGTCGAGGCGCCGCCCGAGACCGTGTTCGTCGACGGCGTCTCGGTGCGCGACTACCCGCTCGCGCAGTTGCGCTCCGCGGTCGGCTACGTGCCGCAGGAGACTTTCCTCTTCAGCGACACGCTGGCCGAAAACATCGCCTTCGGCGTCCACCACGCTTCGCGCGCCGAGGTCGAATGGGCGGCCGAGATCGCGGGCCTGACCGAGGACGTGCGCGCCTTCCCCGACGGCTTCGACACGATGGTCGGCGAGCGCGGGCTGACGCTCTCGGGCGGGCAGAAGCAGCGCGTCGCGATTGCGCGCGCCGTTTTGCGCCAGCCGAAGATTCTGATTCTGGACGACGCGCTCTCGGCCGTCGACACCTACACGGAGGAGAAGATTCTGGCGCGCCTGCGCGGCGTGATGCGCGAGCGGACGAGCCTCATCGTCTCGCACCGCGTCTCGACCGTCCGCGACGCGGATTTGATTTGCGTCCTCGACGCCGGACGCATCGTCGAGCGCGGCACGCACGAGGAGCTGCTCGCCTCGGGCGGCGAGTACGCAGACCTCTACGAGCGGCAGTTGTTGGAAGAGGAGCTGGCGGCGAGTTAGACGCTCCTGCTCGACGGGAGCGGGGACGGAAGGAGTAGGGGACGCGATGATGAACGACGGGGCGGCGGCGGCCGGCGAGAACATCGACAAGCGCCTGCGCACGATGCGCATCCTCTGGGCGGTCTTCCTCTGGAACATCGCCCTCTTCGCGCTTCTCGTCTACGTGGTTGACCCGCCGACGGACGCCGAGTATGCCGCCGCAGCCGGCGAGTCCGCGCCCGCGACTCTCCCCCCGCTGCTCGCCGTCTTCTTCGCCGCCGGCCTCGCGTCGGTCGCCCTCTCGTTCGTGCTCAAGCCGCGTCATTTCAGACGGGCCGTTGACCAGCAGAGGCCCGAGCACGTCCAGACGGGGCTCATACTCGCGCTCGTCCTCTGCGAGGCGGCCGCGCTGCTCGGCGTCGCCGCCCTGTTCGTCACCGGCAGCCGCTACGGCTACTTGCTTTTCGCCCTCGCGGCCCTCGGCCAGATGCTCCACTTCCCCCGGCGCGAGCCGCTGCTCGCCGCCTCATTCAAACAAGGAGTCGGGACGTAAGATTTTTATGGCGACGGCGGTTCAACAGTTCCACGAAGAAGAGGCCATCGGCAAGCAGATCGACCCGGGCAGCGCCCGGCGGCTGTTCCGCTACCTGAAGCCTTACAAGCACCTCATCGTCCCGGCGCTTTTGCTCACGTTCACGGTCAACGCGCTCGGCGTCGTCGAGCCGAAGTTCTTCCAGTACGCGATCGACTGGTACGTCGTGCCCGGCAACCTGCGCGGGTTGGGCCTGCTCGCCGGCGTCTACCTCGCCGTCAAGGTCGCCCAGTTCGTCGTCTCATACTTTCAGGCGGTGCTCTTGCAGTCGGTCGGCCAGCGCGTGATGCTCGACCTCCGCCACGAGCTCTACGAGAAGCTGCAGCGGCAGGAGGTCGCCTACTTCGACCGCAACCCGGTCGGACGCGTGATGACGCGTCTGACATCGGACGTCGACTCTTTGAACGAGCTGTTCACGTCGGGCGTCATCGAGGGCTTGGGCGACATCATCACCATCTTCGCCATCATCGCCTTCATGCTCTGGATGGATTGGCGCCTCACGCTCGTCGCTCTCGTCACCGTGCCGCTGCTCTTCGCCGCGACGCTCTGGTTCCGCAAGCACGCCCGCCGCGGCTACGACCTCGTCCGCACCAAGCTCGCGCGCATCAACTCGTACCTTCAGGAGCACCTGTCGGGCGCGCGCGAGGTGCAGATCTTCAACCGCGAGCGCAAGTCCTACGCGCAGTTCCACACCATCAACGACGACCACCGGCGCGCGCACATCGACACCATCTTCTACTACTCGGTCTTCTTCCCGCTCGTCGACTTAATCGGCGCGCTCGGCGTCGCGCTCATCATCTGGTACGGCGGCTGGCGCGTCATGCAGAACACGCCCGAGATGGAGGTGCTCTCCATCGGCGCGCTCGTCGCCTTCATCCAGTACTCGCAGCGACTCTTCCAGCCCATCCGCGACATCTCCGACAAGTACAACGTCCTGCAGGCGGCGATGGTCGCCTCGCACAGAATCTTCCGCACGCTCGACCAGCCCGTCTTAGTCGCCTCGCCGGCCGAGCCTAAGAAGGCGGGGCGCGCGCGCGGGCGCATCGAGTTCGACCGCGTCTGGTTCGCCTACAAGGAGGGCGAGTGGGTTCTGCGCGACGTGTCCTTCGTCGTCGAGCCCGGACAGTCGGTCGCCTTCGTCGGCCACACCGGCGCGGGCAAGACGACGATCACGAACCTTCTCATGCGCTTCTACGACGTGCAGCGCGGGCGGATACTTCTGGACGGGGTGGACGTGCGCGAGTGGGACTTGAAGTCTCTGCGCGAGAACTTCGCCGTCGTCCTCCAAGACGTGTTCCTCTTCAGCGGGACGATTGAGAGCAACATCCGGCTAGGGCACGAGGAGATTTCTGACGAGCGGGTGCGTTGGGCCGCGCGCGAGGTTCACGCCGACCGCTTCGTCGAGCGCCTGCCGGGAGGCTTCGCGGCGGAGGTGCGCGAGCGCGGCGCGGGCCTCTCGGTCGGTCAGAAACAGCTCGTCAGCTTCGCCCGCGCGCTCGCCTTCGACCCGGCGCTCCTGATTCTGGACGAGGCGACCAGCTCCATCGACACCGAGACCGAGCAGCTCATCCAGCAGGCCATCGAGCGCGTCATGCGCGACCGCACCTCGCTCGTCATCGCGCACCGCCTCTCCACCATCCAGCGCGCCGACCGCATCGTCGTCCTCCACCACGGCGAGGTGCGCGAGCAGGGCTCTCACCAACAACTCCTCGCCGCGCGCGGCCTCTACTGGCGTCTCTACAAACTCCAGTACGCCGACGACTCGCGCCACGATGCCCTCCCCGACCCCTCGCTCGACGAGCGCCTCCAATTCGGCGACTGAGGCGGCGGCCGGGCCGTCCGCCAACAAAAAAAGTGGGCGCGCGACGCAGGGCGAGTGCGTCGTGCGCCCGTTTTTTGTCGTTTCGCGTCCCCGAACCCCTTTGGTCAGGCCAGCTGCCCCACGAGCAGGCTGGCCGCGAGCACCACGAGCAAGTAACCGTAGAGATAAAACTTCTTCATGCCCCCCACCTTTCTGTCGGGCGGCCGCGTGTGTTTGCCGCCCGACTATTCACGCGCGGGGCGCGGGCGAAAGGGATCAGGGCGGGGCGAAAATTTCGAGGAAAATTTTTCCGCGCGCGTCAGTTATCTTTCTCGGCGCGCTGCTTCAGAGGCACGAGCGTCTCGAACGACTTGTAAATCTGGTGGTACATCTGCGTCTCGCGCGGGATGAGGTAGCGCCACGAGGCGCCGCCGCGGCGGATGTAGCCGGGCAGGCGGGCCGGGTTCGAGTTGTAGCCGGCCGACGCCAGCTCCGCCCGCGTCGCCCAGTTCTGTCGCAGCGCTTCGAGCACCTCCGCGTTGAGCGCGAGGTCGTTCCAAGTGTCCTGCATGTAGAGGAGCATCGCTTCGAGGGCGTTGCCGTGGTTGCGCATCCCGAGGACGAAGTCGGGGTTGAGCCCGACCGACGGGTGCTGGCGGCGGAGCATCTGGTAGGTCGAGGGGATCATCTGCACCATCCCGCCCGCGCCGGCCGAAGAGACCGAGTAGCGGTAGGTGTCTAATTCGTTGAGCGCGAAGAGCGCGTAGACCTCGTTGTAGATCTCGGCGCGGCTCTCGGTGCGGAAGCGCTGGTGGTCGACGTGCTCGACGACGCACAGGCGCTCGGCGATGTCCACGGTCTCGGGCGAGATGACCTTGCCCTTGTCCTTGAGCCGCTTGGCGGCGAGGTCGAGCATCGTGCGGACGTACTTCTGCCCCTGCTTGACGAGCTCGGGCGTCAGGAGCGCCGGGTGCACCGAGGTGTAGTAGGCCATCTCGCGGAAGCGTCCGAACTTCTCGATGGGGTACTCGACGACGAGCGGCGTCAGCTGCCGCCCGGTCGCCGCCTCGGAGATGACGACCTGCGTGTTGACGTAGTTCGGGCGGACGATGCGGAGGCGGACGTGCATTCCGGCCGAGGTGGTCATCGTGACCTCGGCGCCGCGCGTGATGAAGGTCTGTTTGGGGAGCGTCAGCAGGTGCATCTGCGACGACTCCTGATCGTAGGCGGCGAGCGTCACCCAAGAGATGTTGGGCGTCGCGCCGGTCGTCGTCGCGCGCGACTTGAGGAGGCGCTCGGCCTCCGTGCGGCGCGCTTGGAAGCGGTTGAGCGAGAGCGGGCGCGCGGGCTGGAGCGGGACGGCCGGGACGGCGGAGGCGTCGACGGGTATCGAAGGGACTGTGACGGGCGTCGTCGCGGGCGTCACGGCGGGCTTCGTCGTGTTGGGCGGCGCGACGGGCGGCGTCTGCTGTTGCGGCGCGGGGCGTTGGGTCTGCGTCTGTGACGAGGGCTGCGCGGGCGTGGAGTCGGCGCGGGGGCCGGGCTGCGGGCCTTGCGTCTGCGTCGGCGACGCGCCGACGGTGCGCGGGCGCGTGTAGGTCTGCGCGGCCGAGGGGTCGGGCGTCTGCGCTTGCGCGGCGGGCGACGGGCCGATGAAAAACACTCCGAGCGCGAACAGGGACAACAGGCGAATTCTCATCTTTGACTGACGCTCCGCTTTCTTTACGTGTCGGGTCACACGGGAGGGGCGTCCATAAGATTCGCGCGCGGGGCGGCGGGTTGTCAATAGGAAAACAAGTCGGAAGGCGGAAGGCGGGAGGATGAAAGTCTCTGACGAGGGCCGAGCCGCCCGAGTCCGGTCAGCGCACCTTTCATCCTCCGCCCTTCCGCCCCGCCCTTGCTCTCAGTCGACGGCGAAGCTGACGTTGACGACGGCCGTGATGTCCTTGTCGAGCGAGGAGGTGTCGTTGACGCCGTAATCAGAGACCTCGTTGGAGTCGGCCGGCGTGATCTGCATGACGCCCATGCGGGCCGAGCGGACGCTGCCCACGTCGCTCCCCGTGCTCGAAGCGATGCGCTCGGCCCGCACCTTCGCGTCCTGCGCCGCCTCGCCCAACATCTGCACCTTCAAATCGCCGAGCTTCGTGTAGTGGTACTCGGGCGACTGCGATTCGAGCAGGATGCCCTGATCGATGAGCTCAGTCACCTCGCGCGAGATGCGCGCGATCTTCTCGACCTCGTGCGAGCGCACTTCGAGCGTCTGCGTCAGCACGTAGCCGCCGACGCGCCCCGTCTCCTCGCCGTTCGAGTCCTTCTCCTGCATCGTCTTGGTCGAGACGGACGAGACGACGATCTGCTCTTCGGGGACGCCCTTCGAGACGAGGTAGGCTTTGACGCGCGGCACGCGGTCTTTCAGAGACCCGTAGGCTTCCGACAGCTCGCCCGACTGATAGGAGACGTTCGCGCGCCAGACGATTAAGTCCGACGTGATGCGCTTGCGCGCCGAGCCCGTGACGGTAATCGTCTGGTCGACGCTCTTGGTGCGCGTGTGGGCCCACGCGAGGATGGTCGAGGAGAGCACGAGGCCGACCGCCAGCCAGAACCCCGCGTTAAAGACATTTCCGTTCTTCCCGTTCAGCATCGTTTTTGACACCTTGACGAAGATGCCTCTTTCGCACGGCGGACGCCGGGGCCGCTCGCCCCGCGTCCGCGACCCGCGCCGCCGGCATCTGAGTCGCGGCCGCGGGTCAACACGCCGCGCAGCATGAGCGAGGCGGGAGCGCGCGAGGAACGTGGCTAACCACATCCGCGCGCGCGGCCCGCACGTTCGGGTGTCGGTGATTTAAATCTCGGGGAGGCTTCCGGCCAGAGCGCCCGCGGCCGAGGCGGCGAGGTCTTGGAGGGCGGCCGTCTTGCGCCGCGCGAGGCGGAAGCGCGCGGCGACGAAGCGTCCGGCGTCCATGCCGAGCGCGTCGTCGAGCTCGTAGAGGGCGGAGGCCAGAGCCTTGCGCGAGACGCGCTCGAAGGCCGCGCCCAACTCTTCGGCCGCGCGCTCGACGCCCTCGACGAGAATCGTCTCGAACTCCTCGCCCGCTCGCGCGCGCCGACGCTCGTGCTCGCGCAGACGCGCCCGCGCGTCCTCGTGAATCTTTCCGGTCGCGACGACGACGAGGTGCGCCGACTCGGCCTCGGCCTCGGCGTCGAGCGCGCGCCGCGCGTGGGCCGGCGCGAAGTCGCCATCGCGCAGGACGAAGAGGAAGGTCTCGCCGCAGACGTGGGCCATCAACTGTGCGTCCGTCTCGGGCGTCGCCGCGCGCGCGGCCACGTCGCGCTCCGGGACGCCCGACTGCGAGAGCGCGGCGCGCACGCGGCTCAGGAGCCACGCGCCGTCTTCGAGCATCGAGGAGGCGAGCGGTGTCGGCGTGATCAACTCCTCGGCGCGCTCGTCGGCGACGGCCGCGCCGCACTCGCTGCACACGGCGTTGCTCGCCGTGATGGCCGCGAGCGCGTCGGCCGAAGGCAGGCGGAAGAGGTGGCGGCCGTCCTTGCGGCAGCTAATCAGAAGCTCGCGCCGGACGAGTCCCGCGCCCGCGAGCCGCATCACGAGCTGGTCGGGCAGAGGCTCGGACGCGCCGGCCGCCGTCAACTCCGACACGCGCCCGGCCGCCTGCGCCTCGCTCAAGCGACGCAAGAGCCGACGCCCCTCGGCGTCCTCCAACATCTCGACCGCGCGCAGACGCTCGGCCGTCTCCGCGCCGCGCGGCGACACGCGTGAAGGCGAGCCCGCGTCCTCACCTTGCGCCGCCGCGAAACGCGCGAAGCTCGACGGCGCGCGCGACCCGCCGTCGCGCCACTCGAAGCTCGCCGCCGAAGCGTCGGACGAGCTATCGCCCTCCGACGCCGCGCCCGACGTGTTGACGGACGCGCCGGCCGCGCGGACGGCCTCGGCCACGTCGCGGCAGAACTCCGAGAGGCGGCGCTCGGGGTCGTCCTCCTCCGGGCCGTAGACGAGGCCCGCGCGCGTGAAGCCGCGTTCGTCGCCCTCGCCGTCGAAGACGAGGAAGAGTGCTTGGTCGTCGGCCAAGAAGATGTCGCCGCGCACGAAGGGGGGCTCGCCGGGGTCGTCCGTCTGCTCGGCCATCGCGCGCTCGAACTCGGCCGCGCGCCCCTCGCCGCCGAGCGCCTCGGCGAACGTGTCGAGCCGCATCCCGCGTATCAGCGGCGCGTAGCCGCGCTCCTGCAGAAGCTCAAGCACGCGCGTCCGCGCCCCCGGCTCGACGCTCCCGGCCGCGGTTCTCGTCTCGACGAATAACATTTATCGCTCCCCTCTTCGCGCGCTCGCGGTTTGGCCGCGCATCCTATCACGCCGCGCCGGAACTGTTAACGGCCCTTTTTCACTTTTCCACAGCCCGGCGGCCGTATCAACTCGCCACAATTCGTTCAAGATGAGCCCTTTAGACGCAGACGCGCGGACTTTTTTCGTCCACGCGGTCAAAAGTCAGGCTGAACTGTCACGAAACGGTCACATAGCCTCTTGTCGTCCGCAAACCCGTCCGCTAGAATGACTTTCAGTGACGCGCCCGCGTGCCGTCGCCCCTCACGTCCGAGCAATACCCCAAGAAAGTTTAGACCGAACTGTTGAGGAGAAACACTCCCCCTATATGTCTTTTCGTCTGACGTTCCCCCGCGCGTGCCTCGCGCTCTCGGCCCTCTGTCTGCTCGCCGCAAGCGTCTCGGCGCAGACCGACTCGCGCCCCCGCTACGCGACGACCGTCGCGCCGACGGCGGGCGCGCCCCGGCTCGAAAACGACCCCGTCGTCATCTTCGAGGCCGAAGAGTCGGAGGAGTCGGACGAGGCGGAGACGGCCGCGCCTCTGAAGTCTGCGACGCAGTTCCGCCTGAAGGGTTTCGACGGCGCGCTGTTCGTCGCGATTGACGAGCGGATGGGCGTCCCCTACCGTCTGGGCGCGACGGGGCCGAACCGCTACGACTGTTCGGGCTTCGTGTGGAGCGTCTATCAGGCGGCGGGCGTGGAGTTCGAGCGCGGGAGCGCGCGGACGCTGTGGCAGCGTTTCGAGCCGGCCGAGGGCGAAGACCGCTTCAAGTTCGGCACGCTCGTCTTCTTCAACCACCTCGGCCACGTCGGCATCGTCGCCGACCGCGAGGGCTTCTACCACGCCTCGACGAGCCGCGGCGTCGTCTACTCGAAGTTCAACGACTACTGGACGAAGCGCCTCGTCGGCTTCCGACGCGTGCCGCTCGCGACGCTCGCCAAAGTCTCGGTCAAGTAGGCCCGCCCCCAACGGGTCGAAAGAAGGCCGGCGCTCCAGTCTCCCCGGAGCGCCGGCCTTAACTTTTTCGCCGCGACGGCGGAGGGCTTCTAAGTCTTCGCCGGGTTGGAGACGAAGCCGGGACGCGCCTGCTCGTTGTCGCGCGTCTCCCAGACGACCATGATGTGGTCGACGGCGACGTAACAGGTCTGCCCGTCCTCGTCCTTCATGTAGAGCACCCCGCCCTCGACCTTCGAGATCTTCCCGCGCAGGCTCGACGCCCCGCCGCAGTAGACGTCCACGCGCTTGCCGACCATCTTCGCCAGAAACTCTCTCATCTCTCAAACCTCACTGCTTCTCAGGCTTCCACTCCCAGACGCGCTCGCGCCGTCCGTTGCGGTTGTCGTTCTTCGTCTCCGCCTTCTTCGTCTCGCGGAACGTGATCTGGATGAGCGGGACGACGTTGGGGTCGTCCTGCTGCCGGCGCTCGAACTGCAAGAGGTCGTAGTAGGCGCAGCGCACGCGGTCGGGGTACTCGCGGCAGACGGCCGGGCGGCCCTGATAAATCGAGCAGCAGCGCTTCTCCTGATCGAGGAACATACACGTCTCGGGGAAGATCACGTCCTTGACGCGGCGCAGCACGCGCTCGCCCTCGTACATCTTCGTGTAGCGCCGCTGCGCCGTGTCGAAGTCGACGCCGAAGTGCTTGGCGAGGCGCGTCACGTCGCGCTTGGTGACGGGGACGCGCTCGTAGACCGAGCAGCAGAAGGCGGGGCACTTCGCGCAGTCGAAGTAGACGCGCGGCTGGTCGTCGGTGATCGTCGCCTTGTTCGCCATGAAACCCTTTCGTCGGAAGCCGGTCGTGCGTCGGCGGCGCAAGTAACTCTTCAGCCCGAAGCATGAAGGCAACGCGCTTAAGAGTCAATCACTATTCACGACTCGCCGCCAACTATTTTCGATTTCCGCCGCCGCTCGCCTCAACGCCTCTTCGATTCGGCGTACTCGGCGAGCAGCAACTCCATCAGCTCGCCGCGCCGGTCGTAGAGACGCTTGAGCGGGCGCGGCTCGTGGCGCGCGAGCGCGTAGGCCGTGAGCAGGGGCAGCGCGACCGTCGAGTCGACGTAGCAGACGACGGCGTCGGGCAGGCGGTCGGGGTCGACCTTGCCCCACGAGACGGCCTCGCCCGGCGTCGCGCCCGAAAGCCCGCCGGTGTCGGGGCGCGCGTCCGTCACCTGCAAGAAGTAGTCGTGGCCGCGCTCGTCGATGCCTAAGACCTCTTGAATCTGCGGCTCGGTCTGGAGCATGAAGTTTTTGGGCGACCCGCCGCCGAGGATGAAGACGGCCGAGCGCCCGCCGTGCTTGCGCCCGCGGTCGCCTTTGCCGTGAATCGCGCCGCGCTTGGCGGCGAGCACGATGGCCGCCGTCTCGTTCACGTCGAGCGACGGGTCGAAGGCGAGCTTGTTGCCCTGCAGGGCTTTGGCCGCGACGTTCATGCCGATGGACGAGTCGCCCGGACTCGACGTGTAGAGCGGCACGCCCAGCTCGTAGGCGGCGGCCAGAAAAGACTTGTCCTCAAGCCCGAGCGCGCGCCCGCGCTCAAGGACGTACTTCCCGCACAGGTTGTGAAACTCGGCCGTCGACATCGGCCGCTGGAACTCCTCGCCCTCGATGAGCCGGCGGAAGAACGAGTCGGTGTCGAGGAGCACGGAGTAGTCGAAGAAGATGTCGTAGATGCGCACGACCTCCTCCTCGCGGAGCAGGACGTCGGAGACGGACGTGTTGCCCTGATGGAGCGAGAGGCCGATGCCGAAGTGCGTGTCGTGGTAGAGGTTCGCGCCCGTCGTGATGACCCAGTCGACGAAGCCCGCGCGCATCAAGGGGATGAGCGCGGAGATGCCGAGGCCGGCCGGCGTCAAGGCCCCGGTGATGGAGAGTCCGACCGTCACGTCGGGCTCAAGCATCTTGAGCGTGAAGAGCTGGCACGCTTCGCGGAGTCGCGCCGCGTTGTAGGCGAGAAAAGTCTCGTCGACCAAGTCGGCGAGCGCGATGTCGGGGCCGATGGGGCGCGGGTCGATGCGCCTCCCCTGCAAGAACTTGCTCTTTTTCTTTGCCATGCCTCCCCTTGTGTTCGCTTCGGTGTGAAAGTGCTGAAGAGCTTTTTACGCGCCGCCCGGCTCGCCGCCGTTCTCGGGCGCGCGGCGCAGGCGCAGCCGCCCGATTCTGCGCTCGTCGGCTTCGAGGACTTCGACGTCCAAGCCGCGCAGGCTCAGGCGCGAGCCCGCCTGCGGCACGCGCCCCGACTCGTTGATGACGAGCCCGGCGATGGTCGTGAAGTCGTCGTCCTCGAACTCGAAATCGAAGAGGCGCTCTATCTTTCCCACTTCGGTCGAGCCGAGCACCTCGTAGTAGCCGTCGCCGGCCTCGACGATCTCGACGATCTCGTCGGACTCGATGTCCTCGTCCTCAATCTCCCCGACGATCTCTTCGAGAATGTCCTCGACCGTGACGAGTCCGGCCACGCCGCCGTACTCGTCGATGACCATCGCGAGCTGGACGTGCGTCTTCTGCATCTCTTCGAGCAGCTCGCCGAGGGCTTTGGAGTCGGGGACGAAGTAGGCGGGCCGAAGCAGCGGCTCGATGGGCGCGCCCTCGCGGCCCTCGGGCCAGCACGACATCAGGTCGCGGACGTAGATGAGGCCCTCGACGTTGTCTATCTGCTCGCGGTAGACGGGCAGGCGCGAGTACTTCGACTCGATCATCGCGTCGCGCGCCTCGCGCACGGTGGCCGTGATGGGGAGCGCGACGATGTCCGTGCGCGGCGTCATCACCTCGGCGACGCGCGTGTCGCCGAACTCGATGATCGACTGGATGAGCTCGCCCTCCTCCTCTTCGATGATGCCCTCCTCCTCGCCCACGTCGATGAGGGCTTGGAGGTCGTCGGCGTCCGAGGACTCGTCCTCGTCGGCGTCGGGCGTCTCGGTCGGCTGCTCGCTCGTGCGGCGCGCGCGCTCGGCCGTGCGGCTCTGCCACGGGAGCGCGGCCAGAGAGAGCACGCGGTAGGCGGGCCGCAGGAGCGGGAGCAGGGCGAGGAAGGTCTTCTCGGGGTTGCGCCGCGAGACGAAGCGCGGGATGACTTGGCGGAAGACGATGGTGGCGGCCAAGCCCACGAAGAAGGCGATGAGCAGGAAGCGCCGCTTGTCCGTGAAGAGGTGGTAGCAGATGGAGGTGACGAGGACTGCGATGCCGACGAGCAGGACTTGGATGGCGGCCGTTAAGGTGAAGCGGAAGCGCGGTCGGTTGTCGAGGACTTCGCCGAGGAAGGGCGCGAGCGGGTCGCCCGCGCGCGCCTCGCGCTCGGTGATGAGGCGGCGCAGGCCCACGTCGCTCAACTGCCCGAACGCCATGTCTACGGTCGCCAGAAACGTCAGCACGACGAGCAGCAGGCACGCGATGGCGATCTCGATTTCCATAAGGAAGCTGTCGGCAATCGGCTTTCGGCTATCAGCTCCGGCCCCCCGGCCGCGAAGGCCGTCGGGACGGACGCCCCCGACACTCAAAGCCGGAAGCCGGCGGCCGAGTGCTGATTATATTCCAAGTCGGCGGCGGAGGCGGAGTTCGAGGGCGTTCATTTCGCCGCCGTCGGTCTCGTGGTCGTAGCCGCACAGGTGCAGGAGGCCGTGGAGGATGAGCTGCGCCACCTCGTCGTCGAACGCGAGCCCGTTGGCGCGCGCCTGACGCGCGGCCTGCTCGACCGAGATGACCACGTCGCCCAGACTCTTCCCCTCCCCTTCGGCCTCGGCCGCCGCGCGCTCCCACTCCTCGGCCTCGGACGGGAACGACAAAACGTCCGTCGTCCCCGACTTGTGACGCCACATCCGGTTCAGCTCCCGCATCCTCGCGTCCGACACGAACACGACCGTCACCCCCGCCCCTTCTTCGGCCGGCACGACCCCCATCGCCCTCTCGACAAACTCCCGCCACCCCTCGCAATCAACCCTCACCTTCCTCTGCCGGCTCACGACCTCAATCACCCTGCGTCAACCCCCTTGCTCTCCGCCCGCCCGCCCCGGAGGCGCAAACAAACTCTCCATCACCGAGCGCTTCTCCTCCGGCGGCATCGTCGCCAAGTCCAGACACTCCATTAACAGGCGCGTGGCGTAAAAGTAATTAACCAACGTCAGTTCTTGCTCCTCCGTTAAACCGCGCCTGTGCGCGATGTCCCTGTGCTTCGCCATCAACCCGATTAACTTATCTATAAAGTCTTTCCACTCCGCGAAAGTAGCGTCGACGGGCGGCACCGCGAGCGCGGCGAGTTCTCCCGCGAGTTCATATAATCCTTTATCCAGAGCGCAATTGCGGGCCGTGGCAAGCCTGTGAGCGAGGTGGTCGCTAAGCGCCCGCCCGCGCGCGCCGGGGTTAGCGTAGCCGACGGCGAATCTGAGGGCCGAGAGAAAGGCGTCGTCGATTGTAAGGTCGTAGCTGGCGGAGGGGTCGGTGGGTGTTAGGTAGTCAAACCAAATCCCGGCGATGGCGATGGGGTCTCGGCTCTGCCAGTAAAGCTCTTTAGTCAAATAGGACGCCCGCACGTACCAAACATCAGTTTTAACCGACGACGCTTTTTTGTCGGCCCACGCGAGCAACGCCACCAACTTTTCGTCGTCCTGAACCAGCGCGTCGAGGCCGCGCCGGAAAATGTTCATGAACGGGCCGGAGTCGGGCAGCAGGCTCGTCGTCAGCAGGAACACTTCGCGCCAGCGAAAGTCGGTGCAATTCTTGACCAGCCGCGCCAGCGTGCCGCGCGAGGCGTTGTCGGCGCTGTATTTGGCGGTGAAGTACGACTGACAGGTGAGGTGCGAGAAGGAGTAGATGCCGCGGGCGCGCTCGACGAAGATGCCGTGTTGGGCCTCGATTGACTTGAGAATCGTCTCGCCGTCGAGCGCCTCGTCGGTGTCGTGCGGCGGGACGTTCTTGACGAAGTCCG
>DASQDT010000166.1:0-9513 GCA_035634035.1 Pyrinomonadaceae bacterium | reverse complement strand
TGAACTGCTCGGACGCCGGCGGCGGCTGACCCTGCGCCCGCACCCCGACGCCGCGCGCGCCCGCTGCGAGCAGGCACGCGACGGCGGCGAGCGCGAAAGCGCGGCGTGATGGCGTGCGGCGAGCCGACACCTGTTTCCCCTTCCGGCGGCGCGCGCTTACGCGCCGCAGCACTTCTTGTACTTCTTGCCCGAACCGCACGGGCAGGGGTCGTTGCGCCCGACCTTCGGCTGGTCGCGCGTCACGGTCTTGGTGCGCGCGGCCTCCTCGCCCGCGGCCGTCGCCCCCTGATTCGGGCCGGTGAAGGTCATGCGCGTCGGGCGCCGCTGGCGACGCTGCTGCATCTGCTCGGGCTGCTGCTCGGCGACGACTTGGAGGTTGAAGAGCGTGCGGATGGTCGTCGTGTCGATGCGGTCGAGCATCGCCTGAAACATGTCGAAGCTCTGCTTCTTGTACTCGACGAGCGGGTCTTTCTGCCCGTAGCCGACGAGCCCGATGCCCTGCTTGAGGTGGTCGATCGAGAGCAGGTGGTCTTTCCACTGCGCGTCGATGATGTTGAGCATGATGATGCGCTCGTAGGTGCGCATCGCCTCGACGCCGACCTGCTCCTCCTTCGCCGCGTACTGCGCGCGCAGGCGCTCCCAGACGGCGTCCTCGACCTGCTGCGAGGTGAGGTGCTCGAAGTCGATGCCTTCGGCGTCGGCGTCGAAGGCGTAGACCGAGAGGAGCTGAACCCTGTAGGCCTCGACGTCCCAGTCGTCGGGCGACACGTCGGGGTTGATGAACTGCCGCGTGATGTCGGAGAGCAGGTCGCGCGCGACGCCGCGCTCGCCGACGAGGTACTCGCGCTGGTCGGGCTCCTCCATCAGGCGGCGGCGCAGGCCGTAGATGGTCTCGCGCTGCTTGTTCATCACGTCGTCGTACTGGAGGAGGTGTTTGCGCGTCTCGAAGTTGCGCGCCTCGACCGACTTCTGCGCCGCCTCGATGCGCTTCGAGACCATCTTCGACTCGATGGCGACGCCCTTCTCCATGCCCAGACGCTGCATCAAGGCTTTGACCTTGTCGCCCGCGAAAATGCGCATCAGGTCGTCTTCCAGAGAGAGGAAGAAGCGCGACGAGCCGGGGTCGCCCTGACGGCCGGCGCGCCCGCGCAGCTGGTTGTCGATGCGGCGCGACTCGTGGCGCTCGGTGCCGAGGATGTGGAGCCCGCCGGCCGAGACGACCTCCTTGTGCTCCTCCTCGACGATGCGCTTGGCGCGTTCGAGCGCCTCCCGCATCTGCTCCTCGGTCGCCTCCTCGGGGTCAACCTCCTCGCGCTTCAGAAACTCGCGCGCCATGAACTCGGGGTTGCCGCCCAACAGGATGTCCGTGCCGCGGCCGGCCATGTTCGTCGCGATGGTGACCGAGCCTTTGCGGCCGGCCTGCGCGACGATTTCGGCCTCGCGCTCGTGGTGCTTGGCGTTGAGGACGTTGTGCGGAACCTGAATCTTCTGAAGCCGGCGCGAAATCAGCTCCGAGTTCTCGACCGAGACCGTGCCGACGAGCACGGGCTGGCCCTTCTCGTGAAGCTCCTTGATCTCCTCGACGACCGCGTCCCACTTCTCGGGGAGCGTGCGGTAGATGACGTCGGAGTTGTCCTTGCGCACCATCG
Source organism: Pyrinomonadaceae bacterium (assembly GCA_035634035.1). Taxonomy (GTDB): domain Bacteria; phylum Acidobacteriota; class Blastocatellia; order Pyrinomonadales; family Pyrinomonadaceae; genus DASQDT01. The sequence goes on along the minus strand of DASQDT010000166.1, from coordinate 7,864 downwards.
GGCGGTGCGTCGGGATGACGGACACGTCGAGCTTGTAGGTCGCGTCGAACTCGGCGGCCTCGGTCTCGGCCGTGCCGGTCATGCCGGCGAGTTTTTCGTAGAGGCGGAAGTAGTTTTGCAGCGTGATGGTGGCGAGCGTCTGGTTCTCGCGCTCGATCTTCACGCCCTCTTTCGCCTCGACGGCTTGGTGCAGCCCGTCGGACCAGCGGCGGCCCTTCATCAGCCGGCCCGTGAACTCGTCGACGATGATGACCTCGCCTTCCTGAATCACGTAGTGGTGGTCGAGGCGGTAGAGCGTGTGCGCCTTGAGCGCCTGCTCGACGCAGTGGAGCATCTCCATGTTCGACGGGTCGTAGAGGTTGCCGACCGCGAGCAGGCGCTCGGCCTTGTCGACGCCCTCCTCGGTCAGGACGGCCGAGTGCTGCTTCTCGTCGACGATGAAGTCGCCGGGGCCGGGCTTCCCGTCGTCCTGCAACTGCGCGCGCCGCAGGTGCGGGATGACGGCGTCGGCCTTGTAGTACTTGTCGGTCGCCTCGTCGGACGCGCCCGAGATGATGAGCGGCGTCCGCGCCTCGTCAATCAGAATCGAGTCCACCTCGTCGACGATGGCGTAGTGGTGCTCGCGCTGGACGCAGGTGGCGAGGTCGAACTTCATGTTGTCGCGCAGGTAGTCGAAGCCGAACTCGTTGTTGGTGCCGTAGGTGATGTCGCGCGCGTAGGCGTCCTTGCGCTCCCAGTCGTCGAGGTCGTTGACGATGGCGCCGACCGAGAGGCCCAAGTAGCCGTAGATGCGGCCCATCCACTCGGCGTCGCGGGAGGCCAAGTAGTCGTTGACGGTGACGACGTGGACGCCGCGACCCGTCAGGGCGTTGAGGTACGCGGGCAGAGTCGCGACGAGCGTCTTGCCCTCGCCCGTCCGCATCTCCGCGATCGTGCCGGAGTGCAAGACCATGCCGCCGATGAGCTGCACGTCGAAGTGGCGCATCCCGGTCGCCCGCTTCGAGGCCTCGCGGACGACGGCGAACGCCTCGGGCAGAATCTCGTCGAGAATCTCCCGCTGGCGTCGCTTGCGCTCTTCCTTGTCGGACGCGCCCGCGACGGCGCGCTCGATGCGCTCCTTGAACTCGTTGGTGCGCGCGCGCAGCTCGTCCTGCGAGAGGCTCTCAAGCGACGGTTCGAGCTCGTTGATGTGCGCGACGAGCGGCTGGAGGCTCTTGATCTGGCGCTGGTTTTTGCTGCCGAAGACTTTGGTCAGAAACTTGTCAATCATTGCTCTAATCCTGCTTTAAAAAGGCGGCGCGCTCGGCCTCACTTCAACGCGGAAGGGGCGGCGCTTCTGGTCACGCACATTACGGGAGGGGCGCAACCCGAGATTGTACGAGAGCGCGAGACGCGTAGGCAAGCGGGTCGCTTTTCGGCGACCCGCGTGCGACGCGGCGGGCGTGTTTAGTTGGGTGTGATCTGCCGGTGGAGGAGGTTGCCGACCGTCTCGCGCGGCACGTCGAGCGACAGCATGAGCCGCTTGCCGTTGGCCGAGAGGCGGACGCCGTTCCAGAGGGGCTGCGCCCTCGTGCCCTCGGCCCTCTTGCGCGCGAGCATGAACATCGCGCTGTAGCCGAGCTCCATCTCTCGCGCGCGCTCGGCCGAGGCGACCTCGGCGGAGGCGGAGGCGAGGACGTTTTCGGCGTCGAGTCGCAGGCGCATCTCGACGCGGCGCGCGCCCTCTTTCGAGAGTGCGGAGAAGACGCGGCTGTTGCTCAGGGCCGCCGCCGCGTCCGAGGCGAAGCGCAGAAACTCGCGGTCGCCCGCGCCGTCGAGGCGAACGTCCGTAAAGCTCCCGTCCTCGGCCAAGTCGGCCTCGACCGTCGCCTCGCGCGCGCCCGCGGTCGCGCCCGCGCGCTCGAAAATCTCTCTGAAGCGGGCGAGCAGCTCCTTGAGGGGCTGCACGTTGATCTTCTGAGGGCCGGCGGCCGAAGAGGAGGACGGGGACGCGTCACCTTGCGCGCGCGCGGGCGGCGCGGCGGGCAGAAGGCTGAGCGCCGCCGCCCCGACGAAGAGGTAGCGCACGAGCGAGCGCGGGACGTTGTTAAGAGACGTTCTCATCACTGTCGGGCGGCGCGGGGGGACTTACTTCGGCGTCTCCTTCGGCGCTTCCTGCTGCTGCTGCTGTTGCTGCTTGGCGAGCTGCTTGGCCAAGAGTCCGGCCGCCGCCTCGCGCGTCATCTTAAAATCCATGACGAAGTTCGCGCCGTCGGACGAAATCTGCACGCCCTTCCACAGCTCGCCGTCGTCGGAAGTCTTCAGCCGCGCGAACGCGAGCATTCCGCCGTAGCCGGTCGCCATCTCCTTCGCGCGCTCGGCCGACTTCACGTCGCCGACGACGTTGACGGCGAGCGTCTCTTGGTCGAGCTTGAGCCCCATCCTGACCTGCTCCATGTCGGTGAGCACGGAGAAGAGCTTGCTGTCGCTGAGCGCGGCGACGAACTCCTCGGCGAGCTTGTTGAGGTTCGCGTCCGAGGCCGCGCCCTCTATCTTCACGTCGCCGAGCGTGCCGTCGGGCTGGCGGACGGCCGTCACGGTCAGCTCCAGCGTGCCGTTGAGGTCAATCTGCTTCTCGTCCACCATCCGCTTGCCCGTCATGAGAAGGTTGGTGAAGGGCTTGGTGTTGATCTTCGGCAGGCGCGGCGTCTTGTTCTCGGCGGCGAGCCGGTCTATCTCGGCGTCGGACTTGGCGGCGTCCGCGCCGGGCGTCGGCTCGGGCGCGGGCGTCGGCGTCGCGTCCACGTCGGCAATCTCTTCGGGCGTCGGCTCGGGCGTCGCCAACGTCCTCACGCGGCTGCGCGGCTGGCGGCCCATGAAGACGGGCGGCGGCGGCGCGGTCTGGACGGTCGCGGCCTCGGACAGGACGGTCGCCTCGGGCGCGACCGGCAGTTGGCCGGGCGTGAAGTAGTCGGCCGGGTAGTAGAGCTTCTCGTAGGGCTCGACCTTGACGAGCGTGGCGCGCTGCCCGATGACGGTCTTCGTGTAGTCCTCCTCGACGAACTCGATGCCGGCGACGCTGCCCGCGGCGCGGGCGACGGCGCGCAGCGTCGGCACGTAGACGACGGCCACGATGATGAGCCCGTGGAGCACGACCGAGAGCGCCACGAGGCGCGACAGCCGCGGCCAGAGCGGCACGCTATTGACCTCGAAATCGTCGAAAAGCTCTCCCGTCATCCCCCGAAAACCCCTCTCGCGCCCCCGCGCGAATCCGGCGCGGCGCAAAGACTTTAGACGCTCTCCGCCGCGCGGAAGTTGCGACTCGCCGCGTAAAAGTTAGCATCTGCCGGGGTCATTTCACAAAGGGCTTGGGTTAGAATGGCGGCATGGGACGACAGAGGGGCGGCGGAGGGGGCGGTGGCGGCGGCACGCGACGCCGCGGCGCGCGCGACTCGACGGGCGGGCGGCGCGAAAGTGGCGACGGCGGGCGTCGGGGCGGGGACGAACGCGGCCGGCGCGCGCCGGGCGACGAGAGGCGTCAGGGCGTCGGCGGGAGGCGCGGGGCCTCCCCGTCGGAGGTGGCGTCGGTCGCCTCGGTCGCGGGGCGCGCGGCGCGCACGAGCACGCTCCGCCAACTGCTCGAAGGCATCGGCGCGCCCGCGCCCGCGCCCTTCCGCCCCGACCCCTTCCAGCTCGAAGCCCTCGACGCCATCGAGCGCGAAGACGTTCTCGTGACCGCGCCGACGGGCAGCGGCAAGACTTGGATCGCGCGCGAGGAAATCAGACGCCTCATCGACGCGGGCCGGCGCACTTGGTACACGAGCCCGCTCAAGGCCCTCACCAACTCAAAGTATCAGGAGTTCGCGGCCGAGTTCGGCACCGAGCGCGTCGGGATTCTGACGGGCGACCGCAAGGAGAACTCCGACGCGCCCGTCATCGTCGGCACGACCGAGGTCTACCGCAACCAACTCTTCGACGCCCTGCGCGGCGGCCGTCAGGTCGAGGCCGACCTCGTCATCTTCGACGAGGCCCACTACCTCGCCGACGAGGAGCGCGGCCACGTCTGGGAGGAGGCCATCATCCTCACGCCGCCGCGCGTCCGCCTGCTCCTGCTCTCCGCGACGGTCGGCCGCGCCGAAGACTTCGCCGCGTGGATCGCGGAGGTGCGCGGGAGCACCTGCCGCGTCGTCGCGCGTCCGGGCGCGCGGCCCGTCCCCTTGCGCGCCGGATTCCTCTACCCCGACGGGCAGCTCGCGCCGCTCATGGACGAGCGCGGCCACTTCAATCAGGAGATCGCGCGCTTCATGCAGAACTCGCGCGCGCCGCGTCAGGACTCGGGGCGCGAGCGTTTCGCGCGCGGCCGTCCCGGCGGCGAGGCGCGCGCGCGGATGCCCGAGATGCCGCCCTCGACGCTGCTCGCCGCGCTCGGCTCTTACGACCTGCTCCCGGCCATCGTCTTCATGCCGACGCGCCGACGCTGCGACGAGGCCGCCGCCGAGTCGGCCTTCTCGCCGCGCGGGACGAACAACTCGGAGCGGCGCGAGGCGCGGCGTCAGGTTTTGAAAGAACTCTCCGACCGCTTCCCCGAGATGCGCCGTCACCGACACTGGGAAATCGCCGTGCGCGGCGGCGTGGCCTCGCACCACGCGGGCCACCTGCCGGCGTGGAAGCTCGCCATCGAGCGCCTGATGGCGTCGGGACTCCTCGACGCCATCTTCGCCACCGCGACCGTCGCCGCCGGCGTCGACTTCCCCGCGCGCACCGTCGCGCTCTCGAACATCGACGTGCGCACCGGGCGCGGCTGGCGAATGCTCTCGGCCTCCGAGCTTCAGCAGATGACGGGGCGCGCGGGGCGGCGCGGCCGCGACCGCGTCGGCTTCGTCGTCGCCGCGCCGGGCCAGCACCAAGACCCGCAGAAGCTCGCCGCGCTTTTGCAGTCACCGCCCGACCCGCTTGAGAGTCAGTTCCGCGCCACCTACACGACGCTCCTTAACTTGCTCGACGCCTACGGCACGTTCCGTCAGGTGCGCGACATCAGCGAGCGCAGCTTCGCGCGCCGCGCGCAGTTCGACAGCGCGCGCGAGCTGGAGGAACGACGCGCCGCCGTCGAGCGGCGCATGGGCGAGAAGCTCCGTGACGCCGGCTGTCAACTGACGCCCGAGCTCGCGCGCGGCCTCGAACGCTTGGCGAGCGCGCGCACGCGACTCCTCGAAGGCGCGCCGCAGACGCGCGCCGACGCCTCGATGCGCTGGCTCGACGAGGTCGTCGTCGCGGGCCGCGTCGTCGGCGTCGGCCGCAGCACGCGCCGCTTAGTCTTCGTCACCGAGCGGCGCGGCGACGGGCTCGTCGGCGTGCGCCCCGACGGACGCCGCGCCTCGCTCGCGCTCGAACGCGTCGGGCGCGTCTACGCCCCCGTCTACGCGCGCGACGAGGCGGGGCGCGACGAGGCTTTCACGGCGGTCGAGACGGGGCGCGCGCCTCTGCTCGACGAGCCGCGGCTGCGCGACGCGCGAGGGCCGACGGAAGCCTCGGTCGCGCTCATCAACGACCTCATCGACTCGCTCTCGGCCTCGCTCGGCGCGGACGAGGCGGGCCGCGCGCGCTGCGAGGAGGTCTTGTGGTCGGTCGTCTCCGAGGCCGAGGAGGCGGAGCGACTCGACCGGCAGGTGGAGGTCTTGCGCGGCGAGTCTTGGGAGCCTTTCGAGCGCCGCGCGCGCGTCCTCCATCATTTCGGCTACTTGGACTTCTTCGCCGAGCGCGTCACAGAGCGCGGGCGCTGGCTGGCCGACCTGCGAGTCGACCGGCCGCTCCTCGTCGGCGAGGCCGTCGAGCGCGGACTGTTCGCCTCGCTCGACGCGCCGCGCGCCGCCGGCCTGATGGCCGCGCTCGCGTCCGACTCCGACCGCGACTACGGCGAGCTGCCGCTCGACGACCCGCTCGTCACGGCGCTCGGCGAGTTCGACCGCATCGCCTACGAGGTCGGCTCGGTCGAGTGGCGTCACGACATCGAGCCCGCGCCGGAGATGAATTTTTCGGCCGCCGCGACCGCCGCGCGTTGGGCCTCGGGCGCGCAGTGGCGCGAGCTCGTCAACCAGACGCGCGCCGAGGAGGGCGACCTCTTCCGGATGCTCTCGCGCACGGGCGAGTCGCTCCTCCAAATCGCGAACCTGCGCGACGCGCACCCGGCGGCCGCGCGGACGGCCGAGCGCGCCGCCGCCGAAATCCTGCGCGAGCCCGTCCGCTCCGAGGCCGCGCTGTGAATCCGCGCCGGGCGCGCGGGACGTAGAGGGAGTTTGGGCGCGCGCGGATTACAGTTTGACGCGCTAAATTTTCGACGAGGGGTTTCTACGAAGATGAGTGATGAGAAGATGTCTGACGGAATAGTTTACGCGGCGCTCGGCGACTCGACGGGCGCGGGCGTCGGCGCGAGGAGCGGCGGCGGCGGCTACGTCGCGCGCCTCTTCAAGCGCATCAACGAGACGCGGCCCGGCTCGCGCCTCGTCAACCTCTGCGTGAGCGGCGCGACGACGGCCGACGTTCTGCGCTCGCAGATGCCGCGCTTCGAGCGCGAGCGGCCCGACCTCGTCACCGTCGGCATCGGCGTCAACGACGTTCAGCGACTCTCCCAAGAGCAGTACGCCGCGAACCTCGAAGCGATTATTACGCGCGTCCGCGCCGTCAGCGAAGCGCCCCTCGTCCTCACCAACATCCCCGACATCGCCTGCGCCCCCGGCGTCCCCGCCTTCATGCGCGACGACGCGCGCCGACGCATACGCCTCTTCAACCTCGCCATCGACGACGCGGCCGCGCGCCACGACCTGCGCGTCGTCGACGTTTTCACGCCGAGCGCCGAGCTTCTGCCCGCCCGCCCCGAGTTCTTCTGCTCCGACGGCTTCCACCCCTCCGACGAAGGCTACGAGTTCTGGGCCGACGCGATGTGGCCCGCCGTGCGCGAGGCCGTCGGCGGTTAAGGTGGGCGGGCCGTCCGTGTTAAGATTCCTGCGGAACGCGGCGGGGCCGGCGGCCGTATGTGTTCGGCAGGAGGTAAGTTTTAATTATGGAAGGCACTAAAGACCCGCGCTACAACACCGGCAACGCCGTCGGCGACGCGCTCCGCTTCATCTGCGACGCGTCCTTCGCCGTGCTCCCGCGCGACGCGGCGCACAAGCTCGGCGAGTTTGAGAAGAACTTCTGGGGCGGCGTCCGCTGGTTCGCCGAGAAGAACATGGGTTGGGTTGACGAGTCGCTCGCCGCGGCCGACCGCCTGCGCGACGAGTGGACGCGCCGGCGCGACCCGGCGGCGGCGACGCCCGAGCCCGCGCCGACTTTCTACGAGGGTGCGGACAACATTTGACCAAGATGCAAGTTCTGCTGGCCGACGAATACGGGTTCTGTTTCGGCGTCGAGCGCGCCGTCGAGATGGTCGAGGACGAGCTGCGCGAGGGCGCGACCGTGCGCACGCTCGGGCCGCTCATCCACAACACGCAGGAGATTCACCGGCTCGAACGCGGCGGCGTCCGCACCATCGACGCGCCGGCCGAGGTCGAGACGGGCGTGACGGCCGTCATCCGCGCGCACGGCGTGACGCCCGAGGTGCAGCGCGAGCTCGAAGAGCGCGCCTCGAAGGTCGTGGACGCGACCTGCCCGTTCGTCACGAAGGTTCAGAAGCTGGCCGAGCGCGCCGCGGCCGAGGGGCGCGACGTGGTCGTCGTCGGCAGCCCCGACCACCCCGAGATGATCGGCGTCAAGGGTTACGCGCCGACGCGCGCCTACGTCGTCCGCGACGCGAGCGAGGTCGCCAAGCTTCCGCCGCTGCACGCGCCGCTCGTCGTCTCGCAGACCACTCTGAAGCTCAAGACCTTCCTCGAAGCCGCCGAGGCCGTCC
>DASQDT010000165.1:0-1959 GCA_035634035.1 Pyrinomonadaceae bacterium | reverse complement strand
ACTCAACCAACAGTTAGCCTTCGAGGTTGAAGTTGGGGCCGGTCTTCCGTTCACAACATTCCGAGGTCTGCCCGAGTGTAAGAACACCGCCCGCCGTCCCGCGTGAGGACGGCGGGCGGTGTTCCGCCGCGTGGCTAACCGCGCTGACTAGCGGCTGCGCGCGCCGGTCGCGCGTCCGCCGGGTGATGAGCCAGAGTCAGGGTGTAGGTTTTCGGTGAAGAGTTTGAGGATGCGTTTGTATTCGTCGGCCCATGAGTCGGCGCGCTCGAAGGAGTGGTCTTCGACCGGGTAGACGGCGAGCTCCCAGTTCTCTTTGCGCAGCTCGATGAGGCGCTGGACGAGGCGGATGGTGTCTTGGAAGTGGACGTTGACGTCGACCATGCCGTGGCAGATGAGCAAGTGCCCTTTGAGCCCCTCGGCGAAGTAGATGGGCGAGCTGCGCTTGTAGGCCTCGGGGTCTGACTGCGGCGTGTTGAGGATGTTCGACGTGTAGGGGTGGTTGTAGTGCGCCCAATCCGTGACGGGCCTGAGCGCCGCGCCGGCCGCGAACACGTCGGGCTCGGTGAACATCGCCATGAAGGTGATGAAGCCGCCGTAGGAGCCGCCGTAGATGCCCACGCGTTTCGGGTCGACGCCGTGCTCCGCGACGAGGTAGCGCGCGGCGTCGACGTGATCGGTCAAGTCCTTCCCGCCCATGTGGCGGTAAATCCCCGTCCGCCAGTCGCGGCCGTAGCCGGCCGAGCCGCGGTAGTCGATATCGATGACGATGAAGCCGCGCTCCATCAGGATGTGGTGGAACATATACTCGCGGTAGTAGGTGCTCCACCACTTGTGAACGTTCTGCAGGTAGCCCGCGCCGTGGACGAACATGACGGCCGGGCCGCCGCGCCGGAAGTTCGCCGGCTTGTAGAGTCGCGCGTGGACGGTCGCGCCGTCGCGCGCCTTGAAGCTGACGACGGGCGGGTCTACCCAGTTGTGCGCGAGCCAGTCGGGGCGCGGCGAGGTCGTCACCTGTTTCGCCTCCGACCCGCCGCGCGCGTCCGTCAGGTAGAGCTCGGGCGGGCGGTTGCTGTAGGAGCGGACGACGGCGAGCGTCTTTTCGTCGGGCGAGATCTCCGTCTGGTTGTTGCCGGGCATCGACGTGAGGCGCGTGCGCGCGCCGCCCGACGCGGGCATCGTGTAGAAGTGGCGCTCGAAGAGGCTGCCCTCGCTCGAAGTGAAAAAGAAGCGCGTCTTGTCTTCGGAGAGGCGCACGTCGAAGACCTCGAACTGCCCCGACGTGAGTTGGCGCGGCTCGCCGCCCTCGACGGAGGCCGCGTAGAGGTGCGAGAAGCCGTCGCGCTCCGACTGGAAGTAGACCGTGCGGTTGTCCGGGAGCCAGCCGAGCGTGAACGAGCCGGGGCCGCCGACCCAAGCGTCGTCGTGCACGCGCGCGAGCACGCGCGTCTTTGCGGTCGCCGGGTCGAGCAGCAAGACCCAACGGTCTTTGTTGTCGGCCGCGCGCGCGAGGAGCGCGGCGCGCGCGCCGTCCTCAGACCATTGGAGCTGGAAGAGCTGCACGTCGCGGTCGCGCGCCTGCGACGACTGCGTCGTCTCGGTCTGCTGCGACTGCTGCGTCTGGGCGGGCGGCCGCGCCGCCGTCGCGCCGCCCTGCTGGCTCTGCTGCGTCTGCTGCCCCTGCGTCTGTTGCCCTTGCGTCTGCTGCGCGCCTTGCGTCTGTTGACTCGTCTGCTGCGCGGTCTGCTGCTGTTGCTGTCCGCCCTGCTGCGTCCGCTCGGCCTCGGCCGCGCCGCTCTCGCGCACGGCCTCCTCGGTCGCGTTGGCCTCCGTCCGCGCGCGCGCCGCCTGCACGACCTGCGCGCGCTGCCCGTGGTCGACCCACTTCGCCTCGCCCGTCTCGACCGAGATGAGCGCGATGCGCGTCCGGCCCTGCGCGTCGCCGACCTTCGCGCGCGAAGG
>DASQDT010000164.1:0-46755 GCA_035634035.1 Pyrinomonadaceae bacterium | reverse complement strand
CTACGCCCACCCGGACATCAACCTCGTCGGCCACGTCAACTTCGCCGGCGGCAAGAACGAGGACTGCAACGGCCACGGCACGCACGTCGCCGGCACCATCGCCGCGCGCGACAACGCTGACTACGTCGTCGGCGTCGCGCCGGGCGCGCCCGTCACGGGCGTCAAGGTGCTCGGTTGCAGCGGCAGCGGCTCGTGGTCGGGCGTCATCTCCGGCATCGACTGGGTGACGGCCAACGCGCGCAAGCCCGCGGTCGCCAACATGAGCCTCGGCGGCGGCGCGAACACGGCCGTCGACGACGCCGTCAGGCGCTCGGCCGCGAGCGGCGTCTTCTACGCGCTCGCCGCCTCGAACGACGGCGACAACGCCTGCAACTACTCGCCGGCGCGCGCGGGCGGCAACACGAACAACGGCATCGCGACGACGGGCGCGACCGACTCGTCCGACCGCGAGGCGTCGTGGAGCAACTACGGCCCGTGCGTCGACATCTGGGCTCCGGGCGTGAGCATCCTCTCGACGCGCAGGGGCGGCGGCACGACGACGATGTCGGGCACGTCGATGGCCTCGCCGCACGTCGCGGGCGGCGCGGCGCTCTACCTGTCGCGCAACACGGGCGCGAGCCCGTCGCAGGTCGAGTCGGCGCTCCGCAGCGCGGCCGTCTCCACCGGCACCAACAGCAAGGACGGCCGCGCCATCACGCGCGAGTACGTCGGCTCGTTCTGAGCCTCGTCGCGACCTTCCCGACGCGGGCCGGCACGCACGGAGCGTCCGGCCCGCGCTCACATTCTCACCCGAATCCTTCACGGCAAAAGCCTCGGGGGGCGCGTAAACGCTTATTTACGCCCCCCTCGCCGCGCCCGCGTAAGTTCGTCCGGCGAACAAACTTGCGGGCCGTGTGCGTGTAAAATTTGCCCTTGCGCGCCGCGAAAAAGATGCTATAGTGCGCTTCCCCCGAACGACAGTTTCTCGGCCCTCTTCACCGAGGGTTTTTGCACTGCCCTACACGCAGTCTGTGCGGTCGAATCCCGACTTCCGGCCGCGGCCCGCTTGGCGTCGGCGCGAACCTCTCTCGCCCGGCGCGCACGGCGGCGCGCGGCTTCCGCCGAACAACCTTTGAGGCGTAAGTTTTTGCTTCTCCTTTCGCCACCCTTCATGAGCGCGGCGGCGCGCGTCTTGGGGCCGCCTCGTGCGGCACGCACGCACGCCGCTCTCCACACCTTACCCACCACACGTTTTCGGAGGAACAATGAGGAAACTGTTTTTGCTTCTCGCAGCCGTCGCGCTGCTCGCACTCTCCTTGCCGGCGACGCTCACCCCGTCCCGCGCGCAGAACGACAAACCCAAGCTCCGTAAAAAAGCCAATAAGGTTCCGAACAGCTACATCGTCGTCCTCGAAGACTGGGCCGCCCAGCCCGCGGGCGAAAACTCCTTTGCCCCCGTCGTCGCCGAAGACTTGGCGAAGGCCCACGGCGGCAAGATCAAACACGTCTACAAGCACGCGCTCCTCGGCTTCTCGGTCGAGCTGCCGGAGGCCGCGGCCGTCGCCCTCAGTAACGACCCGCGCGTCAAGTTCGTCGAAGAGGACGGCGTCGTCCGCGCCTCGGCCACGCAGTCGAACCCGCCGTGGGGCCTCGACCGCATCGACCAGCGCAACCTCCCGCTCAACCAGCAGTACAACTACACGCCGACCGGCGCGGGCGTCCACGCCTACATCATCGACACCGGCATCCGCGCCACGCACGCGCAGTTCAGCGGCCGCATGGGCAACGGCTACACCGCCATCAACGACGGCAACGGCTCGAACGACTGCAACGGCCACGGCACGCACGTCGCCGGCACGGTCGGCGGCTCGACCTACGGCGTCGCCAAAGGCGTGACGCTCCACGCCGTGCGCGTCCTCGACTGCTCCGGCAACGGCACGGACGCGGGCGTCATCGCGGGCGTCGACTGGGTGCGGCTCAACCGCGTCAACCCGGCGGTCGCCAACATGAGCCTCGGCGGCGGCGCCTCCTCGGCGCTCGACACGGCCGTCAACAACCTCATCAACTCGGGCGTGAGCGTCGCCGTCGCGGCCGGTAACGACTACGGGCAGAACGCCTGCAACTACTCGCCGGCCCGCGTCGCCAACGCCATCACGGTCGGCTCGACCACTTCGTCGGACGCGCGCTCCTCCTTCTCGAACATCGGCACCTGCCTCGACATCTTCGCCCCGGGCTCGTCGATTCTGTCCGCTTGGTACACGTCCGACACGGCGACGAACACCATCTCGGGCACGTCAATGGCGACGCCGCACGTCGCGGGCGTCGCGGCCCTCTACCTGCAAGGCAACCCGTCGGCCTCCCCGACGACCGTCCGCGACACCATCGTCAACACGGCGACGACGGGCGTCGTCACGAGCCCCGGCACGGGCTCGCCCAACCGCCTGCTCTACTCGCTCCTGACGACGGGCGGCGGTGGCGGCGGCGGCGGCGTGCCGACGGCCTGCACGGGCGGCACGCAGTCCTCGGGCTCGCTCTCGGGCGCGGGCGACTACGACTACCACCCGAACGGCACTTACTACTACAGCGGCGTCAGCGGCTCGCACAAGGGCTGTCTGGTCGGCCCGACCTCGGGCGCTGACTTCGACCTCTACCTGCTGAAGTGGAACGGCTCGTCGTGGGTCATCGTCGCGCGCGGCGAGACCGCCACGTCGAACGAGACGATCTCCTACAGCGGCACGGCCGGCTACTATATGTGGCAGGTCTACTCCTACAGCGGCTCGGGCAGCTACAACTTCTGGCGTCTCGCCCCGTAAGCGGCGAGCACCCGACGTTACTTCAAAAGTCACTTCAGGGCGGGCGCGTCATCGGGCGCGCCCGCCCTTTTTGTACGCTCCCGTACGCCGGCCGGAAAAATTTTCGCGGCGCGTGCAAACGAATCCCGTGCCCGGGCATCGTAGGTCGGCTTCTCCTTCAAGGTGGGCTTTACTCTTTCAAGGTTGGGTCGTCATACATATTTCGGGCGCTATCTTCAGCGGATAGGACAGCAAGGGATTTCCTCTAAATTAAGCGCGGAATTCCTCATACCCTTCACCCTTTAACCTCGGAGGATAAATGAAGAAAGTTTTTGCCTTCCTCGCGCTGGCGGTGTTGTGTGCCGCTACGCTCCCCACCCTCGTCGGCGCGCAACGCTCGGGCGTCAACCCCGCCAACCGCGTCTCCGACGCCGCCGGTAACAGCTCGTCTGACGACCGCTACATCATCAAGTTCCGACACTTCACCCAAGCCGACGCCGACGACGTGCGCGCCAAAGGCGGCAAAGTCGTCCGCGAGCTTCCCGAGCTCTCGGCGCTCGCCGCGCGCCTCCCCGAGCGCGTCCGTCAGGCGCTTCTGAACAACCCGAACGTCGAGTTCATCGAAGCCGACGTGCGCCGCTACCCGATGCAGGTCAACCCGCCGTGGTCAGACCTCCCCATCGTCGGCACGAACGAGACGACGCCCTACGGCATCCAGATGGTTCAGGCCGACCAAGTCAGCGACCAGCACGCCTCGAACCGCAAGATTTGCATCATCGACTCGGGCTACAAGGACGCGCACGAGGACTTGATGGATCGCACGAGCGGCCGCGTCACGGCCTCGACCAACGCCGGCACGGGCGACCCCTACCGCGACATTGACAGCCACGGCACGCACGTCGCCGGGACCATCGCCGCCCTGCGTAACGGCGTCGGCGTCGTCGGCGTCCTGCCGAGCGGCAACATCAACCTCCACATCGTCAAGGTCTTCGGCGACGACGGCGCGTGGGCCTACTCGTCCGACCTCGCCTCCGCTCTCACGCAGTGCCGCAACGCGGGCGCGAACGTCGTCAGCATGAGCCTCGGCGGCCCGGCCGGCTCCATCACCGAGCAGAACGCCTTCAACAGCGCCTACACGGCCGGCGTCCTCTCCATCGCCGCGGCCGGCAACGACGGCACGACGGCCACCTCCTACCCGGCCGGCTACTCGACGGTCGTCTCGGTCGCCGCCGTCGACAACACCGAGGCGCTCGGCTCTTTCTCGCAGCGCAACGCCGACGTCGAGATCGCCGCCCCCGGCGTCAACGTCCTCTCGTCCATCTCCTACAAGCCGGTCGTCAGCCTCGCCGCCGGCGGCACGACCTTCGCGGGCCAGCCCGTCGAATACGCGCCGGCGAATTCGGGCGTCTCGGGCCAGCTCGCCGACGGCGGCCAGTGCACCGCGACGGGCGCGTGGGCCGGCAAGGTCGTCCTCTGCCAGCGCGGCACGAACAGCTTCTTCGAGAAGGTGACGAACGTGCAGAACGGCGGCGGCGTCGCCGCGGTCATCTACAACAACCTCGAAGAGGAACTCTTCGCCACGCTCGGCGAGGGCAACACGAGCAGCATCACGGCCATCGGCCTCAGACAGTCGGACGGTCAGGCGGCGCTCGCCTCCGTCGGCTCGAACGGCACCGTCACCAACTTCCTCGACCACACGTTCAACGACCAGTACGCCGGCATGAACGGCACGTCGATGGCGACGCCGCACGTCTCGGCCGTGGCCGCGCTCATCTGGAGCTACAACACCTCTTGGACGAACCAGCAGGTGCGCGACGCGATGAACGCGACGGCGCTGGACAGGGGCACGGCGGGCCGCGACACCTCGTTCGGCTACGGCATCGTGCAGGCGAAGTCCGCGCTCACCTACCTTCAGTCGCCGCCGGCCGGCCCGGCCGCGCCGACGAACCTGCGCGTGACGAGCACGGGGAACACCTCCATCGGCATCGCTTGGAACGACAACTCCACCAACGAGTCGGGCTTCAAGATCGAGCGCTGCACGGGCTCGACCTGCACGAACTTCGCGCAGATCGGGACGGTCGGCGCGAACGCCACGGGCGCGACCAACTCGGGCCTCACGCGGCGCACCACCTACCGCTACCGCGTCCGCGCCTACAACGCGGGCGGCGACTCGGCCTACTCGAACATCGTCAACGCGACGACGCGCTAGGCCGGCCGAAAACGTAACCTCTCAAACCCGAAGCCCGGCGTCGAGTCTCAAAAACTCGACGCCGGGCTTCGGCCTTTCCGCGCCGCGGGCGACGGCGCGCCCGGCGGGCGCGTTTGACCGGCGGCGGCGCGCGCCTTTAGGATTTCGTCTCCCGCTGAAATTTGCAGAGTTTCAGATTTTCGCCGTCAGGGGTTTCAAACGTAGACTTGCTCGGACGCATCATCAGGGCGCAGGAGCGCCGCATGGCGACGCGCGACACGAACCGCGTCGTGCGCCCCTTCGAGTGGGGCACGCACTTCGTCTCGCCGGGCGCGAACGGCGAAGACCCGCGCGAGTTCTTCCGCCGGCACACGGACGAAGTCCTCCGCCGTTCCGAAAATTTCTTCGCGCTCCCGCACGTCACCGACTACAAACTCGACGGCGACCTTCTCACTTGGACGAGCGCCGTCGAAACTCCCACGCCCGAGAACAACACCGCGCGCGCCCGCCTCTTTCCCGCCGCCGTGAAAGAAGCGCGACGCGGGGAGGCGTCGTCGCGACCGCGCCGCGCCGTCCTCGTCATCCCGCAGTGGAACGCCGAGGCCCACGGCCACGTCAACCTCTGCCGCGCGCTCGCGCGCCTCGGCGTCGCGTCTCTCAGACTCACGCTCCCCTACCACGAGGAGCGGCGGCCCGCCGAGCTCGAACGCGCCGACTACCTCGTCTCCTCGAACGTCGGGCGCACGCTTCAGTCCGTCCGCCAAGCCGTCTTGGACGCGCGCGCCGCCGCGCGCTGGCTGAAGTCCGAAGGCTACGAGCGGCTCGGCATCGTCGGCACGAGCATCGGCTCTTGCGTGGCCTTCCTCGCCCTCACGCACGACGCGTCGATCAACGTCGGCGTCTTCAACCACGTCTCCGGCTACGTCGCCGACGTCGTCTGGCGCGGCATCTCGACGCGCCACGTCCGCGAAGGCTTCGGCGACGCGCTCACGCTCGAAGAGCTGCGCCGCCATTGGTTGCCCATCAGCCCGCTCGCCTTCGCCGCGCGGCTGCTCGACGACTCGCCGCCGCGCCCGCTGCGCTTCATCGCCGCGCGCCACGACCTGACCTTCCCGCCCGACCTCTCGCGCGAGATGATTGACGAGATGCGACGTTTAGGCGTCGCGGTCGACGCCGCTTGGCTGCCCTGCGGCCACTACACGGCGGGCGAGTTGCCGTGGGTCTACCTCGACGGCTGGAAGATAGTCTCGTTCCTCCGCAAGCACCTTTAAGAAACCCGCGCGCGGGAGTAGAATCCCCGCATGAATTTCAGAGCCTCACCGCTCGCCGCCGCGCTCATCCTGTCGGCCCTCGCCGCGCTCCCCGCCGCGCACGACGCGCGCGCTCGGCAGACGTGCCCGCAGGTTTCAATCGAATGTCCCGACGTAACGGGTGACGGCAAGGAGCTGACCTTCCGCGCCGTCGTCGCGGACGCCGACCCGTCGCTCTCGCTGACTTACGATTGGGAGGTTTCGGGCGGGACGATTACGAGCGGTCACGGGACGGCCTCGATTACCGTTGACACGATGGGCTTTGAGGGCCAGTCCGTCAGCGCGCGCCTGTCGGTCGGCGGACTGCCCGAAGGGTGCGAGGGCGACGCTGAGGCGTGCACGTCAGCCGACCACAACTCCGACTTACCCGTCACGCGACTCGTCGGCTCGTTCGGGAGTACGAACGCAGAGGCCGACCGGGCGAACCTCGACGCCCTCTACGACGCGCTCCAGCTTGAGCCGGGCGCGCAAGGGTACGTCGTCGTCTACGCCGGGCGGCGCGCGACCGCGGGCGAGGCGTCGAAGCGCGGCGAGCGCGCGAGGCGTTATCTGGTTGACGAGAAGAGTCTGGAGGCCGCGCGCCTCGTCGTCTTGGACGGCGGACACCGCGACGAAGTGACCTACGAGCTGTTCGTCGTGCCGACCGGCGCGCACCCGCCCTCGCTCAGCCCGACCGTCGACCCGAGCGAGGTCGAGATCATCCGCGAGGAGAGACGCAGGCCCGCGCGCAAGCCGCCCGCGAGCGCGCCCGCGCCCAAAACCGGCGGCGCAAAACCCAACCCGTGAGCGCGCCGGCCGCGCCGCCTAGTCCCGCCGTTAAATTTCGTCTTTAAATTCGTCCGCGAGTCCGTCGCCCGGTCGCGTCATTCGACGCCGAGCGCCTCGGCCAGCACTTCGACCAAGCGCGCCGGGTCGACCGGCTTCGCGAGGTGCATCTGGTACCCGGCGTCGAGCGCCTGACGGCGGTCGGTGTCGCCCGCGTAGGCCGTCAGCGCGACGGCCGGCGTGCGCGGCCCGCCGCGCTCGGCGTCGAGTCGCCGGACGGCGCGAATCAAGTCGTAGCCGTCGCGCGTCGGCATTCCGATGTCGCTGATGAGGGCGTCCGGAGGCGCGCAAGTGAACTTGCCCAGAGCCTCGTCGACGCCCACCGCGCGCTCGACCTCCGCGCCCCCGCGCCGCAAGATAGCCTCGACCAGATCGAGCGTGTCGACCTCGTCATCGACGACGAGCACGCGCAAACCTTTGAGGACTTCGGCCTGACGGTCGCGCGTCGCGGATTGCTCTCTTCCGCTCGCAACCGTCTCTTCGTTACGCGCCCCGAAATCCGCGCCACGCAATTCCGCCAGCGGAAGCTCGACCGCGAAGCGCGCCCCGCGGCCCGCGCCCGCGCTCTCGACGGCGACCGTCCCGCCGTGAAGCTCGACCAAGTGTCTGACGATGGCGAGCCCGAGTCCGATGCCGCCGTAGGCGCGGGTCGTCGATTGGTCGGCCTGTCGGAAGCGGTCGAAGACGTAAGGCAGGAAGTCGGGACGGATGCCGATGCCCGTGTCCTCGACGACGACGCGCGCGTAAGAGCGTGCGTTCTCGCGCTCGACGCGGACGCGCACGCTCCCGCCGACGGGCGTGAATTTCACCGCGTTCGAGAGCAGATTCCAGAAGACCTGTTGCAGGCGGTCGGCGTCGCCCGAGACTTCGCCGACGCGCGGGTCGAAGCGCGTCGAGAGCTCGATGTTTTTGGCCGTCGCCGCCGGCCGCACCGAATCGACCGCCGCCTGCACCACGTCGCCGAGGCCCAACGCGCGCGGCTCGACGCGGAGCTTGCCCGTGATGATGCGCGACACGTCCAAGATGTCGTCGACTATCTGCTGCTGCGTGCGCGCGTTGCGCTCGATGACCTCGACGGCCGCTTCCGCCTCCTTCGCGCCGAGCCTCCCCTCGCGCAGCATCGAAGACCACCCGAGAATCGCCGTCAGCGGCGTGCGCAGCTCGTGCGAGATGGTCGCCAGAAATTCGT
The DNA here is from genome assembly GCA_035634035.1 of Pyrinomonadaceae bacterium. Classification (GTDB taxonomy): domain Bacteria; phylum Acidobacteriota; class Blastocatellia; order Pyrinomonadales; family Pyrinomonadaceae; genus DASQDT01. Next base: position 38,472 of record DASQDT010000164.1, on the reverse strand, counting down.
CCTTGAGGCGGTTCGACTCCTCGGCCGCGCGGCGCGCGCGGCTCTCGTCGTCGAGGAGCCTCATGTTCTCGATGGCGACGGCCGCGAGGTTGGCGGCCATCCTCATCGCCGTCACGTGCTCGTCGCGGTAGGCGCGGTCTTCGTAGGACTGAACTTCTATCGTGCCGACGGTGCGCCCCATCGTCCGCATCGGGACGACGAGCGACGACTGCGGGCGCAGTTGGTTGTCTGGCCCGACGAGGACGCCGAGCTGGCCCGCGCCCTTGAGCTTCGTGTTCCAGTAGTCGTTCGTGATGACGACCTGACCCGTGCGCACGGCGCGGCTGTTCGGCCCCTCGGCCGTGACGGGCATCGGCGGCAGACTCGACACGTCCACCTCCTCGTCGTCGCCCCACGCGTAGACGGCCGTCCGCACGTCGCGCTCCGCGTCGTAGAGCGAGATGAAGATGCCGATGCACGGGACGCTCGCGACGGCGAACTCCTTGAGCTCGCGGAAGACGGCGAGCAGCTCGCGCGCCGTGCCGAGGGCCTCGGCCAGAACCGTCAGCTTGCCGATGAGGGCTTGGTATTCGCGCACGGCGCGGTGCTCGGCCTCGACGCGCGCGGCCTCCGCGCGCTTGCGCTCGGTCAGGTCGCGGACGGTGACGACGAGCCCGAGCACGCGGCCTTTGTCGTCGCAGTCGGGCGTCAAAGTGAGGTTGACGTGGCGCGTCGAGCCGTCGGGGTAGACGAGTTCTTTCTCGAAGCTCGTCTCGCTGCCCGAGAGCGCGCGCTCGACCGCCGGGCGCACCTCCTCGTAATAGTCTTCGCCGAAGACCTCGCGCAGGTGCATTCCGTAGAGCTCGCGGCGCGGGCGGCCGAGCCACACGTCGTAGATTTTGTTGTTGAAGCGGAAGCGCTGCCCGGTGTCGACGTAGGAGACGGGCTCGGGGACGGAGTCGAGGATGCGGCGCAACTGCTCGTCGCACACGTCCGCGGGTGGTGCGTGCGAATCCGTGCGGTTGCCGTCCGCGGCGGGCGGCGCGGGGGCGCTGCCCTTTTCGGTGGGGGACATCTTTTCCAACCTTGCGTTCGTACTGCTGCGGGGCGCGAGGCCCGCTGAGGGGCCGGCGAGGCGTGCGCGCTGAAGCCGCGCGCCGCTACATTATGGGCGACGCCCGCTCACTTTGCCAGCCGGAAGAAGACGTCCTCGAAAGGCGCGTCGGGCAGAGAGACGAGCGCGCGCAACTCCTCGGGCGTGCCCTCGGCCGCGAGCCGCCCGCGCCGCATCACCCCGACGCGCGCCGACGTGCGCTCGACGAAGTCCATGACGTGCGACGAGACGAGGAAGGCGCGGCCGCGCCCCTCGCTCTCCTCGCGCATGCGCAGGCGAAGTTTGCGCATCATCTCGACGTCCAACCCGTTGAGCGGCTCGTCGAGGACGAGCACGTCGGGCTCGCCGACGAAGGCGGCGGCGAGCCCCAACTTCTTCCTCATGCCGAGCGAGTAGCTCCCGGCCCACTTGTCCGCGACGGCGCGCAGCTCGAAGAACTCGATCTCGCTTTCGACGCGCGACTCGTCGCAGTTCTTGAGGCCCGCGACGAGTCGCAAAAACTCCGCGCCCGTCAGACGGTCGTAGAGGTAGAGCTCCTCCGGCAAATAACCCAGATGACGCTTGGCCGCGACGTTGTGCCGCGCGACGCGCTGCCCGCAGACGCTCACCGCGCCCTCGTCGGGCTCGGCCAGTCCCGTCATCATGCGAATCAGAGTTGACTTGCCCGCGCCGTTCGCGCCGACGAGCGCGTAAGTCTCGCCGCGCGCGACGCGCAGACTCACGCCGTCGACGGCTGTCAGCTTGCCGTAACGCTTCACGACCCGTTCGACCTCGACCGCCCAGTCCGTCAATCGCCCCCCTCAATCAGGTAGTAACGCGCGCGCATCGCGCCGCGCTCGACGAGCGACGGGATGGCGGGCAGAAGGAAAAAACCGACGGGCCACAGCCACGCGACCAGCAGCCCGGCGGCCAACCCCGTGCAGCTCATCAGCACGAGCGCGAGGCCCGGCTGCTCCGGTATCTCGAAGGCGAACGAGCCGACGACGGTCGAGACGAGCAGCCAGAGCCACAAGTTTTCCAGCAGCAGCGGCGCGACGTAGAACGCGGGCACTTCGCCGGAGAGCGCGCCCGCCGCCCACGCCGCCGCGGGCGCGGGCGCGGAGACGACGCGCGCGTACCAGAGCTTGGCGCGCGACACGTCGGCCGCGCCCGCGCCCGCCGCGCGCTCGACCCAGAAACGCGAAAGCTCGTGCGCGACGAGCGGCGCGGCCAAAGACGAGAGCGCGACCGTCGCCAAAACGCACGCGACCTTCGTCGCCGCGACCGGCGCGAGCCACGTCGCGTCGAGCCAACTCGCCGCCGCGCCCGGCTCGCCTTCGGGCAGCACGCCCGTCGTCAACAGCGCGAACAGCGCGACGAGGATGAGCGCGGCGAGCCCCGCCGAGACGTAGACGGCCGACGAGAAGCGGCGCAAGGTCAGGCGCAAGTCGCGCGCGACGAGCGCCGCCGTCGAAGCGTTGAGCCTGCGCGTCAGGACGCCGACGCCGCGAAGGTCTCGGCCCGCGACCGCCCCGAGACGCCGCGCAAACTCCATGTCCGAGCGCCGCCAGCGCGCGTGCCACCCGCGCGCGAGCAGGAAGGCCGCCGCCGACCACGCCGCGCCCGCCGCCAGCGCCGCCCACCTCCACGCCTCAGGCAGCTTCGCGGGCGAGACGATGACGACGAGCAGGAGCCCGCACACGAAGAGGCCCGGCACGACGAACGCGAGTGCGCCCGCGGCCGGCGAGCGCGAGCGCGCGTGCCCCCAGTGAATCCATTGCAGCGCCGACGCGACCTCGGCGAGCGACACGACCGCGACGAAGACGAGGAGCGCGGGCACGAGCGCCGCGTCTAAGAGCGGGCCGACGCCCGCGAGCGTGCGCGCGACGACGGCGACGAAGGCTGTGGGCAGCGTCCGCGCCGCGCGGCTCACGAGCGCGACATGGAAGTGCGTGTCGGTCTCGACCGGCAGACTCTCGAAGAACGACTCGGGCCGCCGGACGTGATAAATCTCCGCGCTCGCGCGCGACATGCCGAGCACGACGAGCGCCGCGGCCGCGCCGACGCCCGCCGCGACGGCCCACGCCGTCGTCACGCTCCACTCGCCCTCGCGCACCAGACGCCCGACGCCGAAGTAAGTCATCCCGACGACGACCGGCCCGAGCACCGCGAGCAGGTAAAGGTGCTCGCGCGCCCAGCGCACGCGCTCGCGCAGGGCCGCCGCCGCGATGAGTCTCAGGTGCGACACGGCTTTCAGAGCACGTCGCCTTTCTTGCGCGCGAGCGCGGCGGCGATGCGGTTCTCTAGGACGAGGTCGGGCGCGTAGTTTTCGAGGCGGAGGAAGTGCGCGGCCGCGCGGTCGAGCGCGTCTTGGGGGATGAGGCCGACGAGCTCGCTCGAAAGAATCTCGACGCCCAAGAGCTCGGCCTCGCGGCTGACCGCCTCGAACGCCTGATGGACGTTCGTCTCGGCGTAGCTCGTCAGGTTCATCGAGACCTGCACGACGCCGCGCGACGCGAGCTCGAACCCGAGCGCCTTCAGGTTGCGCAAGCCCCCGCCGCGCTCGCGCACGCGCCGCGCTATCTCGCGCGCCACGCGCAGGTCGCTCGTCTTGAGGTTCACGTTGTACGCGACGAGGAGCGGGCGCACGCCGACGATGCACGCGCCGGCCGACTCGTGCACGCGCGCGCCGCCCACGTCGGGCGCGCGCTCGGGGCGCGTGCCTATCTCCTCGCGCAGCAGCTCGAAGCCGCCGCGCCGCACGTCGGCCAAGTTGCGTCGGTCTTCGCGGAGCGCCGCGCTCTCGTAGAAGTAGACGGGGATTCCCAGCTCGCGCCAGATGCGTTCGCCCGCCGCGTGCGCGAGCAGGACTGCCTCCTCAATCGTCGCGCCGCGCACGGGGATGAACGGCAGCACGTCGCACGCGCCCATGCGCGGGTGCTCGCCCGCGTGGCGGCGCAGGTCGATGAGCTCGGCCGCGCGCGAGACGACGCGCACGGCGGCTTCGACTACTGTTTCGGGCGGCGCGACGAAGGTGACGACCGAGCGGTTGTGGTCGGCGTCCGCGTGCGTGCCCAAGACGAGCGCGCCCTCGACCGACTCGACCGCCTCGACGAGTCGCGCGACTACGCGGCCGTCGCGCCCCTCGCTGAAGTTCGGCACGCACTCGATGAGCCTCTCCACGTCTTTACGCCCTCGGCCTCCGCTCCGCAAAGGTATGCTTGGTGACGCGCAAGTATACCTTAGAAGAGTTTTGAGTTGGCGGGGCGGGCGCGTGTTATAACTTCGGCGTGCGTTTGACGGGCGGGGCGACGAGACGTGACGCGGCGGAGGCCGAGCGGCCGTCCGCCTACCTCCACATGCTCGCCAGCTCTCTCGCCTTCGCGACGATGGGCGCGCTCAGCCACCTCGCGGGCGAGCGCTGCGACTGGCAGCTCGTCGCCGTCGCGCGCACGCTGCTCGCCTTCCTGCTCGCCGCGGCCATCGCCGTCTCGTCCGGCGTGCGACTCGTGTTTCTGCGTCCGCGCGTGCTGTGGGTGCGGAGCGTCGCGGGGAGCCTGAGCCTTTTGTGCGCGTTCTACGCGCTGACGCACCTGCCCGTCTCGACGACCGTGACGCTGACGAACACCGTGCCCGTCTGGGTCACCCTGCTCGCGTGGCCCGCGCTCGGGCACAAGCCGGCCGCGTCGGTCTGGGCGGCCATCGCGGTGGGCTTGGCGGGCGTGGCGCTCATTCAGAGGCCGGAGGTGGCCGGCGACCGCGCGGCCGTTTGGCTGGCGCTCGCGAGCGCGGCGGGGACGGCCGTCGGGATGTTGGGCCTGAACCGCTTGGGGAACTTGGACGTGCGCGCCGTCGTCACTCACTTCTCCGGCGTCTCGGCGGCCTTCGCGCTCGCGTCGCTCGCGTTCGCGGGCCGCGCGGTTGACTACTCGGCGCTCGGCGACGCGCGGACGCTCGCGCTTCTCGCGGGCGTCGGCGTGTTGGGCACGTTGGGGCAGTTCGCGCTGACGCGCGCCTACGCGACCGGCAACCCGTCGCGCGTCTCGGTCGTCGGCCTCTCGCAGGTCGTCTTCGCGCTCGCCTTCGACGTCGTGCTCTGGCGTCGCCGCTTCGACCTTTTGACGCTCGGCGGCATTCTCCTCGTCACGCTCCCCTCGGCGTGGCTCATCCTCTCGAACCCCCTGCGGCGCGCGGCCGCCGTCCACACGACGAGTTGACGCCGTGTGCTATCTTTGTCGGCGCTCGCCGCCACCTTCGAATCAGAAACGGGGGGAAGAAAGTTGATGCTTAAGAGCCTCGCCGTCGTGCGCCGCGCCCGCGCGCTCGTCATCTTCGCCGCGCTCGTCGTCGTCTCTCTCGACGCGCGGGCGCAGCCGTTCACCGTCGAGCAGATTAAGGGCTACCCGTTCCCGCAGGAGCTGACGGCCGCCGCGAAGGGCGCGCGCGTCGCGTGGGCGTTTAACGAGCGCGGCCGGCGCAACGTCTACGTCGCCGAAGGCCCGGCGTGGCGGGCGCGAAAATTGACGAGCTTCGACTCGGACGACGGCCAAGAGATAACGAGCCTGCAAGTCTCCGCCGACGGGCGCTTCGTCGTCTTCGTGCGCGGCGGCGAGCACGGGTCGAACTGGGAGGAGAATGCTCCCGTCAACCCGACTTCGAGCCCGGCCGCGATGAAGGTGCAAATCTGGAGCGTGCCGTTCGCGGGCGGCCCCGGCAAAGTCTTGGCCGACGGCGACGCGCCCGTCGTTTCGCCGCGCGGCGAGCGCGTCGCGTTCGAGCGCGACCGCGCCGTCTGGGTCGTGCCGACCGACGGGACGGCCCAGCCGCGGAAGCTGTTCGCGGCGCGCGGCGAGTCGCACTCAATCGAGTGGTCGCCCGACGGCTCTCGTATCGCCTTCGTCTCCGCGCGCGGCGACCACTCCTTCGTCGGCGTCTTCACGAACGAGCAGACGCCGATACTCTGGCTCGCGCCCTCGACGGGCCGCGACTCCTCGCCCCGCTGGTCGCCGGACGGACGCCGCGTCGCCTTCGTCCGACGCCCCGGCGCGGGCGGCGCGCCCGACCCCGTGCTTGAGTTGCGCCCGCAGGCTTGGTCGATCTGGACGGCCGACGCGGCGACGGGCGAGGGACAAAGAATCTGGAAGGCCGGCAACGCCCTGCGCGACTCTCTGCCGACGACGCACGGCGGCACGAATCTTCACTGGGCCGCCGCCGACCGCATCGTCTTTCTCTCCTACGCCGACGGCTGGCCGCACCTCTACTCCGTCGCCTCGTCCGGCGGCGAAGCCCTGCTGCTCACGCCCGGCGACTACATGGCCGAGTACATCACGCTGAGTCCCGACAAGCGTTTCCTCGTCTTCGCCGCGAACGCGGGCCGCGACCCTCTGGACATCGACCGCCGCCACGTCGTCCGCGTCCCCGTCGACCGCGCCGACCCGCAGGTGCTGACGCCGGGCGACGGTCTTGAGTGGACGCCCGTCGTGACGGGCGACGGCCGCAGCGTCGCCTTCATCAGCGCGACGGCGCAGCGCCCGCCGCTCCCGGCCGTCATGCCTTTTGACGGCGGGCGGCCGCGCCTCATGGGCGCAGAACTCGTCCCGGCCGACTTCCCCGCCGCGCAGCTCGTCACGCCGAAGCAGGTCATCTACAAATCGCCGGACGGCGTGCGCGTCCACGCGCAACTGTTCGAGCGCGAGGGCGGGGGCGAGCAGAAGAAGCCCGCCGTCATCTTCGTCCACGGAGGCCCGCCCCGGCAGATGCTTCTCGGCTGGCACTACTCCGACTACTACTCGAACGCCTACGCGATGAACCAGACGCTCGCCGCGCGCGGCTACGTCGTCCTCTCCGTCAACTTCCGCCTCGGCATCGGCTACGGGCACGAGTTCCACCGCCCGCCGGGCGCGGGCTTTCAGGGCGCGGCCGAGTACATCGACGTGAAGGCGGCGGCCGAGTATCTGCGCAAGCTCCCGCAGGTCGACCCGAAACGCATCGGCATCTACGGCGGCTCCTACGGCGGGTACCTGACGGCGCTGGCGCTCGCGCGCGACTCAGACCTCTTCGCCGCCGGCGTTGACATTCACGGCGTCCACGATTGGACGGCCGAGCGCGCGCGCCCGCTCCTCGAAGCGCGTTACGAGAAGGCGCCCGACGTGGAGAAGGCTCTGGACGTGGCTTGGGCCTCGTCGCCCGTCTCGTCGGTCTCGAAGTGGCGCTCGCCCGTGCTTCTGATTCACGGCGACGACGACCGCAACGTGCGCTTCAGCCAGACCGTAGACCTCGTGCGAAGGCTCGAACGCGCGGGCGTCCCCTTCGAGGAGCTCGTCATCCCCGACGACACGCACCACTTCATGCGCCACGCCAACTCCGTCCGCGTCAACGCCGCGACGGCCGACTTCTTCGACAAACACTTTCGCCCCGGCGGGCGCTGATTTAAACTCAGACGGCTTCGGTCTTTTAACTACTGACTGCCGGCTACCGTCTACTTCTTCGCCATGTCCTCCGACCGCTTCATACACGAGCGCAAGGGCGCTTGGCAGCGTCTGGAAGATTTGCTGACGCTGCTCGACCGCACCTCGCTGCGGCGTCTCAACCGCGAGGAGGTGCGCGAGCTCGGGCGCATCTACCGGCGCACGGCCTCCGACCTCGCCATCGCGCGCGCCGAGAGTCGAGACCCGCGGCTCGTCAACTACCTCAACAGCCTCGTCATCCGCGCGCACGGGCGCATCTACCGCGCCGACGCCTCCGAGGGCCGACGCCGGCTCGCGAATTTTTTCGCGCGCGGCTTCCCGCGCACCTTCCGCCGCACGTGGCGCTACACGGCCGCCTCGTTCGCCGTCTTCCTCTTCTTCTTCTTGGTGGGCTACCTCGGCACTTGGCACGACGCCGACTTCTCGGAGGTCGCGGGCGTCGACCCGTGGTTTCGGCAGACGATGATCGAGCGGGGCGTGCGCTGGTGGGAGCGCCTGAACGAGGCCAAGCAGGTCGGCGCGAGCGGCATCATGACGAACAACATCTACGTCACGTTCCTCGCCTTCGCCTACGGCGCGGTGCTCGGCGTCGGCACGCTCGTCGTCTTGGCCCTAAACGGTCTGAGCATCGGCTCGGTGCTCGCGCTCACCTACCGCGCGGGCTTCGGGGGGGAGCTTGCGACCTTCATGGCCGGGCACGGCGTCATCGAGCTGACCTGCATCTTCATCGCGGGCGGCGCGGGGCTTCTCTTCGGCACGGCCGTCCTGTTCCCCGGCGACATCTCGCGCTTCGACGCCCTGCGCCTGCGCGGGCGCGACGCCATCCAACTCGTCATCGGCTGCGTGCCCTTACTCGCCGTCGCCGGCATCATCGAGGGCTTCATCAGCCCCGCGCCCATCGCGCCCGCCATCAAGTATTCGGTCGCCGCCGCGACGGGGCTCGCGCTCTACTCCTACCTGCTAATGGCCGGCCGCGAGCCCGACGCCGAAGGACAGCCGACTCAACCCGGGAGCTGACGCGGGCGACTTCGCGAGCCGCAAAGCCTCGGCCACGCCCGCGTCGAGAATCGGGTCGGCCCCGGCGCTCAGGGGGCCGGCGCGCTCGGCGAACACGTCGGGCGTGACGGGCCGCAGTTCCAACAAGTCCGTGTAGCGTCCGAGCTTGAAGCTCGGGTACATGAGAATCGAGTCGTGGCCCACGTCGGCGAAGGTGGCCGGGATGACCGCCCCGGCCGTCTGCTCGCCGACGACGCGCGCCAGCCCCGACTTCTTCATCTCGTAAGCCAGAATGTCTTTGGCGCTCCGCGACTGCCGGTCGAAGAGGGCGACGAAGGGGCGGCGGCCGCCCCGCGGCCCTTCGTCTTTGCGCAGCACGTCGAGGAACGGCTGGACGGCCATCCCGTTCCCGCCGCGCCCGCGCATATCGATGACGACGGCGTCGCAGTCGCGGAAATCAGTTTTGAGTTTCGACGCGAGCATCTCGGGCACGCCCGTCATGTGTATGAACCAGAAGTGTATGTAGCCGACGCGCCGTCCGTCCGCGGTGATGACGCGCGCGCTCGCCTTCGCCGCCTCGAACGAAGAGTAGTCCTCGGACGCGACGGCGAGGTCGAGGAACTTGCCGCTCGTCCGCTCGACGCGGAGCCGCACCGTCTCGCCCTTCTCGGCCGCGAGGTAGTGGACGGGCGGGTCGCGCTCGTCCGTGAGGTGCGCGTCGTCGCTGCGCCAGTCGAGCCGCGGCGATTGCGCGACGTCGACGCCGTCAATCGTCACGACCCTGTCCCACGTCAAGAGGCCCGCGCGCGCCGCCGGCCCGCCTTCGAGCAGGAAGAAGACGTAGAACTCACGCCCGACGCGCACGAGCTGGAAGCCGAAGGTCGGGTAGGCGCGGCCCGCCAGCTCGTTCATCACGTAGCGGAAGGTGCGCCGCGACATCAGTCCCAAGTGAGTCGCCGGGATGTGACTCAAAAACTCCTGCACGACCTCGCGCTGCTCGGCGAGCGTCTTGGCGCGCGCCGCGCGCCCGCCGTAGCGCGCGACGAGTTTGGGCAGCACGTCCTCGCGGTACCGCTCGTCGTGAAAGCTCTTGCGCAGGACGGCCGCGACGTTCTCGAAGAGCGTCCCCGTCGTCACGCCCGCCTGCGGGCGCGGCTCGGCCGGCGTGCCGTGGCGGCGCACGACGACGGGCGGCTGCGCCTGTTGCTGCGGCGGCGACGGCTGCCGCGTCTGGTGTGACGGCTGTGAAGACTGACGCGCGTCGGCGACTTGCGGCCACGTCGCCGACGTGACGAAGGCGAGTGCGATTAGCGCGGCTCTCAGACTCGAACGTTGACGGCGCACGGGTACACTTCTCCCCTCATCGATTTTTGCAGGGCAACTGATTAGACGAACGGCGCTGAATGTAGTTCCAACTATTGCCGTTCGCGGTTCCTTTTATTCGGGGCGTCGGGGCGGGCGCGCGCCGCGGGCGGGCGTCAAGGGGCGGGCGTCGGGCGCGTCGGGCGCGTGAGAGCCCGACTCACGCGCCCGGCCGCGCGTCCTTCAGCGAGCCTTGAGGACTTCGTTTTCGGACACCGCCGCCGCTAAGGAATTTCCCGGCCCCGTCAGAGGAGGCCGCGCTCTTTGACGCGGATGTAGGTTTCGAGCAGGGCGGGGACGAGGCCGGCGGTCGTCACGTCTAAGGCGAGCCCGCCCTGCGCCTCGACCATGCGCAGCGCCGCCTCGCGCCGGAGCATGATCTCCTCGGCGACGGACTGCGTGAACACGTCGCGCAGCTCGTGCGGCGTCTGGTTGACGACCGAGCGCAGGTCGCGGTCGCCGATGGTGACGACGAGCGGGAGGTGACGCGGGCGCAGTTGGCGGAGCGAGTGGAGAAGCTCGCGCGAGCCTTCCTCGTCGACGAGGTCTGTGAGGACAACGACGAGCGCGCGCCGCTTGCAGTTGGCGGCGATGAACTCGAAGGCGCGCGTGTAAGAGGGCTCGATCATCTCGGGCTCGATGGCGTGCGTCGCTTCGAGGACGGCGTCGATCTGCTCGCGCCCCTTGCCGGGCGGGACGTACGCGCCGACCCGGCGGCCGAAGACGGCGAGGCCCGCTTGGTCGCCGCCGCGCGCGGCCGCGCTCATCAGGGCGAGCGCCGCGTGGATGGCGATGTCGAACTTCGTCTCGCCCTCGATGCGCGCCGTCATCAGGCGTCCCGCGTCCAGAGCGATGAGGATGGTCTGGTCGCGCTCTATCTGGTACTGGCGCGTCGTCAACTTGCCGCGCCGCGCCGTCGCCGTCCACGCGACGTGGCGCAGCTCGTCGCCCGGCACGTAGTCGCGCAGGGACTCGAAGTCGCGCCCCTCGCCGCGCCACTGCGAGCGGCGGCGCGCGGCGACGAGCGAGCGGGCGCCGAGAGCCTTCAGCTCCGCCTCGCGCGCGCGCCGGATGTTCGGGTAGACCTTGACCGTCTCCGTCTCGCCCGCGTGCGCCTCGCACCAGACGAGGCCGAGGCGCGAAAGATAGCGGACGGCCGTCCGGCCGAACGTGAAGCGGCCGCGGCGCGGGGGCGTCAAGGTGTAGGCGAGCGTCTGCGTGCCGTAAGGCTCGATTCTCAGCTCGGCCTCGCGCCGCCCGCCGAGAATCATCTCGGGCGGGTGCTCGTCCTTGACCTTCACCGTGCGCGGCCCGCGCGAGCGGCTCGCGACGCGCACGCGCACCTCCGTCTCCGCGCCCAAGTGGAAACGGCCGCCCAACTCGCGCGCGACTTCGAGGTCGGCGGGCAAGGGGCTCAGCCGGCTGTCGATGATGGCCGCGAGCAGGAGCGCCACGTCGTAGAGCAACGTCACCCAGCGCAGCGCGGGCCGCCCCCAAGAGACGGAGAGCGGCAGGAGCCCGAAGGCGAGCAGCGCGTAGAAGAACTTTGAGAAGACGAAGCGCATCGCGTGCGGCGTCGCGCGCGTTCGCGAATGAACGCGCGCGTTTCAGTTCGGCCCGTCGAGGGAGAGTTCCATGACGGTGTCGGTCTGTTCGTCGAAGCCGACGACGAAGATTTTCGCGCCCACGTCGCGGAAGCCGAGGCGACGGTAGAAGGCGCGGGCGCGGTGGTTGTGCTCCCAGACGCCGAGCCAGACGGTTCGGTGTCCGCCCGCGCGCGCCTCGGCCAGACACGCGCGCATCAACTCGGGCCCGACGCCGCGCCCCAGCCACTCCTGCGCGACGTAGAGCCGCGCGAGCTCGACGGGCTTGTCGCCGCGCACGCCGTCGGGAGCCTCGCCCGCGTGGAGCTTCGCGTAGCCGACGGCCTCGCCCGCGGCTTCGGCGACGAAGAAGCAGGAGCGCGGGTCGGCCAACTCTTGCGCGAGGAGCTCGGGCGTGAAGGCCGACGAGAGGTAGGCGGCCATGTCCTCGGGCGTGTTGTCGGCGGCGAAGGTTTCGTAGAAGGTGCGCGCGCCCAACTCGGCGAGCGACGCGGCGTCGCCCGCGTCGCCGCGCCGGATCTCGATGACAGCCTCGCTGTCGGTCGTCACTTGTTCGTCGCGTCTCGGCATCAGTCCGTTTACTTGAGTCCTTTGACGTAGGCGTTCCAGACGTGGACGGCGTAGAGCGTCGGCGCGTGGTCGACGATGGCGCGCGCGAAGTGCTCGATGAGGTTGGGCTTGAAGCGTCCCATCTCGTCGAACGGGAGCGAGAAGGCGCTGCGCAGCTTGTTCTTCATGCGCTCGGCGAAAGAGGGGTTGTCGCTGATGCGCCCGTCGCGGTCGATGTACTTGAGCGAGCCGACGTGCCGGTAGCGTCCCGGCAGGGGGACGGTCGTGACGAGGTCGCGGTTGTTGACGAAGCGGTAGCAGACGCCTCCGAACCGCTCGCGCAGGCGTCGCCCGAACGCCGCGCCGAAATCCTTGTCGCCGACGCGCGGGCTGCCGTAGACGTAGACGCCCTGAAGATTTTCGCAGCGCGCGGCGGCGAGAGTCGCCAGCGCCGCGCCGAGGCTGTGGCCCGTCACCCAGACTTTGGGCGCGGGCGCGCCGGAGTTGAGTTCGTCGAGGTACGAGCCGAGACCCGGCCCGCCGTCGCCGTCGTCCCAGACGAGGTCGAGTCCGTGCTGGAAGCCGCCGTGCACCTCGCCGCCGAGCGCGGACGGCTCGGGCATGAAGTCGAAGTCGGTGAGCACCCAGTCGATGTACACGTCGCGGAAGCGCGAGCTGCCCTCGTCGGCCGTCTCGCGCGGCCGGCTCTCGCTGCCGCGGAAGGCGACGACGGCGAAGCCGTCGTTACTCGCGACGAAACACTGCGTGCCGCCCCGGTCGAACGCCTTGAAGCGCGCGAGGCCGGCGCGCGCGAACTGCGCGGCGACGAAGTCGGGCTCGGAGTAGACGAGCGTGGCGGCGTCGGCCAGCCACCACGCGTTGACCATCTCGAAGTCGCGCGCGTCGGGGCGGAACGGGTGGTGCTCGGCGGCGGCGAAGTAGGGGTAGTCGGGGTAGGGCGGCGGGAGGTTGCGGATGGTGAAGGCCGGCGGCTCCTTGTAGAAGGGCCCGGGCGGGAGGGGCGCGCCCTCGTCGAGCGCCTTCTTCAGCTCGCTCAGCTTGCGCGTGGGGAAGTTTCTTTCGCCTTCGGCCATGAGCTGCCTCCCGAGACGCGCCGCGGGCGCGCGCGCGCCGCGCTAGCGCGGGACTTCGACCGCGTGCAGGATGTCGTCGATGACCGTGTCGGGCGTCGCGCCTTCTAGCTCGGCCTCGGCGCGCAGGCGCAGGCGGTGGCGCAGGGCGGGACGCGCGATGTCTTTCACGTCGTCGGGCGTCGGGAAGTCGCGCCCGCGGATGGCGGCCAGAGCCTTCGAGCAGAGCAGCAGGGCGACTGCCGCGCGCGGGCTCGCGCCGTAGGCGACCGAAGGGTGCTCGCGCGTCCGGCGGACGATCTCGACGAGGAAGCCCAAGACGTCCGGGCGCGTGCGCATACCGTGCACCTCGGCGCGCGCGCGGAGGATGGCGTCGGGGTCTTGGAGCGGCCGAATGTCGACGCCGTCGAGGCGGCGCGCGTTAAAGCCCTCGTCCCAGTTCGCGACCACCTGCCGCTCCTCGTCGGCCGACGGGTAGCCCATCAGAATTTTCAGCAGGAAGCGGTCGAGCTGCGCCTCGGGCAGGGGGTACGTGCCCTCGTACTCGATGGGGTTCTCGGTGGCGATGACGGTGAACAGCGGCGCCAGCTGGTAAAGCTCGCCGTCAATCGTCACCTGCCGCTCCTCCATCGCTTCGAGCAGCGCGGCCTGCGTCTTGGGCGGCGTGCGGTTGATCTCGTCGGCGAGCAGGACGTCCGTGAAGACCGGCCCGCGGCGGAGCGTGAACTGCGCGGTCGAGACGTTGAAGACGTTCGTGCCGGTGATGTCGGAAGGCATCAGGTCGGGCGTGAACTGGATGCGGCTGAAGTCGGCGCCGACGATGCGGGCGAGCGTCTTGACGAGCAGAGTCTTGGCCGTCCCCGGCACGCCCTCGATGAGCGCGTGCCCTTCGGCCAAGAGCGCGACCAGCACCTGCTCGACGACCGCGTCCTGCCCGACGATGACCTTGCCTAACTCCTCGCGGACGTGCCCGACGGTAGAGGGGACGTGTTCAAGCATCGCTAAGACGGCGGCGGGTGGTGAGTGAATAAGTGGCGGGCGAGAAGTTGTCTTCAACTCGTCACCCGGCGCCCGTCACCCGTCACCGTTCCAGTCCTTTCCACAAGAGGTCGTAGAGCAAGATTTTGAGAGCGAGCAGGACGACCGTCGCGAGGAAGACGGCGCGCAGGGCCCGCTCGTCGAGTCGGAGCGCGACGCGCGCGCCGGCGAACGCCCCGGCGAACATGACGACCGCCAGCATCGCGCCGAGCCGGAAGTCGACGAGGCCGCCCGCGGCGAAGACGACGGTCGCGACGAGCGACGAGACGACGTTGACGACCTTCGTCGTCGCGACCGCCTCGACGAAGCGCATCCGAAAGAGCGCGACGAACGCGGCGGTCAGCAGTGTAACGTAACCGCCGCTGAAAAACCCGCCGTAGACGCCGAGCAGAAACGTCGCGGCATACCCGACCCACTCGCGCCCGCCCCTCGTGTCCGCCTCCTCGCCCGACGCGACTTCGGCCGCGCGCAGGTCGGCGCGCCCCCGCGTCGCGCCCGCGTCCCTCGACACCGGGCGCGCGGGCGCGAACAGGGTGAAGAGCGCGACGGCGAGCATCGAGACCGAGACGAACACGGGCATCGCGGGCGACGGCACGGCGAAGACGAGCAGCGCGCCCGCGACCGACCCCGCGAGCGTGAGCAGGAGGAGCGGCGCGAGCCGCGCGCGGTTGATCGTGCCCTTGCCGACGAAGGGGAGCGCGCCGCCCGCGCTCATGAACGTCAGCCCGAACATATTGGTCGCCACCGCGACGCGCGGGTCGATGCCGAACTGGTACATGGCCGGGACGGTGATGAGCGAGTTGCTGCCCGTGACGACGCCGACGACGCTCGTCAAGAAAAAGAGCGCGAGCAGGACGGAGAGGGCGGCCGTCGTCATCTTCTCCCCGCCTGCCGAATCTCCCGCGCGCGCATCCTGATGCCGAGCCGCCCTTCGAGGTCGCGCAAGTTCGCGACGAGCGCGAGCGCCTTGCGCGGCGTCAGCGGGGCGCCGCCCACGGCGTCCTCGCACTCGCGCATCAGGCGCTCGACCTCGCCCGCCTCGATGGCGCCCGAGCGCGAGGCGACGCGCGCGGCGATCTCGTTGGCGGGCGCGGCCGCCGGCAGCCCGGCGTAGCGCGCCAGCGCGCGACGCGTGCGGCTGTAGACGTTCTCCATCGCCAAGTCGTAGGCCCGCGCGCGCTGCTGCAACTCGGCCATCGAGGAGACGAACTCCAGACTCGAACGCCTGTCCACGCGCGGCGCGGGCAGGGGGCGCGCGAAGCGTCGGCTCGCCGACCAGACGACGGCGAGCAGGACGACGAGCCCCTGCGCGAACATCCAGAGGACGGGCGTCCCGGCGAAGTAGGCGAGCGTCAGGTTGCGCGCCGAGGCGAGCCCCTGATGGTACTCGTCGAACGCGATGCGGCCGTGAGGCCCGACGACGTTGCGCGCGAGCTGGAGGTTGTCGGCGCGCGCTATCCCGGCGTTCGAGACGATGTAGGGGTCGCTCAAAACGACGACGCGGCCCAAGCCGTAGACGTAATCGACGACGAGCGCGCCCCTGCCCTCGCGCCCGTCGGCGAAGTGGACGACCGGCGCGGGCGACTCCACGTCGGGCGGCGCGTCCGCCCCGTCGTCTTGGGGGATGAAGGCCGGCCCGCTCAGTCCGGGCGTCGCGGCCGGCGGCGGCTCCTCGCCGTACTCCTCATCCTCCCACCAAGCCTCGTCGTCGCCGCCCGCGTACGGCGTCGGCGTCGTCTGCGGGCGCGGCGGCGGCGCGGCGGTGCCCGGCCCGATTCCGGTCTGGGCGACGGCGACGGGGCCGGCCGTCGGCGCTTGCACGAAGAGGCGTCCGGCGAAGCGCGAGGGCGCGACGCGCTCGACGTCGCGCGTGAGCGCCGTCGGCTGTTCGGGCCGGACGGTCGGCGCGCCGGAGGTCATCTCGCGCTCGTCGTCGGCGCGCACGTTGAAGTCGGGGACGCCGAAGGTGTGCGACGAGACGCGCCAGCCGCCGGAGGCGGGCAGGAGTTTGGCGTCGGGGCGGCGGTCGATGACGACGAGGCGTCCGCCGCGCCTGACCCACGCCAGAAGCTCCTGCGCCTCGCGCGCCGTGAACTCGGCGCGCGTCTCGCCGACGACGACGAAGGTCGTCGGGTGCGTGGCGTTGACGGTGTCGCCCGTGCCCGCGTCCGCGAGCGCGGTGGCCGGCTGCGTCCAGCGCGCGACCTCGTGGCCCGACTGCTGAAGGAACTCGTAGAGGGCGCGCGTCCCCGTGGGGCCGGCGTTGGTCGTCGAGCGGTAGGGGCTGACCTCGAACTCGGCCTCGCGCTCGACGCGGACGTACGACGCGGCGTTGAGCGCCACGAGCAGCGCCACCACCACGACGACCGTCAGGATGATTGCCAAGCGGCCCTGCATTTCAGGCTCTCGTCGTCGGACTCATTCGGCGCCGAGCGTGCGGCGGCAGTCGGCGAGGAAGGCGCGCCAGTCGTCCTCGGTCGCGCGCTCGTAGCCGTACCAGTAGCGCTCGAAGGTGAGCGTGAGCGGCTGCATGAAGGCGTAGAGCTGCGGCGCGAGCTGGCGCACCGACTGGAGGTAGTCGCGGTTCGTCTTGTGACGCGCCAGACGCAGGACGTTGCGGTCGCCCAACTCCAGAAGCAGCGCGACGTAGGCCTTGCGTATCGCGCCGCGCAGGTCGCCCGCGCGCGCCAGCCTCTCGGCCTCGGAGAGCAAATCGGCCGGGCGCTCGTCGGGCCCGACGGTCTCGCCCAAGATGACGCGCGGCTCGCGTTTGAGCGAGACGCGAGTGAGCGCCCCGCCGCGCGTCCGCCAGAAGCGCCAGAGCACGTAGGCGAAGACGCCGAAGGCCAGAGCGAAGATGAGAACCTGCGCGGCCGTCGCCACGCCCGTCCCCGGCCCCCGGCTCGGGGTGCGCCCCTCGAACAGACTCTCGATCCACTTCTGTAGCCGTTCGAGCAAGTCAGTAATCGCGCCGCCCTTCGCCGCCTGCTTGTTGAAATCCGGCCCGCGCAGGATGCTCGCGAGCCGCCCCTTCTCGGCCTCCTTGTCGCGCGCCGCCTCGGTCTGCCCCGCGTACTCGCCGAGCCGCGCCTCGACCGCGCGCAGGCGCTCGACGATCTCGCGCACGCGCTGGCCGCGCGTGGCGTTCGTCCCCGCGCTGAAGTTCTTCGCGTAGTCTTCGAGCGCCTCGTGCAGCCACGCGTTACTGACCGAAAGCGTCCCGCCCTCCCAACGCACGCTCATCATCGTCGGCAGAAGCCGGCGCGTTTCGTTGAGCGCGCGCGCCTGCGCCGTCTGGATGACCTGCACCACGTCGCGCCCCGGATTCGCCTGCGCCCAACGCTCGTAGTCCTCGTTCGTCCCCGTCTGCTCGTAGACCGTCGCCAACTCTTCGAGCCGCGCCGACGCCTCCCTGACGCTCTGCCGGTAGACTTCGAGCGTGACCGCCTCCTGCGCCCCCGCGCGCGACGCCGCGCACGCGACCGCCGCGACGACCAGCGACCCGCGCAAGATCATTCCCGTCAGCGAAGCTCTCATCATCGCTCTCATCTTCGCTCACATCACCCTGTCACTTCAGCCCGAGGACGGAGTTGCGGAAAGGCTCGTCGTCGTCCGCCTCGGCCGCGCCACGGGCGCGCGGCGCGGGCGCGGCGACGATGGCCGGCGCGAGCGGCGTCTCACGCCCCGAAGGCGACTGCGGCATCTCGCCGAAGGCGCGCGCCGCCTGCAACTCCACGTCGTAGCCCTCGTGGCGCACGCGCTCGTCGATGTAGAGCAGCGAGAGGCCGAGCATCCAGACGGGCGTGAGCAGGATGGCCGACAGCTGCACGACGACCTGATAGCCGATGGCGTACCAGACGGGCCACTCGGTCGCGTCGAGCGAGAGGGGGTCGATGCCGTTCAGATACCCGACCCACCCGAGCGGGATGAGCAGGAGCATCAGCGCCGAGTAGGTGGCGAAGGTCGTGAACAGAAACATCGCCATCAGCCGGCGGACGTTGCCGCGCGCGAGCGACGCGCTGCGGCTGACGGCGGCGAACACGCCTTTGCCCTCGATCAGCATCGCCTGCGGCACGTAGGCGACCCGGCCGACGAGCAGGAAGAAGAGGTAGAGCGCGGCGAAGGAGGAGGCGGCGAAGACGACGAGGCCCGAGGCTATCGTCAGCCACGCCGGGGCCACGCTGTTGGCCGCGAGCACCCCGACGAGCGCCGTCAGGAGCAGGATGATGTACCACCCGATGAAGGCGATGCCCCCCGAGATCGTCATCCACATGAAGATGACGAAGGCCGCGCCGACGAGCCCCCAGAAGCGCGAGCGCACGCTCCGGTAGATGGAGCGCGCCGTCACGGGCTCGTCCCAGAGGAGGTGTGCGACGAGGTTGCGCGACGCGCCGCCCATCACGATGAAGTTCGAGAAGAAGCCGGCGAACTGGAGGAGGATGCCGAAGGCCGCGAGCAGGAAGTAGATGAGGAAGTTGCGCTCGCTGTCGGTCAGGGAGATGGCGCTGATGGTGACGGTCTGAATCACCGCGCCGACGGCCGAGACCAAGACGGGCGGGGCCGACGCGCGGATGAGCGCCATGAAGTGCTGTCGGTAGAGGCGTACGGTGCGGTCAATGAGGTCGCCCGCGCCGAGCGGCGCGAGCTGAAGCTGGTTGACCGCGAGAGTCGCCATCTTTGGTCTACCGTGGCGCCGCGACGGGCCGTGGATTCGGGTCGAGCGAGCGCCGGATTGTAGCACACGCGGCGCGGCGCGGCGCGGCCCCTCCGCGGCGGCCGCGCGGGCGGCGGCCGACCCTGAATATAAGGCTTTAGAGTCATATCCAAAAAATAATTTCTCGAAATCCAAAATTATGAATAAAGGGACGTTTTTCGATGCCCCGCGGGGCCCTCTCTGTCGCCCTTAAACCATTATTTTGTATAGACTTCCAACGCCGCGCACGTACTCCTTGCGGTGCTGGCATACGCCTTGCCATTCGGACGTGTGGCCTTACCGCAAATTCAAGCAATTTGGTCGGTTAACCGCGACACTAACGTGCTCCCCAGGTACGAAATCGCACAAAGGCCCACGCGAATCAGTGAAGTCAAAGACAAACGCTGATTGAAAAGTTAGGACGGCCCGCCGTCCTCCCCACGAACGGGGACGACGGGCCACGCACAACTCACGTTGTTTCTTAAAGCGAGCATTAACTGTTAGAACTCGAAGGAGGTTCTCGGAATGTCATTTCTGTCCCACCGCTGGTCGCGCGCGTTTACAAGCGTGGTCGCGACCCTGTTTGCGTTGGCGGCCTTCTCGGTTGCCGCCCTTGCGCAAACCGAGACGGGTCAAGTCTCCGGCGTGGTGAGAGACCCGGCCGGCGCGGCGGTCGCAGGGGCCACGGTCACGGCGCGTAACGTCGAGACCGGGGCCGAGCGCACCGTCACCACCGACGCCGAAGGCGTCTACACCATCACCAACCTGCAGCCGGCCGTCTACGACATCACCGCCACGGGCACGGGCTTCCAGCCCGGCACGCAGCGCGCGCAGGTCACGACGGGCGGCCGCGTCAGCGTTGACGTGCCCCTCGGCGTTCAGGCCGTCGGCGGCGAGATCACGGTCGTCGCCGGCGAGGGCGGCGTCGAGGTCAACACGCAGACGCAGGAGCTGGCCGACGTCGTCTCCAGCACGCAGCTCCGCGAGCTGCCGACCATCACCCGCAACCCCTACGCGCTCGTCGCCATCTCCGGCAACGTCTCGCCGGGCGACCCGTCGGGCCGCGGCACCGGCTTCGCCATCAACGGCCAGCGCGCCGCCTCGACGAGCATCCTCTTGGACGGCGGCGAGAACGTCGACAACTTCTCGTCGACGGTCGGCCAGTCCATTCCGCTCGACGCGGTCGGCGAGTTCCGCGTCATCACGTCGAACTTCTCGGCCGAGTACGGCCGCGCCTCGGGCGGCATCGTCAACGTCTCGACGCGCCCCGGCACGAACGAGTTCCACGGCTCGGTCTACGCCTTCAACCGCGTCTCGCGTCTGGCGTCGAACGACTTTGACAACAACGCCCGCGGCCTGCCGAAGGATCGCTTCACGCGCAACCAGTTCGGCTACGCCATCGGCGGCCCGATCAAGAAGAACAAGCTCTTCTTCTTCAACTCGACCGAGTGGACGCGCGTCCGCTCCATCGCCAACGTCATCAACTTCGTCCCGGCGACCGAGCTGATCGCGGCCTCGAACGCCCGCACGCAGGCCATCTTCGCGGCCTCGCCGCTGGCGGCCACGCCGACCGGCAACTTCCTGACCGTCTCCGAAGTCTGCGCGCTGCGCGGCTTGGGCGGCGGCACGTTCTGCTCGCTGCCGGCCAACCTGCCGGCCCTGCGCGAGGTGCAGTACACCGTCCCGGCCGACACCGGCGCCGGCTCGCCGCAGAACACCTACCAGACCAGCACGCGCATCGACTGGAACCCGACCTCCGACACGCAGGTCTACGGCCGCTACGCCGTCGAGAAGAACCTCTTCTTCGAGGGCTCGAACGCCTCCAGCCCGTACGCCGGCTTCAACACCGGCTTGGAGAACTTCAACCAGAACGCGCTGCTCAACGTCACGCACACCTTCACGTCGAACCTCGTCTCGCAGACGAAGCTCGTCTACAACCGCCTGAACAACCTTCAGCCTTTGGGCGAAGCGCCGGTTCAGCCGACCTACTACTTCCGCACGAACGTCGTCGCCAACGTGGTCGGCGTCCCGATCGCGCTGCCCGGCTACCTGCCGTTCTCGCCGGGCTCGGCCATCCCGTTCGGCGGCCCGCAGAACGTCGGCCAAGTCTACGAGGACTTGAACTGGACGAAGGGCAGCCACACGCTGCGCTTCGGCGGCACCTACGTCTACATCCAAGACAACCGCTCCTTCGGCTCCTACCTGAAAGCAGTCGCCGGCTTCGGCTCGACGAGCTACACGACCGGCTTCAACAACTTCGTCAACGGCAACCTGCAGTCGTTCCAAGTCGCGATCGACCCGCAGGGTCAGTTCTTCCCCGGCTCGCCCGTGACGCTGCCCGTCAGCGGCCCGAGCTTCAGCCGGTCGAACCGCTACAACGAGTTCGCGTTCTACTTAAACGACTCGTACCGCGTCCGCCCGACCGTGACCTTGAACCTCGGCCTGCGCTACGAGTACTACGGCGTCCAGCACAACAAAGACCCCGAGCTCGACGCGAACTTCTACTACGGCTCGGGTGACGACCTCTTCGAGCGCATCCGCAACGGCCGCGTCTTCCGCGCGGAGGAGAGCCCGGTCGGCGCGCTCTGGCGTCGTGACCTCAACAACTTCGCCCCGCGTCTCGGCTTCGCTTGGGACGTGACGGGCGACGGCAAGACCTCGGTTCGCGGCGGCTACGGCCTCGCCTACGAGCGCAACTTCGGCAACGTGACGTTCAACGTCATTCAGAACGTCCCGAACTACGCCGTCGTCACGGTGACGGCCGGCAACCCCGGCTTCACGACCATCGACGCTCCTGCGCCGAACAACAACTTCGGGCCGCTCGGCGGCGGTGGCGGCACGGTCAACCTGCCGGGCACCATCAACGTCCGCCACGTGGACGAGAACATCCGCAACGCCTACGCCCACTTCTGGAGCGCGGCCGTCGAGCGCGAGGTCGCGCCGCGCACGGTCGCCTCGCTTGAGTACTCGGGCTCGGCCGGACGCTCGCTCTACAACATCACCAACCCGAACCGTCCGGGCGCCGCCGCCTCCTACTTGGGCGAGGCCCCGCCGTGCGCTTTGCGCGGCATCACGCTCCCGGCAAACGCGCCGTGCAACGCGGCGAACCCGAACTCGCTGCTTAACCCGCAGTTCTTCCCGCTCAACACGCGCGGCAACGGCGCGCGCTCGAACTACAACGCCCTCATCGCCTCGCTCGAAAGCAGCAACATCGGCGAGCTGGGCCTGCAGTTCACGGCGCGCTACACCTTCTCGAAGACGGAAGACAACCTCAGCTCGACCTTCTCCGAGTCGGCCAACAACTTCAACCTCGGCCTGCTCGACCCGCTGAACCCTGACCTCGACTACGGCTACGCGGACTTCGACGTCCGTCACCGCTTCGTCGGCAGCTTCAACTGGGACACGGGCGCGCTGTGGAACCTCAACAGCCACGAGAACGACTTCGTCCGTCAGGCCTTCGGCGGCTGGACGCTGACCGGCATCGTCAACATCCGGTCGGGCCTGCCGTTCTCGGTCTTCGACTGCACCTTCGCGTTCTTCTCGGTCTGCCCGCGGTTCACGCCTGATGCCGCGTTCAGCAACGAGGTGGACGACGACCCGGCCGTCTCGACGACCGAGCCGAACGTCTTCACGCTCATCGACCTGAGCAACCAGACGCCCGGCAACTTCATCGACCCGGTCACGGGCACGAGCGAGTTCGGGCCGTTCCCGTCGAACATGACGCGCCGTAACGAGTTCCGTGGCCCCGGCTTCTGGAACGTCGACCTCGGCGTCTACAAGAACTTCCAGCTGACGGAGCGCTACCGCCTCCAGTTCCGCGCGGAGCTCTACAACGCGTTCAACCACGCCAACCTCTTCGTTGACGGCGCGAACGCCGACGTCGGCGCTGGCGCGATCACCGGCTTCAAGACCGGCCGTCGCAACATCCAGCTCGCCGCCAAGTTCACCTTCTAACGGAGGTTTACTTTGACCCTACTTCGGGGGAGGCCTTCGGGCTTCCCCCTTTTTTTTCGAAACGCGAAAGGCGGAAGGCCGGGGAGCATCGCGCCCCCCGGCCTTCCGCCTTTTACCTTCTGACCTTTCGCCTTACTGGAACATGGACGGGTCGATCTTCCCGTTGTGCTGGTACTCGCTGATCGTGCCCGTGACGGTGCCGACTATCTTCTGGCGCATGAGCGGGGCCGTCAGCAGCTGCTCGAACTTGAACGGGAGCTTGACGCCGTCAACGTCGCGGAAGTCCGAGGTCTCGATGTAGAAGTCGAAGGTCTGCTCGGAGCCGGCCTGATTGTTGATGTCGTTGATGTTGGACGAAGTCCTCGACAGCTCGCGCGAGAGCGCGGTCTTGCCGTAGTCGGTGCGCACCCACATGAAGTTCTCGGCGTCGAAGTAGAGGCGCATGGCCGAGCCCTTCTTCGGCTTGACCTGCACGACGTAGGCCTGCCGGCCCTTGACCTTCTTCGTGCCCTTCGCCTCAAGCTTCATCTCGCCCGTCGCGCCCGACGTGAGCAGGTTGTAGAGCGACATCTGGTTGAACATCAGGCCCGACGCCAGAATCTCCTCGTACTTCTCCGACAGGTTGGCGAACTGGCGCGCGAAGTTGGGGCGCACCGCCGCGCGCGTGCCGTCGTAGACGAGACGCGCGTCGTAGTCGCGGAAGCCGTAGTAGACCGAGACGCGGTTGGGCGCTTCCGACATGACGGCGAAGCGCGCGGCCGGCTCGTCCTCTTTGGCGACCGTCCCGATGGCGACGCGCGTCTTGAACTTCGCCATCGCCTCGCGTCCGCCGATGGCCTCAAAGTGCTTGGCGATGATCTCGTCGGCGGTCATCTTCTTCTCGTCGTCGTCGGCGCGTGCCGCCGAGACGGGCGCGGCGACGGCGAACGAGAGGGCGAGCAAAAGGGAGGTGAACTGTCTGCGATTCATGGCTTCTTTCTCCGAACTCTGTAGGTTGGTGTCAGTCCGGGGAGGGACGCCGCAGAGCATATCACGGGGCCCGAGAGTTTGAACACCCGGACGCGAATCGGGACGGGCGGAAGCGCGGAAGCGCGGCCCGCCCGAGGGCGTGGATTTTCGCCCGGCGCGGTGTTAAGCTTTCGCCCTCCCCCGCGCCGCGACCGACGCGCTCAGTCCGGCGCAAAGCCTTCGGCCACAACCCGCAAAACTCGATGCGTCAACCCTTCCGCCCACGACGACGTTTGTCCGCCGCGCTCGCCTCCGCTTGCCTCGCGCTCTGCGCCGCCGCGACGGCCGCGCCTCAACAGCAACGCCGTCAACAACAGACTCCGCCCGCGCCGACGGCGAGGCAGACGACTCGCGCGCAGACTCCGCCCGCACAGCGCACGCCGACGACGCACGCGCAAGTCGAGCAGGCGCCGAAGGCCGTCTACATCCCTTACGGCGAGGCCGAGCCGGTCATCGGCACGCTGGCCGAAATCCTCCCGACGGAGCTGCGCGGCAAACGCAGCCGCGAGCTCGCGCCGCTCTGGCCCGCGTGGGTCGCGCGCCGCGACGCCGAGATTCGCGCGCGCCTCGCGCAAGGCGACGAGGACTCGCTCGTCAACTTCCTCCTCTTCGGCACGACCTTCACGCGCCACCCGCGCGTCAACTTCGCGCAGATTAAACAGCTACGCGCGGCCGGCGACGCCGCGACGAACGAGGCCGCGCGGCTGGTCGAGACGCGCGCCGCCGACCTCGTCACGGCGCTCGCCGCGCCCGGCACGAACGACCGCCTCCACTTCGCACGCCAAATCGTCGTCGCGCAGAAGAACCTCCGCGTCGAGACTCCGGCCGGGCGCGCGGCGGCGATTAAGTTTTTGCGCGCGGGCGTCGAGCGCGTGCTCGGCGAAAACGACGGCTACGCGCGCGCGCTCGAAGCGGCGCGCCTTCAGGGCAACGCGACGGGCGAGTTCGCCGAGCGCTCGCGCCTCTACCGCGCGCGCGGGCTGTCGTCGGACACCTCGCTCATGCCGAACTTCGCCGTCGAGGAGTCTCTGCGCGAGATGAAGACGCGCGGCCTGCTCGCGCCGGGCGCGGTGCGCCGCGTCGCCGTCATCGGGCCGGGGCTCGACATCACGGACAAGGAGGAGGGGTATGATTTCTACCCGCAGCAGACCATCCAGCCCTTCGCCGTCGTCGACTCGCTCGCCCGTCTGGGCCTCGCCGCCCCCGGCGGCGTCGCAATCACGACCTTCGACCTGAGCCCGCGCGTCAACTCGCACCTTGAGCGCGCCGCGCGCGCGGCACGCGCCGGGCAGGGCTACACGATTCAACTGCCGCGCGACCCGGCCGCGCGCTGGCGTCCCGAAGCCGTCGCCTACTGGCAGCGCTTCGGCGACCGCGTCGGCGACCAAGTCGCGCCCATCAAGGTCGCGGGCGACGCGGGCGGCCTCGTCCTGCGCGCCGTGCGCGTCCGCCCCGAGGTGGCCGCGCGCCTGACGCCCGTCGACACCAATATTGTTCTTCAGCGCCTCGAACTCCCCGAGGCCGAACGCTTCGACCTCATCGTCGCCACCAACATCTTCGTCTACTACGACATCTTCGACCAGAGCCTCGCCATGCTCAACGTCGAGAGGATGCTGCGGCCCGGCGGGCTGATGCTCTCGAACAACGCCTTACTCGAACTCCCGTTCTTCCGCGTCCGCTCGGTCGGCTACCACACGACCGTCTACTCCGAGCGCGCGGCGGACGGCGACCACCTCGTCTGGTACCGCCTCGCGCCGTGACGAAAACGTGAGGCGCGGCCCCCCGCGCGCGAAAAAAGGCGCGCCGCCCGCGGGGCTTTGCGCTATAATGCGCGCACCTTCTGTCCTCTCGCGGCGCACGTTCGACGGCCCCCTGTCCCCGCGGGGTCTCGTCCCGGATTTTAAGGAGCAGTAAGAAAATGTCATCCCAACCCTTCCGCTGCCGTCGTCTCCCTTTCACCTTGTCGCTTCTCGCCCTCTGCTTCGCCGCCTCGGCCTCGCCGGCCCGCGCGCAGATCACGGGCGACGCCATCGACTCCGACCCGAGTCAGGCCATCGGCGGCCGGCTCACCGCGCGCAACGCGATACAGGGCACGGTCACCCTGCCCAACAACCAGCGCGTCGACAAGCGCGTCAAAGTCCGCATCACGGGCGGGATGGGGCATTCGCTCTTCACTTGGACGGACGACAACGGCAACTTCATCTTCCGCCGACTCGCGGGCGGGACGTACTTCCTGACCGTCGACGCCGGCCCCGAGTTCCAGACGGCCACCGAGACCGTCGACATCTACACGAGGGCTTCCGGCAGCTCGGTCGCCGTCCCCGTCTTCATCCAGCTGCGCTACAAGAACAAGGACGCGGCCGAGAAGGCCGGCACGGTCAACGCCGCGCTGGCCGGCGTGCCGAAGAACGCGCTCAAGGAGTACGAGCGGGCGCAGAAGGCCGCGCGCGAGGGCGACGGCAAGCGCGCCGTCGAGTCTCTGAAGAAGGCGGTCGAGCTCTACCCCGACTTCATGCTCGCCTACAACGATCTGGGCCTCGCCTACTTCCGCCTCAACCAGCTGGAGGACGCGGCCGCCGCGCTGCAAAAGGCCATCAAGCTCGCGCCCGACAACGTCACCCCCGTCCTCAACTACGGCATCGTCCTCTTCTACCAGAAGCAGCACGCGCAGGCCGAGGAGCAGCTGCGCGCCGTCATCAAGAAGCGCGAGGCCTCGCCGAAGGCGCACCTGTTCTTGGGGCGCGCGCTGATACGCCAGTCGAAGTACGCGGACGCGGAGAAGTCTCTGCTGCGCGCCGTCGAGTTGGGCGGCCCCGAGGTGAACGAGGGCTACCGCTTCTTGGGCGGCATCTACATGGAGGCGGGCGACAACAAGCGCGCCCTTGAGGCCCTTGAGAAGTACCTGACGTTAGAGCCGAACGCGAAGGACGCGACGGCCGTCCGCGAAATCGTCGCCAAGCTCCGCACGCAAATCTCCGCGACGAACAACAAGTGACCTGACGCGGCGAACGCGCGGCAGACAAAAAACGCGCGGGCGACTCTTTCTCGGAGTCGCCCGCGCGTTTTTTGTCGTGAAGTTTTTTTTCGGCCGCGTCAGACGAGAAGCTTCGTGAAGCCCTCGAAGTCCACGGCGCGCAGAGGGAGGCCCAAGCTCTTCTCCAAATCTTCGAGACGCGTGCCGTCGAGCATCACGGGCTCGTCCGACTTGTGCGCCGACTTCGGCATGATGACGAAGTCGCCCTCAATCTCGCCGCGCGCGGCGCGCACGCACTCGCCCGTCATCAAACCGGCGACGACTATCTCCGGCCCGAAGTACTCGTTCCTGACGGCGACCGTCTTGAGCCTCGTCCCGAACCTCTCGTTCAGACGCCGCGCGAGACGTTCGATGACGGGCGCGAACAGCGTCCCCGTCAAGATCGTGCCGTGGAGTTTGTGCGCGGAGGCGCGCGAGGGCGGGCGGCGTTCGAGCCGGCGCACGAGTCGCGCCGCCTGCTCCTCGAACGAGCGCACCATGCCGACGCCGTCCTCTATCTGCGGGTAGTCGCCGTAATGACGACGGCCGGGGACGCCCCGGCCCGCGCGCAGATAAATCTCGTCGCCCAAGAAGGCGAACGTCGTCCCCAGAGTCTGGCGGAACTCGCGCTGAAGACGGCCGACCTCGCGGATGACGCTGTCGCAGAACTCGGGCGTCACCGGCGTCAGACGCTCGTCCGTGTTGTAGCGCGTGAGGCCCAGAGGCACGACGGCGACCGACTTGACGCGCGGGTGCTCGGCCGCGAGGTCGCGCAGGGTGCGCTCAAGAACGCGGCCGTCGTTGATGCCGGGGCAGAGGACGACCTGCGCGTGAATCTCGATGCCGGCGTCCATCATCCGGCGCATCTTCGGGCCTACATCGGCGCGCTCCTCGTCGACGCCGAGCAGGTAGGCGCGCACCTTCAAGTCGGTCGCGTGGACGGAGACGTACTGCGGCGTGAGACGCTGTTCGATGACGCGCCGCATCTCCTGCTCGGTGATGGAGGTGAGCGTCGTGTAGTTGCCGTAGAGGAAGGAGAGGCGCACGTCCTCGTCGCGGAAAAAGAGCGCGGGGCGCGCGTCGGGCGGGTTGCCCTTGCAGAAGCAGAAGAGGCACTCGTTGGCACACTGGCGGGGCGCGATGTTCTCGAAGGAGAGGCCGAAGTCCTCGCCCTCGTCGCGCTCGATCTCGATCTCCCACTCCTCGCCGCTCGCGCGCTTGACGACGCCGAGCGTGAGTTCGGTCTCGCCGCCGGTCTGGAAGCGGAAGTCGAGGTAGTCGCGCACCGCGCGGCCGTTGACGCGGACGACGCGGTCGCCGGCCTCAAGCTCAAGCTCCGCGCCGAGGCCGCCGGGCGCGACTTCGGTGATTTCGACCCCGCGCCTTCGTATCTGCGTGACGGCGGGCGTGACTGCGAATTCGTACATCTCTGAAAAGTTGGCGGTAGTCAGTAAACAGTAAACGGTAGTTGTTCTTCAGACCGTAGCCGAAAGACTTTAGACGCGCTCAAGGCCGAGAATATTGCCTCGCGGACAACTCGTTAGTATCCCTTAACGACGCCGCGCGTTCAACCCGCCGGGGACGCGCGACCGCCTTTTTCTACCGACCACCGTCTCACGTCTACCGACTACTTTCCCGCCATTTTGACCGCCGCGCCGGGTCAAAGTGAAAGGTTGTTGACAGGTGCGGCGCGAAACCTTAATCTGAATTTCGGGCGCGACGACAGCCAACTCCCCCGGCCGCCCCGGCCCCGCCGAGCTTTCATCTCAGTTACACTTGAAATCATTAACCTTCGCGCCGCGCTCGCCCTCACACAGACGCGCGGGGCACATGATTTGCCGGAACCGAGGGTGGCGGCCCGGAGCGCGACACGCGTCAAGGCCCGCGCCCCTCGCACGCGGCCGCCACCAATTTCGACAGGCCCTAAGATGAGCACGCCCGAACCTTCAGCCACCAGCCCCTCCGCAGCAGCCGTCCCGCCGCCCGCCGACCCGTCCGCCCGCGCCGCGAGCGCGCGAACAGTCCTGCTCGTCGAGGACGACCGCGCGCTGCGCCGCTTCCTCGAAGTCACGCTTGAGCGCGCCGGCTTCGGCGTCGTCACGGCGGCCGACGGGCTCGAAGCGATGAAGGTCGCGCTCTCGTCGGAAGTCCACGCCGTCGTCACCGACGCCGTCATGCCGCACCTCGGCGGGCGCGAGTTGTGCGGGTTCTTGCGCCGCCACCCGAAGCTTAAAAGCCTGCCCGTCGTGCTCCTGAGCGGGAGCGAGCAGGGGGGCGCGCCCGCGGGCGAGGCGGCAGAGCGCCCCGACGTGTGTCTCACCAAGCCCGTCCGCCCCGAAGAGTTGGCGGCCTGCGTCGCGCGCCTGCTCGACGCCGCCGCGTGAAGTTCGCCGACGCGCCGTCCGCCGAAGTTAAAAGGGCGTCCTTCCAACGCGGAAGGACGCCCTTTCGATTTGAGTCGGCGCGGGAGGTTTAGCGCGCGCCCCCGGCCGTCGAGCTTTCGCCGGCGGAGGGGCCGAGGAGTTCGTCGAGCGGCGTGTATTCGAGCCCCTGATCGGTGGCGACGGCCTCGTAGGTGAGGCGGCCCGCGTGCGTGTTGACGCCCTCCTTGAGTCCGGGGTCGCTTCGGATGGCCTCGACGAAGCCGCGGTTGGCGAGCTTGAGCACGTAGGGCAGCGTCGCGTTCGTCAGCGCGAAGGTCGAGGTGCGTGGGACTGCGCCCGGCATATTGGCGACGCAGTAGTGGAGCACGCCCTCCTCGTAGTAGGTCGGGTTCGAGTGCGTTGTGGGGCGCGTCGTCTCGATGCAGCCGCCCTGATCGACGGCCACGTCGACGATGACCGCGCCGTTCGGCACGTCCTTGAGCATATCGCGCGTGACGAGTTTGGGCGCGGCCGCGCCCGGCAGCAGCACCGCGCCGATGATGAGGTCGGCCTCGGCGATGGCCCCGTGGATGGCGTAGGCCGAAGACGCCAGGGTGGAAATCTTCGACAAGAAAATGTCGTCGAGCTCGCGCAGGCGGTCGAGGTTGCGGTCGACGATCGTGACCTGCGCGCCCATGCCGACGGCTATCTTCGCGGCGTTCGTGCCGACGACCCCGCCGCCGATAATCACGATGCGCGCCGCGGGCACGCCCGGCACGCCGCCCAGCAACACGCCGCGCCCGCCGTTCATCTTCTCAAGGTACTGCGCGCCGACTTGGACGGCCATCCTCCCGGCGACCTCCGACATCGGCGTGAGCAGCGGGAGCGTCCCGCGCGGGTCGGTGATGGTCTCGTAGGCGACGCCCGTCACCTTGTTTTTCAAAAGCGCCTCGGTCTGCTGCGGGTCGGGCGCGAGGTGGAGGTAGGTGAAGAGGAGCAGCCCCTCCTTCATGCGCGGGTACTCGGGCGCGATGGGCTCTTTGACCTTGACGATCATGTCGGCCTCGGCCCACACGTCGCCGGCCGAGTCGATGAGCCGCGCGCCGGCCTTCTCGTAGAGCCCGTCCTCGAAGCCGGAGCCCTCGCCCGCGCCGCGCTCGACGTGGACGGTGTGCCCGGCGTCGGTGAGCGCGCGCACGCCGGCCGGCGTCATGCCGACGCGGTACTCGTTGTCCTTTATCTCTTTGGGCAGTCCGACGATCACTGTCTTGGTGTGCTCCGTTCTTTAGAGGTTTTCGGTCGGGCGCCGGGGTCGTCCCTACTCGAAATTCACTTCGTCGATCTGCGCGCGTTGCAGTTTGCCGCTGTAGTCCACGTAGATTGACTTCCACTCGGTGAAGATGTCGAGCACTTGGGTTCCGGCCTCGCGGTGGCCGTTGCCCGTGCCCTTCGTCCCGCCGAAGGGCAGGTGGACTTCCGCGCCGATGGTCGAGGAGTTGACGTAGAAGATGCCGGTGTAGAGGTCGTTCATCGCGCGGAAGGCGCGGTTGACGTCCGCCGTGTAGATGGAGGCCGACAGCCCGTAGCGCACGCCGTTGCCGATTTCAACCGCCTCTTCGAGCGAGCCGGCCGGGATGAGCGCGGTGACGGGGCCGAAGATTTCCTCCTGCGCGATTCTCATGTCGGGCGCAACGTCGGTGAAGACGGTCGGCTCGACGAAGAAGCCGTTGGCGTGCTCGCCCGCGTCGAGCCGGCGCCCGCCGCAGGCGAGCGTCGCGCCGTCCTCGCGCTGGCCGATCTCGATGTAGCCCAGAATCTTTCGGACGGCCTCGGCGTTGATGACCGGGCCGACGTCCGTACCGGCGTCCGCGCCGTTGCCGACCCGCAAAGCCCGCGCGCCCTCGACGAGCTTCTGCGCGAACTTCTTGTAGACCTTCTTGTGAACGACGATGCGAGAGGACGCCGTGCAGCGCTGGCCCGACGTCCCGAACGCGCCCCAGAGCGCGCCCTCGACGGCGAGGTCGAGGTCGGCGTCCTCCATCACCATGATGACGTTTTTGCCGCCCATCTCCAGAGAGCAGATGGCGTTGCGCTCGGCGCAGGCCGAGGCGACGAGGCGGCCCGTCTCGGTCGAGCCGGTGAAGGAGATGAGGCGGACGGCCTTGTGCTCGGTGAGCCCCGCGCCCACCGTCTCGCCGTAGCCCGTCACCATGTTGACGACGCCCTTCGGAACCCCCGCCTCCTCACAGGCTTTGATCAAGTTGTAAGTCGAGAGCGGGGTGTCTTCGGCGGGCTTGATGACGACGGAGTTGCCGCAGACGAGCGCGGGGATGAGCTTCCACGACGGGATGGCCATCGGGAAGTTCCACGGCGTGATGAGCCCGCAGAGGCCGACGGGCTGGCGGACGCACATGGCGAACTTGTCGGGCATCTCGGCGGGCGTGGTGAAGCCGTGAAGGCGCCGGCCCTCGCCCGCCGTGTAGTAGGTGCAGTCGATGGCCTCCTGCACGTCGCCGCCGGCCTCGCGCAAGACCTTGCCCATCTCGCGCGTCATGTCGGCGGTGAAGCGTTCCTTGTTGCGGATGAGGATTTCGCCGAGGCGGAAGAGGATTTCGGCGCGGCGCGGGGCGGGGACTTTGCGCCAGCGTTCGGCGGCCTCGCAGGCCGCGGAGACGGCCGCCTCAACGTCCTCGCGCGTCGAGAGGGGAAAGCGGCCGACGCGGTCGCGCGTGTCGGCCGGGTTCGTGTTCTCGAACCACTCGCCCGAGCGCGAGGCGACCCACTCGCCGCCGATGTAGTTCCGGTAAGTCTTCGCCGCGCTCGACGCGCCGCGCCCGTTCTTTTTAGAGAGAGCCTTTTTCGCCTGAGCCATAAGAAACTGCCGCCACTCAGCACTCAGCCGTCAGCTTACCCTCTGGTCGAAAGCTGACGGCCGACGGCTGACCACTATTGAAATGTGAACTGCACGACGCGGCCGAGCGCGCGGCCGCCGTCGGGCTCGATGACGTGCATGACGACGGCGTCGTTCGGCTTGAGCGCGGCGACGACCGACTGGAAGTCGGCGAGCGTGCTGACGGGGATGCGGTTGATGCGCTGGATTATCGCGCCCTCTTCGAGCCCGGCCTCGGAGGCCAAGCCGCCCGGCTCGATGTTGGTGACGAGCAAGCCCCGCCTCCCCTCTATCTTGCGCTCGGCGGCGAGCTGCGGCGTCAGCTCGCTGACCTTGAGCCCGAGCGAGGGGCGGTCGCCGCCCGCGCCCGGCGCGCCCTCGACCGAAGACTTGCGCCGGTTCTGCTCCTGCGGGCCGCGCTGGCGCTCCTCGTCCCCGAGCGCGGGGCGGTTCGCGGGCCGCTCGCCGACCGAGACGTTCGCCTTGCGCTCTTCGAGCTTGTTGTTCGTCTCGCGCAGGTAGGTCAACTCGATGGTCTCGCCGACGCCCGTCGCCGCGACCTTGTTAATCAAGTCCTGCGCGTTCAGGACTGTCTGGCCGTTGAAGGCCGTGATGATGTCGTTGGTCTGGATGCCGGCCTTCGCGGCCGGGCCCTGCTGGTCGGCCACGTCGCGCACTATCGCGCCCTTCGCCTCCGGCAGGCCGTAGACGCGCGCGAACTCGGCGCGGACGGGCTGCAAGTAGATTCCGAGGTAGCCGCGGCGGACGCGTCCGCCCGAGACGATCTGCTTGTAGACGAAGCCGGCCTCGTTCGCCGGGAGCGCGAAGCCGATGCCGTTGTAGTCGCCGGTCGAGGTCGCGATCTGCGAGTTGATGCCGATGACCTCGCCGCGCATATTGACGAGCGGGCCGCCGGAGTTGCCGCGGTTGATGGCGGCGTCGGTTTGGAGGAAGTGCTGGAAGGTCGCCGTCGGGTCGGTCTGACGCTCGCGGGCCGAGATGATGCCGGCCGTCACGGTCTGCTCAAGATTGAAAGGCGAGCCGATGGCCAAGACCCAGTCGCCGACCTGCACCTCGTCGGAGTTGCCGAGGCGGAGCGCGGGCAGATCGCGCCCGGCCTGCACGCGGACGACCGCGAGGTCTGTCTCCTCGTCAACGCCGACGACCTCGCCGCGCAAAGTCTCGCCGCTCTGGAGGCGGACGTTGATGCGCGTCGCGTCCTCGATGACGTGGTGGTTGGTGACGATGAGACCTTTGGGGTCGATGACGAAGCCGCTGCCGACGCCGCGCGACGGCCGGCGGCGCTGACGCCGCAGCATATCGAGCAGCGGGTTGCCCGTCCCTTCCTTCTCGTCCTCGTCCGTCTCGTCGCCCTCGTCGCGCCCGACCGAGATTTGCGGCGACGCGATGGTGTCGATGTTGACGACGGCCGGCTCGACGCGCCGCGCGATTTCGGCGAACGAGGCCGACAGGGCCTCGGGCGCGCGCGCGATGTTCATGGCCGTCGCCGCGTCGTGCTGTGCGACGGCGCGGTTTCCGGTGACGAGCGCGCCGATGCCGATGCCGACGACGAGGCAGGCGGCGGCGAGGCCGGCGATCCAGACGCGCAGGCGTCGCAGGATGGCGCGATCGGCCTCGGTCATCTGGCCCTTAGGGATTTCCAACATACAGCTTTACCACCTTCTGGGAAGAGCCGACCTTTTAAGACGCGGGGCGCGTGTCGCCCCTCTTTCGGAGACTCGGGTCTGAAGTATAACGAAACCCGACACGGGCCGCAAAGCTTCGCTTGTAAAAGGTTGTAAACGACGAAAGCGCCCCGCGTCGCACGAACCGAGGCCCCGTGCGCTGACAACTTTCCGCGCCCCGTTAGAACGACCGGCCCGCCCGCGACTCGCGCGTGGCGGGCCGACTATTGCGCGAGCCCGGACATGAGGCGTAAGCTCTGCGGTAGCTTCGGGGATTCCCTCCCTGCCGCTTGAGCAGGTCGCCTCAACACATGGGTACGCCCCCGTACACAAGCCCCGTCGGGGCGCGTTGTAAAATGCCTAGCAAATCCAGACAGGTGAGTTCGATGCCGATGGCAGCCGCGCACCCGCAGGGCGAAAATCTAATCATCTCGGCGCTCGCGCCCGACGAGCGCGAGCGGCTCGCGCGGGGCGCGCAAGTCGTCACGCTGGAGCTCAGCCAAATCCTCTACCGCCCCGGCGACCAGATCAGCCACCTCTACTTCCCCGTCGGCTCCATCGTCTCGCTGCTCACCGAACTCGCGGACGGCGGCGGCATGGAGGTCGGCTTGGTCGGGCGCGAGGGGCTGGTCGGCATCTCGGTCATCCTCGGCGGCGAGGAGACGAAGGTAGCGACCGTGCAGGCGACGGGCCCGGTGTGGCGCGTCTCGGCCGACCGCGTGCGCGAGGAGTTCAAGCGCGGCGAGAAGTTTCAGGACGCCGTCTTGCGCTACACGCACGCGCTGATGGCGCAGATCTCGCAGTCGGTCGTCTGCAACGCGCGCCACGTCATACCGGCGCGCCTCGCGCGCTGGCTCCTGATGTACCACGACCGCCTCGGCCGCGACGAGTTCACGCTCACGCACGAGTTCATGTCGGCGATGCTCGGCGTCCGGCGCTCCGGGGTGAGTGAGGTCGCCAAGCGGCTCGAAGAGCAGAACTTCATCTCCTACCACCGCGGCCACATACGCATTCTCGACCGCGAGCGGCTCGAAGCCTACGCCTGCGAGTGCTACCCGACCGTCAGGCAACACTCCGGCGGCTTGTCCGGCTAGACGCCCGCGCCGTGCCCCGTCACGGCTTCTTCCTCCGACTCAGGCTCCTCGTCTTCACGGTCGCCCTTCGCGCGCCGCCCCCAGCGCAACTCCGACACCACGACGCCCGCGATGATGAGCGCCGCCCCGGCGTTCGCCGCCCACCCGCCCGGCCACTCGCCCGCGCCGCGCAGAGCGACGGCGAAGAGCGTCGCGAAGACCGGCTCCAAGCTGAAGATGATGGCCGCGTGCGTCGCCGACATCCTCCCCTGCGCCCACGTCCAGAGGAGGAAGTTCAGGACGGTCGCGACGACGACCATGTATGCGAAGCGCCAGAGCACGGCCGCGTTGACGGCGAGCGGCGCGAACTCGCGCTCGAACGCACGCGGCATCTGCTGCGCGCCCGCGCCCGACGCCGCCGAGTAGATTTGCAGGGCGCCCCACGCCGCGGCGAGGAGCGCCGCGGCCGTCAGGATTTGCGCGACCGTCAGACGCCTCACGTCGTGACGCCGCGCGTAGAGGCTCATCAGAGTGATGTGCGCGGCGAACAGCACCGTGCAGAAGAGCGTGATGACGTCGCCCGCGTTGACGGCCGCGCCACCGACCGCGGCGGTCGTCAGCTGCTCGCCGCGCGGCGCCAGAATCAGGAGGCCGCCGACCGAGGCCAGCGCGACGCCGACGAAGTTCTCGCGGCTCGGGCGCGCGCGGAAGAGTAGGTAGGCGACGAAGGGGACGAGCGGTGTCGTCAGCCCCGTGACGAAGGCCGACTTGGCGGCCGTCGTGTAGACCTGCCCGACCGTCTGGCCGGCGAGCCCCGCGCCGAGCAGGAGTCCGAGCGTCGCGCCGGCCGCCCACTCGCGACGCGACGCCGTCGCGAGCGTCCGCGCGAACAGCGCGGAGAGCAGCGCGCCGGCCGCCGCCATCCGCAACCCGACGTAGAAGAGCGGCGGCCAGTGGTCGAGGATGTCCTTCGAGAAGGCGAACGTCGAGCCCCAGATGACAGTCGTCAGGACGAGCGCCGCGTCCGCTTCGAGGTTGGCCTTCAGGCGCATTACATCTTGAGCAGAACCTTGAGCACGCCGGGCGCGGCGGCGCGCTCGAAGGCGCGCCCGGCGTCGGCGAGCGGGAGTTCTTCGCCGACGAGGCTTTCCACGTCCACCTCGTCGCGCGCGAGCAGTTCGAGAGCCGGGCTGAAGCGGCCGCAGCGCGAGCCGACGATGCTGATCTCGTCGACGACGACGGGCGCGGCCTCGACCTCGGTCGTGCCGTGAAAAGTAGATTTGAGGACGAGCGTGCCCCGCGGGCGCAGAAGCGAGAGCGCCGTCCGAAAGCCCGCGGCCGAGCCCGACGCCTCGACCGCGAAGTCGAACGCGCGCCGCTCTCCTTCGCCCAACTCGTCCGCCTTCACCGTCTCCACGCCGCGCCGCGCCGCGACCTCCATCTTCGACTCGTGTTTGCCGACGAGCGTCACGCGCGCGCCCGTCATCACGCGAATCGCCTGCGCGCAGAGCAGCCCGAGCTTGCCGTCGCCGACGACGGCCACGCGCGCGCCCTCTTCAATCCGCACGCGCTCGGTGACGCCGCACGCGGCCGCGAGCGGCTCGGTGAAGACTGCGCGGCGGTCTGAGACGGAGTCTGGCACGGGCAGAAGGTTGACGGCCGGCAGGCGCAGGTATTCGGCGAACGCGCCGTCGCGGCCGACGATGCCGAGCACCGTGCGGCGCGGGCAGTGGCGCGCATCCCCGCCGCGGCACAACTCGCAACTCCCGCAGCCGGCGTTAATCTCCCCGACGACGCGACGCCCCCGCAGGTGCGCGAACTCGCCGGGCGTCTCCTCGACCGTCCCGACGAACTCGTGGCCCGGCGTCCCCTCGAAACCCGCGTAGCCGCGCACGATCTCAAGGTCGGTGTTGCACACGCCCGCGAGCGACACGCGCACGACGGCCTCGCCCCCGCCCTCCGGACGAGGCACGTCGCGCACGCGCAACTCGCCGCCCTCGAAACGTAGTGCCTTCAACTCGTGTTCGCCTTAGAAACTTTTGGAGCGCATGTAGACGTTCGAGGCGTTGAGCTCGACGGTCTTCTCCCGGCCGGAGACGTTGACGGGCATGTGCCACGTCACCTCCTCGTCGCCCGCGAGCGCGGCGTGCACCCAC
This sequence comes from Pyrinomonadaceae bacterium, assembly GCA_035634035.1. Lineage (GTDB taxonomy): Bacteria > Acidobacteriota > Blastocatellia > Pyrinomonadales > Pyrinomonadaceae > DASQDT01. The sequence goes on along the minus strand of DASQDT010000164.1, from coordinate 1,458 downwards.
CAGCGGCCGTGCGGCACGGTGACGGTGGCCTCGCCGCGCTCGTCGAGCTGCGCGGCGACGGGCTGGCGTCCGCCCATCCGCTCGACGAGAAAGTCCTCGAAGCGCACGCCCGGCCGGCGCTCCGTCCGGTACTCGCCGCGCGCCGTCTCGACGTTGACGGTGTAGAGCTTGACGGGGACGGCGAGCGTCGCGCCCTCGGGCATCTCACCGGGCGCGAGCCTGAGCACGATGCGGAGCGAGGTCGCGCCGCCGCGGCGGGCGCGGCCGAGCGGCGTCGTGTCCTCGGGCAGCGCGCGGTAGACGCTCCAGCCCGCCGCGACGAGCGCGCCGACGAGCGCCGCGCCCGCCAGCGCCGCCGCCAAGTCGCGCAAAGGGCCTTCGCGTCTTTTCACCGTTCGAGAGCCGCGCGCCGTCAGGCCATCAGCCCCTTCTCGCGCAGCGCCGCGACCACCTCGCGGTCGGTCGGGACGGAGAGGATCTGTCCGGCCACGTCGAGCGTCGGCTTGCGCTCCTTCCCCTCGTTCTGCGCCTTCACCCACTCGGACGCGCGCGCGTCCTCTTCGACGTTGACGTACTCGTAGGCGACGCCCAGAGAGTCGAGATACTCGCGCGTGCGCCGCGTGTCCTCGCACCAGTCCGCCCCGTAGACTTTGACCTCCATCGCCGTCGCCCCCACATTTCTTCGGATTTCGCGCCTCATCATAACACGACGCGGAGACGGGCGTCCTTCGCGCGGCCGCGGGGTTTCGGGCCGAGTGCGAGGTGAAGTGACGCGGCCGGATTCCGCCCGCGCGGCGCGCAGGTGCTACAATGCGCCTTCGGCTTTAAACGACGGCGGGGGCGCGAGAGGTCTTGAGCGTGGGCGAACAGGCGAGAGACGGCTTTCACGACGAGTGCGGAGTGTTCGGCATCTACGGCCACCCGGAGGCGTCGCGCCTCGCCTACCTCGGCCTCTACCAGTTGCAGCACCGCGGTCAGGAGTCGTGCGGCATCGTTTCGTCCGACGGCAGTCAACTGCGCTCCGAGCGCGCGATGGGGCTCGTCTCCGAGGTCTTCGACGAGGCGACCTTAAACCGCCTGCCCGGACACGCCGCCATCGGCCACACGCGCTACTCGACGGCCGGCGAGGTCTCCATACGCGAGGCGCAGCCCTTCCTCGTCGCCTGCCAGCACGGGCAGGTCGCCGTCTGCCACAACGGCAACCTCCCCTTCGCCTCCGAGGAGCGTCTGCGGCTCGAACGCGCGGGCGCGATCTTCTCTTCGACGTCCGACACGGAAGTCGTCCTCCACCGCATCGCGCGCTCCGACGCCGGCTCGGTCGCCGAGGCCGTTCCGGAAGTCCTGCGCGACACCGAGGGCGCGTTCTCGATGCTCTTCCTGACGCCCGACTCGCTGATCGCCGTCCGCGACCCGCGCGGCTTCCGCCCGCTCGCGCTCGGCCGCTTGGGCGGCGCGTGG
>DASQDT010000163.1:0-4283 GCA_035634035.1 Pyrinomonadaceae bacterium | reverse complement strand
GGAAGCCGAGTGCTGAACGCCGACTGCTAGGCCGTCACTTTTTTCTGCGGCCGACGGCGTAGAGGTGCTCGGCGGTGCGGATGAAGAGTTGGCCGTCGGAGACGGCGACGGTGCTGAGGGTGTATTCGCCGAGGTCGTTTTCGGCGAGCAGCTCGAACTTCGGCCCCGCGCGGAAAACGGAAGTCACGCCGTCCTCGCTCGTCACGTAAATCTTGCCTTCGGCGATGACGGGCGAGCCCGAGTAGGTTCCGGGCCGGAGGCGCTGCTGCCCGTAGACGAGCGCGCCCGTCTTGGCGTCGAAGCAGTAGACGACGCCCTTGTCGTTGACGACGTAAAAATACTTCCCGTCGGTCGTCGGCGTCGGCACGTCCGGCCCGTCGTCCGTCGACCAGACCAAGTGCGACTTCGTCACGTCGCCGCGCCCGCCCGCGCGCAGCACGAGCAGGGGCTTGACGCGCGTCGGCGCGAACACCATCCCGCCCACGACGACGGGCGAGGCGACGATGCGGTAGAAGGGGTTGTTGTCGGGGTTGAGCCCCGACGCGCGCCAGAGTTCCTTACCCGTCGCCGCGTCGTGCCCCGTCACCACGTCGCCGCCCGTGACGACGATCTCGACCGACTTGCCGTTTTTGACGACGGCCGGCGTCGTGTAAGCGTCGGGCGACTCGCGCACGGCCGCGGTCGGCCGCTCGACGCGCCACACCGTCTTGCCCGTCCGCTTGTCGATTCGCAAGACGTACGACGGCGCGTCCGTCTTCATGCCGTGCAGGACTTGGACGTAGAGCGCGTCCTCGTGGAGCAGCGGCGACGAGGCGTAGCCCCAGTTCAGCCCGAACTCGCCGTACTCCTTCTGCACGTCGCGCGACCAAAGCTCTTTGCCCGCGAAGTCGAACGCCTTGAGCACGCCCGTCCCCGTCATGATGTAGACCGAGCGGCCGTCGGTCGCGGGCGAAGGGCTCGACATGTTGTGCTTCCGCTGCTTGTTGTTCCCGCCGCCGAGCTTCTGCTGCCAGAGGACTTTTCCGTCCTTCCGGTCGACGCACCAGAGCATCAAATCGTCGCCCGACGCGACGTTGAGGAACAGCCGCTCGCCCCACACGGCCGGCGTCGAGCCGCTCAGCTCGGGCATCTTCAGCTTCCAAGCGAGGCCCTCCTCCTTCGTCCACTTGACGGGCAGGTCGCGCTCGTCCGACGAGGCCGTGCCGTCGAGGTTCGGCCCGCGCCACTGCGGCCAGTTGCCCGCGCGCGCGGCCGACGAAAGAAGTAGGACGGTGACGAGGACGTGTGTGACGTGCGCTCTCATGAAACTTCCCTTCCTTGACATCGATTTTGGTGAGACTGTGTCAGGTAGATTTATAACGCAGGGCCGGGGTGGACATGAAGCTCGCCCCGGCCACTTTTTTCGCCGCGCCCAACCCTCGCGCGCCGCGCCTTCAGCCCAAGTCGAGCGCGACTATCTTCTTGCGGTCGCGCAGGTAGAGCTTCGTGCCGACGAGCGTCGGCGCAGTCCAAGAAGTCGCCTCCATGACCGGCACTTTCGCGACGACCTTCAGCCCCTCGGCCGCCGGAGTCGCCAGCCCCAAGTGGCCGTCCTCGTCGAGGATGATGAGCTTGCCGTCGGCGTAGAGCAGGTTCGCCTTAGAAAAACTCCTGTCCTGCCAGAGCACGCGGCCGGTCTTCACGTCGACGGCGGCGAGGAAGGCCGGCCCGAAATCCCCGCTCGAACCGTAGACGAGGTCGCCGACGCGCACGGCCGTCGTGTGGTGCACGCGCAGACGCCGGTGGAACCACAACTCGGCCGGCGTCGTCTTCCCGTCCTTGTCTCGCGTCAGCTTCAGCACGCGGCTGCCGCCCGAGTAGGCCGACGAGATGAAGAGCAGCCCGTCGTCGCCGTAGACGGGCGCGGTGATGTTGAGGCCGAAGTCGGTCGCGTGCGGGTGCGACCAGAGGAGGTCGCCCGTCTGCGGGTCGAGCCCCGCCACCTCGCGCCCCATGAAGGCGATGAGCTGGTCTTGGCCGCCGACGTTGGCGACGAGGTGCGAGTTGGGCGAGACCTCCAAGTCCTGACGCTTCCAAGCGACCGCGCCGTCCTTCTGGTTGAAGGCGACGAGAGACTGCCCGCGCCCGCCGAGCGTGACGATGACGAGGTCTTTGTAGGCGACGGGGCTGCACGAGTAGCCGCGCCCCATCCGCGTCCCGTTGTACTCCTTCCACATGTCGTGCGACCACAGAAGCTTCCCCGTCTTCTTGTCGAGCGCGTGAATCTTGCCCGTCGCGCCGACGGCGAAGACGCGGTCGCCCGCGAGGAGCGGCGACGAGTGCGGCCCCTGCCCGAACTCGTAGTTCATGCCGGCGGTCGGCGCGTCGTACTTGTGCTCCCAGACGGTCTTGCCCGTCGCGGCTTCGAGCGCGACGACCGATTCCTGCTCGCCCGCGCTGTACTGCGTGTAGAGCGTCGCACCGTCGGCGACGATAGTCGAGTGGCCGTCGCCGAGCGGCCGGCTCCACAACTGCTTCGGCCCCTTCTCCGGCCACGACGAGGCCAAGCCCTTCGACTTGGCGACGAAGTTGCGCGAAGGCCCTCCGAACTGCGGCCACTCGCCCTGCGCGCCCGCCGACGCGGCTCCGGCGCAGACGACGAGCGCGGCGACGACGGCCACGAGCGCGGTTCTCAAATTCGATTTGACGGGGGTTCTCATTTTCGTCTCTCCTCGCAGCGAAGACTCACGGCGGTCGGTCGCACATTATGACCCGAAACGCCCCGCCCGGTGTAAAAAGTCTGTAAAAAGCGGCGGCCCGCTAACGGGACAAAGATTCACGACGTTGGACGCGGCCGAATCACTCACTCGGCGCGGAGTGCTTGCAGGACGGGCGAGCGCAGCGCGGCGCGCGTGGCGAGGAGAGAGGCCAAGAGGCCCGCGACGAGGACGGCCAGAAGCAACGCTCCCATCGAGGTGACGGGCAAGCGCCCGCCGCGCGAGGCGACGACCGGCGCGATGGCGAGTAGCGCGCACAGCGTACCCGTCACGAGCCCGGCGACGAGCAGCGCGGCGTTCTCGGCCAGAACCATGAGCGCGAAGTGGCGCGGCCCGTAGCCGACCGCGCGCAGCAAGGCGAGCTCCCTGCGCCGCTCCAAGACGTTGCGCAGGAGCACGGCCCCGAGTCCGAGCGTGCCGAGCACGAGGCCGAGGCCGCCGAGCATCTGGAAGGTCGAAAGGAAAGTGTTCTCGACGCGGTGGAAGGTCGCGAGCCGCTCGGCCGTCGGCACGGCGTCGAAGCCGTAGTCGACGAGCCGCTCTTCGAGGAGCGCGGCCGTCTCCCCGGCGCGCGCCGGGTCGCGCACGTCGAGCAGGAAGAAGCGGAAGCCCTCCTCGCGCGGGAAGCGGCGCAGGAAGTTCTGCTCCGACATGAGAAGCTCGCTCTGAAAGACGCTGTCGGCGAGCGAGGCGACGACGCGCAGGCGGACGGGCTCGCCGCCCTCGCCCTCGACCTCGAAGACCTCGCCCAACTTCCGGTGCAGGACGTAGGAGAGCGAGTTGGCGTCGGCGATGACGGGCACGACGCCGTCGCCCGCGTCGCGCCGCAGAAGCAGCCACGGGTTACGGCGCTCCTCGTCCGTCTCGGCGAGCGAGGCGGCGAAGGCGAAACGGCCCTCGTTCAGAAACTCGTCGGACGGCGCGAGTATGCGCGGGCGTCGCGGCTCGTAGAGGTTCAGACAGCTCGCGTCGTCGCCGGGGCGGAGACGGAAGCGCGCGGCCGTGAAAAGCGGGCGCGCGTCCGTCGTCGCACCTTCCCCGTTAACTTCGGAGTCGCCCGCGTCGGAGAGGTTCAGCGCCTCGCGCCCCTCGCGCGTGTTCGGGTCGTGTATGACGGGCAGCGCCGTCTCGGCGAGGAGCGGGTAGCCGCCGCTGCCGGACGTGCGCGCGTGGGCCGCGTCGTCGTCGCCGCGGCCGTCGCGTCGGAAAGCGTCGACGGCGACGATGATGAAGGCGGCCGACGCGATGAGCGCGACGCAGAGGACGCTGCGGCCGGGCCTGCGCGTCGCGTTGCGGAAGCCGAGGCGCGAGACGGGCCACGCGCCGCTGCCCGCGATGACGCGCCCGCCGCCGCGACGCAGCCACGCCGACTGAAACGCCAACAGCGCGACGAGCAGCAGCGTCCCGCCGCCGAAGAACCCGGCCGCCTGCGCGAGCACTCCGAACGCCGCCAGCGCCAACAGCGAAAGTCCGAGCGCCGCGCTCGCCGACGCAATCACGAGCGGCGCGCGTCCGCGCGTCGGGAGT
>DASQDT010000162.1:0-27012 GCA_035634035.1 Pyrinomonadaceae bacterium | reverse complement strand
GCGTCACCGCCGCGCGGCGGCTGTCGTGTCTGCTGCGTCTGACGCGGCGCGGTCGCGCCCGCGCGTTGCGACGCCCGCGCGGCCGGCGCGGCGAGGACGAGCGCGGCGATTAAGACGGCGGCTCCGTGTTGTGACCGGGAGGTAATCACGCCCCTCTAAAGCGAGGGCGGCGCGGGGAGGTGACACGGTTCGCCATCCCCCCGGCCGCCCACTTAAATGTGCCCGCGGGTGCCGGGCTAGAAGATGAATCTGAGGCCGAGCTGTATCTCGCGCGGCGCGTAGATGTCGCGGTTGTCGACGACGCCCGAGACGCCGAAGTCGCCGAACCGCAGGTCGTTCGCCGGGCCGAAGTAGCGGTGGCGGTTGAAGATGTTGAAGAACTCGGCGCGGAACTCAAGGGTCGTCCCCTCGGTGACGCGCGTCTTCTTCAAGAGCGAGACGTTCTCGCTGAAGAACGGGAGCGAGCGGGCCTTGTCCAAGACCGGCGGCGCGGTGCCGAAGAAGCGCAGCGGGTCGGCGTAGTAGGCGCGGTAGGCCGCGCTGCTCGGGTCGTTCGTCGGCGGCGCTTGGAAGTTCGGCGGCGGCGCGAACGCGCCCACGTTGACGAGCTGGAAGCTGACGCCCGTCTGCTCGTTGCCGGTCAGGACGGGCTGGCCCGTCAGGTTCGGGCGCAGCGCCCCCTCGAAGCCGACGAGGCCGAGCCACCCGGCGCGGCCCGGCTCGGTGTCGCGCACGACGAGCGGCAGCCCCGACTGGTAGCGGTGGATGGCGCTCATCTGCCAGCCGCCGAGCAGCGTGTTGGTGATGCCGCCGCGGTCGAGGAAGCGTCGGCCCCGGCCGAACGGCAGCTCGAAGATGTAGTTGAAGACGAAGACGTGGTACGGGTTGTTCGGAGAGACCGAGCGAATCTGGCCGCGGTCGTAAGGGTTCTGCAAAATCTCGCCGCGGGGCGAGCCGCCGAAGAGGTCTTCCGAGGCGTCCGTGATCAGCTTCGAGAAGGTGTAGGAGGCGCCGAACTGTATGCCCTGCGAGAAGCGCCTGTCGAGCTTCGCCTGCAAGGCGTTGTACCAGCTCTGCCCGTTGCTCTCCAGCTGACTGCGGATGCGGCCGTACTGCGGGAAGGGCCGGAGCGCCTGCGCGACCGTGCCCGTGAACCCGACGTAAGGCGTCGCCGGGATGGGCACGCCGATGCTGTTGGCGTAGGCGACGAAGGCCGGGTTGGCCTGCGCCGCGGCGAGATCCGTGTTCAGAATCGGGTAGCCGAGCCGGAGGGCTTGGAGCGGGACGGCGTTCAGGCGCTCGAAGTTCGAGCGCAGGCGCGTCCCCTTGTGGCCGATGTAGCCGAGCGAGACGGCGAAGTTGGCCGGCAGCTGGCGCTGCACGTCGACGCTGTACTGGACGGTGCGGCCCGTCCGGTAGTCCTTGTTGAAGTAGTCGACCGCGATGCCCTGATTGATGAACTGGCTGTTCGGGTCGGCGGTGGGCGCGAGCGGCCCCGAGGCGGGGAGGTTGCGCAGGAAGTAGCGCGCCTGACGCGAGCCGAAGTCGGGGCGGCGGCAGCGCGGGCAGGCGTCGTTGGGCGTCGCCGCGTTGCGGTAGCCGAGCGACGCCTCGATGGTGTTGCCGCCCTCGAAGCCGTAAAGGATCGGCGCGTAGTAGATGCCGATGCCGCCGCGCACGACCGTCCTGTCGTTGAAGGCGTAGGCGAAGCCGAGGCGCGGGCCGAAGTTCGAGTAGTCGGGGCGCGCCAAGCCCTCGTGCTCTGCCCGCACGCCGCCCTGCCCGGCCGCGCCGACGAGCGCGCCGCGCGTGCCCGTCTCGGGGTTGATGGCGTCGGGGTCGAAGCCGCGCAGGCGTCCTTTGGACTCGGTGCGCGGGTAGGAGATTTCGTAGCGCGCGCCGACGTTGATGGTCAGGCGCTGCGTGAGCTTGATGTCGTCGGTGAAGAAGGCGGCCGGGTAGAAGTAGCGCCAGCCGGGGTCGACGGCCGTCACGGTCTGGAACGAGAACTCGGTCGCGCCCGTCACCAAGCTCGCGATGGGCCAGCCGCCGTTCGGGTCGCGGTCGGCCGCGGTCTGGTCGTGGCGGAAGTTGAAGGAGCCGCCCGGGTCGATCTGCTGCGTGACGTTGAACTGCTGGATGCGCACGTCGCCGCCGAACTTGATCGAGTGACGCCCCTTGACCCACGTTATCGCGTCGGAAATCTGAATGGTGTTGTCGAAGAGGTGGTCGGTGAAGAAGGTCGAGCCGGCGTCGATGTAGGCGCGCGGGTCGCCGCTCGTCAAAAAGTCGCCGTAGCCGGGGAAGCCGACGCGCGGGAGGGCCGCGTTGGCCGTCGCGCCCGCCGGGATGCCGAACGAGCTGGGCTGAATCCCCGCGCCGAAGTTCATGTTGGCCACGTCGTAGCGCGTGAAGCCGAGGTTGAGGTGGTTGAGCAGCGTCGGCGTGAACGTGTAGTCGTGCTGGACGCGCGCGAAGTGCGACTTGAACGACTGGTTCCAGACGTCCTGCTGCGTGAAGGGCGGCGGCAGGCGCGTGAACGCCGGGCGGCCGCCGAAGCCCTTGATGCTCTCAAGCGTGCGGAACGAGTAGCTGACTGAGAGCCGCTGCTTGTCCGAGAGGATGAAGTCGGTCTTGCCGACGTAGTTGTCCATCGTCGTCGGCGAGGTGCTGTTGGCCTCGTAGTTGCGGAAGACGCCCGGCCGGTTCGGGAGCGGGAAGAAGTTGGCGAGCGCGACGCCCGCCGGGTCGAGGCGCGAGCCGCCCAAGTAGAGGTCGAGGCGGTTGCCGGGGACGGCGGCGCGCACGGCCGGGTCTTGGAGCGGGTCGTAAATCTGAACCGGGCCGAGGGTGGCGAGCACGTACGGGTCGGTCAGAAGCTCGGAGAAGTCGCCGCGCCGCATCGCCGCCGTCGGGACGCTAAAGAGCGTGTTCTCCTGACGCGCGAAGCGGTAGCCCTCGTAGTTGAAGAAGAAGAAGGCGCGGTCGCGCCCGCTCCAGTAGGCCGGGCCGCCCTCGCCGAAGCGCGGCAGGTAGATCGGGCCGCCGATGTTGCCGCCGAAGTTGTTCTGGTGGTCGCGCGGGCGGGCGAGGCTGCGCGCGTTGTTGAAGTAGGAGTTGGCGTTGAGCGCGTCGTTCTTGTGCAGCTCGTAGAGCTCGCCGTGGAACTCGTTGGAGCCAGACTTCAGGGTGAAGTTGACGATGCCGCCCGAGGAGCTGCCGAACTCGGCCGAGTAGGACGAGGTCGAGATGGTGAACTCCTGAAACGCGTTCGGGCCCGGCGCGACCTCGGAGAAGAACGTGCCGTTCTGCGCGCGGCGCGTGCTCGCGCCGTCGATGAGAATCTCCGTGCCGAGGCCCTGCCCGCCGCTCACGCGGAAGTTCGACGCGTCGGTGCCTCTCCCGGTCGTGCCGGAGCCGGCGGCGACGTTACTGTCCAAGAAGATGAAGGCCAGCGGCGTGCGCCCGCCCGACTCGGCCGCGACCGCGAGCGGGAGCTCCTTGACCTGACGCTCGTTGACGTTGGTCTGGCGGACGGGGCTGTCGGTCTGGATGATGGGCGACGAGTCGGCCGTCACCGTCACGATGTCGCCGATCGCGCCGACTTCGAGCGTGAAGTCGACGGTGCGCGTCGTCTGCACGGCGACCTTGACTTCGTCGGCCGCCGCGGTCTTGAAGCCTTGCGCCTCGACCGAGATGCGGTAGGGGGCGGCGCGCATCTCGGCCAGCGTGTAAGAGCCCTCGCCGCTGGTCGTCGTCTCGCGCACCTCGCCGGTGTCGAGCGCCGTGGCCGTCACCTTCGCCTCGACGACGGCCGCGCCGTTCGGGTCTGTGACCGTGCCGGTGATCGTCCCGCGGTCGCTCTGCGCGCGGGCCGTCGCCGCCGAAAGTGTCAACAGAGCGAAGAGCGCGAGCGAGAAGAACCTGTGAACTTTCATGAACCCTCCAATTCGCTCGGCCTGCGCGGCCGAGGAGAAATGCTCAGCAAGAGAATCCGTCGAAGCGGCCGCGCCCTCGGGCGAGACCGACGCCTGACGGGAGGCGGGGACGGCCGGCGCGCTCCCCCGGATGCGGCGGCAGATGCGGAGGGGCCGGCGGCGAACCGAAACTTTTTCTTAAACCTTTAAGGAGTAGAGCCGAAGCCTGACGACTGACGAAATCGCTTACGTAAACGGTTAACTTTGTGGACGGTGTATATCAGCGCCCTCCCCCCGTTGTCAATATGTAAATTCCCGCGCGGCCTAAATTTTGCGCGGCGGCCCGGAGAACGAGGCCGCGGCCGGCGTTCAGCGCGGGGGCTCGGCGAGCCGCAGCCCCTCGCGCGGCCGGTGGCGCTGCTCGGCGCGCAGGCGGTCGGCCGCGGCGTGCATCTCGCGGGCGCGCGCCGCCTCGCCCGTGCGCGTGTAGACGAGCGCGAGCTGGTAGGCGGCCGTCAAGTCTTGGGGGTCTAACTCGACGGCGCGCTCAAGCTCGGCGCGCGCCGCGGCGAACTCTTTTCTTTTGGCGTGGGTCATGCCGAGCGAGGCGCGCGCGGGCGCGTGGCGCGGGTCGAGCGCGACGGCGCGACGGAGCCACTGTTCGGCGCGGGCGAGGTCGTCCGAGTCGTAGGCGATGCGGCCGAGGAGGTAGGCGGCCTCGGCCGTCTCCCCGAGCTCGAAGCTGCGCGCGAGCGCGGCGCGCGCCTCTTCGGTGCGCTTCATCAGGTCGAGCATGACGCCCGCGACGTAGTGGCCGCGCGGGTCGCTTGGCTGAAGCTCGGTGTAGCGTCGCAGCAGCGCGAGCGCGCGCTCGTCGTCGTTGTTGTAGAAGCGCGCGACGGCGAGCGTGTAGACGTAGGCCGACTCGCGGGGCCGCGCGGCGTGGAGGCGTTCGAGGGCGTTGACGGCTTCACCGATGCGGTCGAGGTTGAGGGCCGTCCAGCCGTAGTCGTAGAGGAGCGCGGGAGAGTCGGGCGCGAGTTTGAGCGCGCGCTCAAGGTAGGCGAAAGACTTTTCGAGGTCGCCGCGCGCGCGCCAGAGTCGCCCGAGGGCCGAGAGTGTGGCCGCGTCGTCGGGCTTCGCGGAGAGGGCGCGCGCGAAGGCTTCCTCGGCGCGCGCGAGGTCGCCGCGTCGCGTGTGAGTCGCGCCGAGGTTGTAGAGGACGGCGAAGGAGTCGGGCGCGCGGCGGCGCGCGGCTTCGAGGATTTCGAGCGCGGCGTCGGTCTCGCCGTGCGCGGCGAAGAGCGCGGCGAAGCTCGCGGCGTCATCGGGCGGGAGGCGCGGGTCGTCGCGCACGGGCGCGAACAGACGCGCGGCCTCCTGCTTCTCCCCCGCGCCGAGGTGAGAGCTGACGGCGAGGTGGAGGTGTTCGAGCGCCCACAGCTCGCGCGGAATCTTCGAGAGGTGCGCGAGCGCGCGCGCGTACTCGCGCCGCTCTTCGAGGAGCGCGGCGAGTTGAAAGTTCACGTCGGGGTTGTCGGGCGCGAGCGCGGCGGCGGCCGTGAAGTCGCGGAGCGCGCCGTCCTTGTCGCCGCGGCTGAGGCGGAGCGTCGCGAGGTTGACGTGCGCGCCGACGAGCGCGGGCGACTCGCGCGTGGCGCGCAGGAAGAGTTGCTCGGCCTCGGCGTCGCGCTTCTGGCGCGCGCGGACGACGCCGAGCAGGTTGAGCGCGTTGGCCTCGCGCGGGCGCGTGCGCAGGACGGCGCTCAACTCCTCTTCCGCGCGCCCGAGCTCCCCGCGGCGGATGTGCTCGGCCGCGCGTTCGAGTCGGCCGACCGTCGCCGCGTCCTGCGCGCGGGCAGGCGACGCCGACGCGCCGCACGCCGAGACGAGCGCGCAGATGATGACAGCTATTCTGACGACGACGAATCTCACGCGGGCTGTCGTCAAAGTCCGGGCCTCACAGTCCGGCCATGCGCTTGTCGGCCGCGTCGAGCGGCGGGAGGCTGTTCTCGGGCCGGTCGAGGTAGAAGTAGGCGACGCTCGACCAGTCGTCCGCGCGCTCGAACTTGCCGTCCTCCCTCAAGTCCTTCTCGACGAGTCCCGGCCCCGCCCTGTAAATCTTGCGGCCCGTGCGGACGAGCGCGCCGCGGCTGTGGTCGGCGAGGTAGCCTATCTGCTGCATCGTGACGCGGATGTCGCGGTAGAAGTAGACGGGGTCGACGACGTGGTAGCGGTAGAAGCACCAGCGGAAGTTCTGCTCGTCGGCGACGGGCGAGCCCTGATAGAGGTGCGCGAAGCGCCCCTGCCCCCACGCCGTGCCGATGTAGTCCTCGGCTCCCGTGCCGGCGATGGTCGGGAAGTCGGTGTCGCCGTCGAGGTAGATTTTCACCTCGCCCTCGCCCCACCAAGTCGTCGAGTAGGTCTCGCGGTCGACGATGACGCCGATGTTCGTGCCGAGGTAGCGTCCGCGCCCCGCGACGCGCGGCAGGATCTCGTAGTCGCGCTGGATGACGGTCGGGTTCTCGCGACGCCAGTGGGCGTGGAAGTAGAGGACGTTGGCGGGGAGCTTGTCGCCGAGCGTGTAGTCGATGTCGTAGAAAAGCTCGGGCAGGTCGCGCCCGCTTTCGTTCGTCATCACGACGCGCATCCCCGTGCGGAAGGGCATCGGGACGACGGAGTTGAAGCTGCGCCCTTCGGGGTTCGAGAAGAGTGCCGACTCGAACTGCGCCATCTGGCCGAGGCCGACGCCGAAGAAGTCTCCCACGGGCGCGCTCACGGCCGGGCGCTGCGCGCCGTCCCAGTAGATGTCGAGGCGGAGTCCGCGCAGCATCTGCGGGCTGCGGTCAGGGATCGTCATCCACATCCGGCGCACCATGCCCGAGGTGTTGCGCGCCTCGGCCAAGACGGCGCTCGCGCCCGCCTTGATGGCGATGGTCGGGGAGCCTTTGCGCCCGCCCGCGGCCTGCCCGCCTCGCCCCTTCTCGGCGCGCGGGTTCTCCGGGCTCGCCCAACGCGTCTCGACGCCGTCGGCCATCTCGTAGAGCCTGTCCTGCGCGGCGACCGCGCCCGCGCCCCACACCGCGCACGCGCAGACGAGCGCCGCCACCGCCTTCACGTTCAATCGCATAGCTCCCCCTTCAGTCGGACACTTAAACTCGAAAGACGCGCGCCATTATATACACACGCGCCCGCCGCACGACTGTCCGTGGTCGTGCGGCGGGCGCGCGCGGCGCGTCCGAGAGTCTTAACCGACGAACGTCAGGCGGCCGCCTTGAGGACGACCTTGATGCAGTCGTCGCGAGGGAAACGAGAAAAGGCGACGTCGGCCGACGCCGTCGCGCTCAAGTCGAGGACTGAATTTATTACCGGCGGGGGTTCGGGAATTCCTAGCACCGACGGGCCGGAGCTTCCGCGCGGCAGCGGCCTCACGCGCGACCTTCGCGCGCAACCTTTTTCCGACGCGCCCGACTTGTGGTAAAAACTTTCGCATGACGACACAGCAGACCCCGGACGCGCGGGCCGACGCCGCGCCGACGCCGCCCCCGCACGCGCCCGCGCGCCGACGCTCGCCGTTCCGGCCGCGACTCGACTGGCTACTCATCTTCGTCCCCATCGCCGCCGCGCTGCGCTTCGTCCCCGCGTTAGAGAACCCGACGGCCCTCTTCGTCGTCTCGTGCCTCGCCATCATCCCGCTCGCGGGCTGGATGGGGCGCGCGACCGAGCACTTGGCCGAACACTTGGGTCAGGGCGTCGGCGGACTTCTCAACGCCACGTTCGGCAACGCGGCCGAGTTAATCATCGCGCTCTTCGCGCTCTCGAAGGGCCTGACGGGCGTCGTCAAGGCTTCGATCACGGGCTCGATCATCGGCAACATCCTGCTCGTCCTCGGGCTCTCGTTTCTGGCGGGCGGCATCAAGTTCCGCCGGCAGGAGTTCAACCGCGTGGCGGCCGGCGTCTCGGCCACGGCCCTGACGCTCGGCGCCATCGCGCTCGTCATCCCGACCGTCTTTCATCAGGCGGCGGCGCTCGTCCCCGTCGCGCAGGGCGGCTGGACGCAGGAGAAGGAGCAGGGGCTCTCGCTCGCCATCGCCGTCGTGCTCTTCGCGACCTACGCTCTGACGCTCGTCTTCACGCTGGTGACGCACCGCGAGCTGTTCGGCGCGGACGAGACGAAGGCCGTCGCGCGCGAGGCGGGCGAGGAGCGGACGAGGATGGAGGCCGAGGAGGGCGGGCACGCGCCGTGGTCGGTCAAGAAGTCGGTCGGCATCCTCCTCGGCGCGACCGCGTTCGTCGCGCTCATCTCGGAGTTCTTGGTCGGCGCCATCGAGGACGCGCGCGGGTCGCTCGGGCTGACGGAGGTCTTCGTCGGCGTCATCGTCGTCGCCATCATCGGCAACGCCGCCGAGCACTCGTCGGCCATCCTGATGGCCTACCGCAACAAGATGGACATCGCCATCGGCATCGCCGTCGGGTCGAGCTTGCAGATCGCGCTCTTCGTCGCGCCGCTGCTGATTTTCGCCTCGTACCTGTTCGGCCGCCCGATGGATTTGGAGTTCACCGTCCCGGAGGTCGTCGCCGTCGTCGCCTCCATCATCATCGTCGAGCAGATCAGCAGCGACGGCGAGAGCAACTGGATCGAGGGGCTGCAACTGCTCTCGGTCTACGCCGTCTTGGCCGTCCTCTTCTACTTCCTGCCCGACGCGCACCCGGCCGTCGGGCACGGGGCCGCGCCCGCCGCCCACTAAAGCTGGATTTAGTCGGCGCGCAGGGCGTAGAATCGCCGCCACCCCCCGAGGTAGTGTCGCCGGAGTCGCGGAGGGAGTTTGTCGGTGTTCCAAGAAAAGATGAGCGACGGCGCGCCCCACCCGTTCCCGCGCCCCGACTGGGGCGCGATGGGCGAGGCCGAGCACTTCGTACAGTTCTACGAGTCAGAGCCCTTCCTTTTAGATTCCGTCAGCGGTTTCGTGTCGGCGGGCCTCGGCGCGGGCGACGCGTGCGTCGTCGTGGCCGGGCCGCGTCGTCTCGAAATCTTAGAGCGCCGCCTCGCGGCCGAAGGCGTCGACGTCGCCGCCTCGGCCGCGCAGGGCCGCTACGTCGCGCTCGACGCGCGCGACACGCTCGCGCGCATCATGCACGAGGGGGAGCCCGAGTGGTCGCGCTTCGAGGAGGTCATCGGCGGCGTCGTCGAGCGCGCCGGCCGCGGCCCGCGCCCCGTGCGCGTCTTCGGCGAGATGGTCTCGCTCCTGTGCGACGACGGGTGCCACGACGCCGCGCTCCGCCTCGAAGAGCTCTGGAACGACTTGCAGCGCGCGCACCGCTTCTCGCTCTTCTGCGCCTACCCGATGCAGAGCTTCGCGCGCGAGTCTCTGGCCGCGCAGTTCGGCGGCGTCTGCGCCGCGCACTCGGGCGTCATCCCGGCCGAGAGCTACACGTCGCTTGAGGCCGACGACGCTCGCCTGCGCGAGATCATCCTGCTCCAGCAGAAGGCCCGCTCGCTCGAAGCCGAGATCGCCGAGCGCGAGCGCGTCGAAGCCAGCTTGCGCGCCGTCAAAGACGAGTTGGAAGTGCGCCTCACGCGCGAGCGCGCGGCGCGCGCCGAGGCCGAGGCCGCGAACCGCCTCAAGGACGAGTTCCTCGCCACCGTCTCTCACGAGTTGCGCACGCCCTTGACGGCCATCGTCGGGTGGGCGCACATGATGCGCCGCGGGGTGGTCAGCGAGTCCGACTTCCCGCACGCGCTCGAAACCATCGAGCGCAACGCGCGCTCCCAACAGCAACTCATCGAAGACCTCCTCGACGTTTCGCGCATCATCACGGGCCGCCTGCGCCTCGACGTGCAGACCGTAGACCCCGTGCCCGTCGTCGACGCCGCCGTCGAATCCGTCCGCCTCGCGGCCGACGCCAAAGGCATCGGCCTCCGCCGGGAGGTCGACGCGGGCGAGGTGCGCGTGGCGGGCGACGCGGCGCGTCTCCAACAAGTCGTCTGGAACCTGCTCTCGAACGCCATCAAGTTCACGCCCGCGGGCGGGAGCGTGCGCGTCGGAGTCCGCCGCGCCGGCCGTCACGTCGAGGTGTCGGTGGCGGACACGGGTCAGGGCATCGCGCCGGAGTTTCTGCCGCACGTCTTCGAGCGCTTCCGTCAGGCCGACGGGACGACCTCGCGCCGCTTCGGCGGCCTCGGCCTCGGCCTCTCGATCGTCCGCCACCTCGTCGAGCTTCACGGCGGGACGGTGAGCGCCGAGAGCGGGGGCGACGGCGGGGGCGCGACCTTCACCGTCTCGCTCCCTCTGGCGAAATTGCGCGATGCGGATTTAGGGTCGTGCGTCGAAGAAACAGGCGGCGCGCCGGAAGACGACCCGTCCGCACCCCGCAACACGCAATCCGAAACGCTGAAGGGAGTCCGCGTCCTCCTCGTCGACGACGAGGAGGACACGCGCGAGCTCGTCTCACTCGCGCTCTGCCAATGCGGCGCGCGGGTGGAGACGGCGCGGACGGTCGCCGAGGCTCTGGAACTCTTCGCGCGCGAGCGCCCCGACGTTCTCATCGGCGACATCAGGATGCCGGGCGAGGACGGGTATGATTTGATTCGGAAGGTGAGACAGCTTCCGGGCGGGGCGACGGTGAGCGCCGTCGCGCTGACGGCCTACGTCGGCGCCGAAGACCGCCTGCGCGTCCTGCGCGAAGGCTACCAGACGCACGTCGCCAAGCCGATGGAGATGGGCGAGCTGGTCAGGGTCGTCGCGGGTCTCGTCAAAAATTAAGGGCGCGCGCCCGGCGGGTTGAGAGGTCGTCAGGAGGCGCGTCGTCGCGCGAGCAGTTGCGAGAGGACGGACGAGAGCTGCGCGAAATCAATCGGCTTGGTGACGAAGGCGTCGCAGCCGGCCGCGATCGACTTCCCGCGCCACTCCCAACGGTTCAGCGCCGTGCAGGCGACGACGGGCACGCCCCGCAGCTCGGGCTCCTGTCGAATCAGCTTCGTCGCGCGGTAGCCGTCCAGACGCGGCAAACTCATGTCCATCAGAATCGCGTCCGGCCGCTCCCGAAGCGCCGCCTCGACGGCCGAGACGCCGTCGCCGGCCTCGATGACCTCGTAGCCTTCGGACTCCAGAACGGCGCGCACCACCGCCCGCACGTCCGCCACGTCCTCGACCAGAAGGATTCGATACCGCGCCCCGCTTTTCGCGCCCGCCTCCGACGTTGACATAAAACGCGCCGAAAACCCCGCCCGGACTCCTTGAATGCCGCCCGAACTGTACCGAAGCGAGTCGGCGACGGGTCGGCGAAAACGCTCGAAGCGACCCGCGTGCCACTCAACTTTTCCCGCCGCGCGCCGATAATTTAGACGAACGCGGCCGGTATCATAACCCGAACGGAGAGCGTCATGGGCGTCGACCGAATCCTTCCCGACCTTCTAAGAAACGACTACGACCCGTCGAGGGACAACCGTCTCAACCTCCTCGACGACCAGAGCGCGTCGCCGAACGACGTGTGCCGAGAGGACGGCCGCGGCGCGTCTCTGCTCTGGACGCAGGGGCTCGTCCGCGAGTCAATCTTCCGCCGCGCGCCGCTCCCGACGGCCGCGCGCCCCTCGGCCGTGCCGCCGTCGCTTCCGCGCGCCGAGCTTGAGCGCCGCGCCGCGCACATCTTCGAGCGCTTTCAGGACGACGGCTTCCTCGGCGTCTTCGCGCAGGGCACGTCCTACTCCGAAATCTCGGCCGACCTCGAAGGGCTCTCCCCGACCGACGCCGCGACGCTGCGGCAGATTTACGCCGAGCGCTACAGCGCGCGGCGCGGCGGCCGCGACCTCGTCTCCGACATCACGCACGAGTTGGGCGACTCCTACGACCGCTTTCGCGCCCTCCGCGTCCTAAGCCCCGAGCGCGTCCAGACGCAGCTCTACCCTCTGACCGAGGAGGGGCGCGAGCCGCGCATCATCATCGACCCTCCCGCGACCGAGATAGTCCCCGGCACGCAGATCACCTACCGCTTCGACCCCGGCCACTACATCGCGAGCGGCCCGCCGACGGTGCGCGTGTTCAGCGTCAACGACCCGGCCGCCGTCCGCGCGGGCCGAGTCGGCGAAACGTCGGGCGCGCGCGAGACCTACGAGGGAAACTTCGTCGCGAGCGCCGAGGGGCGTCACGCGATAGTCTTCGAGGTGCAGTACGAGGGCCAGCCGCCGCAGTATTACACCTACAACCAGCTAGTGCGGTCGGCCGACTCGGCCGCGCGCTCGGCGCTCCTGCGGATGCCCGGCACGGCCTCCGACCCTGACCTCTACCTGACTCTAGTCGACCAGCAAATCACCGCCACCGAGCAGCGCATCAACACCCTGCGCGCGAGCGGCGGGAGCGCCGACGAGATAAGCAACCTCGAAGAACTTTTAGGGCAACTGCGCGAGACGCGCGAGGAAGTTCCTTCGAAGTTGAACGACGGCGCGGTCGCGCGCCCCATCCCCATGCAGGCCGTCCTCATCCCGACCGAGACGGCGCAGCCCGTCCCGCTCCAACTCTACGCCAAGCCGCTCGGCAACAACCGCTGGTCAATCGTCGACATCACGAACCCGACGGACGCGCGCGAGTACGCCGGCAGCGGCGCGACGCCCGAAGAGGCCATCCGCAACGCTTGGTCGGAGTTCATCTCGTCGAACAACCTGCCCGCCGGACAGGTCGCCGCCACGCCGCCGCGCATCCCGCCGGCCTACGAGAGGCCCGCGGGCTTCCCCGAGACTCTGGGCTTCGGGCCGCAGGAGGTCTGGAATCAACACAGCGACGGGCAGAGCGGCTTTAAGGAGTGGGCCAACGGGCTCGGCTGGTTCTCTCTCGCGGCGGCCGTCGTCGGCGTCGGCCTGCTTTTCGTTCCGGGCGGGCAGCCCTTCGCGCTCGGCGCGTTCGCCGCCGCGGGCGTCTCGGGCGCGGCCTCCGGCGGCCTGAGCATCTACGACCGCGTGCGCTACGGCAACTTCGAGTGGTGGAGCTTAGACACCGCGCTCGACCTCCTGAGCATCGCCGGCGGCGTGGCCTCCGCGGGCGGCGCGGCCGCCGGCATCAGCAACCTCCTGCGCGCCGGGGCGACGACCGCCACTCTCGCCGACGGCACGCTCGTCACGCTCCGTCAGGCCGACCGCCTCGGACGCTTCGTCGCCATCACGACCGGCGTCGATCAGGGCTCGAACGTCGCGGGCGGCGTCATCATCGCCGCCGCCTACCTCGACCAAATCTCGCGCATCAACGCGAACCCGAACCTCACCGCCGAGCAGAAGCAGGCGCAGACGCAGGCCGTCCTCCACAGCGCGATGATGTACGGCGGCATCGTCGTCGTCGGGGGCGGACTTGGAGGGCGACGCGTCCCCGCGGGCGAGCTCGACAACCTCCTGCGCGCCGCCAACTTCGCGCCCGACCTCGAAGCGCAAGTGCGCAACAGCCCCGGCCTCCAGCGCGCGCTCCAAGAGCAGGGCCCCGACCGTTTGCGCGAGCTTTACGACAACTACATGGCGCGTCAGGCCACGCTTCGCGTCGGCAGCTTCGAGGAGTACGTCTGGCGCAACGGCGTGCCGACGAGCACCGACCGCGTCCCGCGCCCGCTCGGCCAAGCCGTCAACAACTTCGGGCTGATGACGACCGCGCGCGAGGTCAACGAGGCCGTGCTCGCGCAGTACAACCCCGCGCTCTTGGACGCCTTGCGCGCCGGCAACCTCCCGGCGCGCGTCGAGACGGCGCTCAACGACGTTCTCAACACCAACTACAACTTCACGGGCGCGACCGACTTCGCCACCGCGCGCGGCGCTCTGAGCCGCGACATCAACGCCGCCCTCGGCCGCAGCATCGAGAGCGTTTCCGATCTGCGCCGCGTGCTCTCGGTGCTCGAAGGCACGAACCGCAGCGGCACGAGCGGCTCCATCGGCAACTACTTCTACCAGACGCGCCTCGCGCAGGGCGACCAGATTAGGGAGCCCGCCTTCCCGCGCGACCTCTACGTCTCAGACCCGGCGCGCGCCGCCGACGTCACGACCCGGCGGCCCGACTACCTCTTGGTCAACGGCCGCCGCACGCTCGACATCAAGACCGGCTACGTGAGCGGCGACTTCGACCGCGACCAACTGCTCGACTACAACGACCTCGTGCGCGCCAGCCAAGACCAGGGCAACACGGCGCTCCAAAACCTTCTCCGCCAGCGCGGCGTCAACGGCGGACTCACGGGCCACGACTACCTGTTCCTGCCGAACGGCGCGGGCTCGGCCGAGGAGGCGGCGCGCAACGCCTACGTCCGCATCACGCGCGAGCTGCAGGGCGACGCGCAGCGGTTCGGCGTCTACTTCCTCGCCGACGATGGTAATATCTACAGGTTCGTCGGCTTCGACGATCAGGGCCGCAACCTGACGCAGAAGGTCGGGCCGCACCTGCCGAACTAAAGTCCGCGCCGCGGACGGGTGACAAGAGACGATGCTTCTGATGCTCTTCGCGCAGGAAGAGAAGAACCCGTGGGAGTCGGCTTCCCCGAGCCCGGCCCCGCAGGTTCTTTCCCTCTTTGAAGACAACCCCTTCGGCCGCTTCGGCGAGATGTTCTTCGAGCAGACTCTGGCGTGGGAGCCCTACGACCGCGCGAAGCTCCTCGACTACTTGGCCGACGACCCGCGCGCCGGCGTCGAGGCGCGCGGCCAAGAGCCCGCCTACTTTCAGGGCTCGCTCGCGCGCCACCCGACCGCCAACGGCGTCGCCTTCCGCCTCAACCCCGCGCACGTCTCCGAGCCCGACGGGCTCGCGCGCGTCGTCTCCTACCTCGCGCGCTGGCAGACCGCGCTCCCGAACTTCACGCGCGCCTCGGCGACGGCCGACCAGCGGCCGAGCGAGTTCTTCCTCAACCGCGGGATAAAATTCCTGCCCGCCTGCTTCGGCTCGCACGTCGCGTGGCACACGCTGATCGCCCCGCGCGCCTACGCGGGCTTCTTCGACGCGGAGGACTTGCGCCGCGTCCCCGCGCACCGCGTCGAGGAGCGCGAGGACGGGAGCTTCGCCATCACGGCCTACCCCGACCCCTTCGCCTTCGACACGCCCGAGGCCGACCGCCGCATACTCGAAATCACGGCCCACCTCAACGAGCGGAACAAAGGCTCGCGCTAGAACATTCTTTGCAGTTGCTGGACGGCGACGCCGGGCGGGGTGCGCTCGTGCGTGCCCTGCCGGAGGAATGAGTTGACGGCGTCGAGCTTCGAGAGCGCGTAGTCTGTGCGCTGGTCGGAGCCCTTCTTGTAGGCGCCGATGAGGATGAGGTCTTTCTGCGACTCGTAGGTGGCGAGCACCTCGCGCAGGCGGCGCGCCGCCTCGACGTGCGCGCCCGGCGCGACCGAGGTCATCACGCGCGAGACCGACTGGTTGACGTCAATCGCCGGGTAGTGGCCCGCGGCGGCGAGCGCGCGCGACAGCACGACGTGGCCGTCGAGGATGGAGCGCGTCTCGTCGGCGACGGGCTCGGTCATGTCGTCGCCCTCGACGAGCACGGTGTAGAAGGCCGTTATCGAACCGCGCTCGGAGTTGCCCGTCCGTTCGAGCAGCTTCGGCAGCTCGGCGAAGACCGACGGCGGGAAGCCGGCGCGCGCCGGCGGCTCGCCGGCCGCGAGTCCGACCTCGCGCAGCGCGCGCGCGAAGCGCGTCACCGAGTCCATCATCAGGAGCACGCGCTTGCCCTGATCGCGGAAGTGCTCGGCGATGGCCGTCGCCACGTAGGCCGCCTTCATGCGGACGAGCGAGGGCTCGTTCGAGGTGGCGGCGACGACGACCGAGCGGCGCAAGCCCTCCTCGCCCAAGTCGTGCTCGACGAAGTCCCTGACCTCGCGCCCGCGCTCGCCGACGAGCGCGATGACGTTGACCTCGGCCTCCGTGTTGCGCGCGAGCATCCCCAAGAGCGTCGACTTGCCGACGCCGGCCGCCGCGTAGATGCCGACGCGCTGGCCCTCGCCGACGGTGAGCGTGCCGTCGATGGCGCGCACGCCCGTCATCAGCGGGCGCGTCACGCGGCGACGCCGCATCGGGTCGGGCGGGCGGGCCTCGATGGTGCGCTCCTGCGCGTCCTCGATCTCGCCCCGGCCGTCGGCCGGCTCGCCCAGCCCGTCGAGCACGCGCCCCAAGAGCTTGTCTCCGACTTTCACCTTCAGGGACGAGCCCGTCGAGACGACCTCCGCGCCCATCGCCACGTCCTGCATATCGCCGAGCGGCATCAGGATGACTTCGCTCCCGCGGAAGCCGACGACCTCGGCGCGAAGGGGGCGCGCCCTGTGCGGCGAGCGAATCAGACACAGCTCGCCGACGCGCGCGCCGGGGACGGCCGCGCGGATGAGCAGGCCGACGAGTTCTGTGACGCGCCCCCGCACCTCGACCGGCGAGAGCCAATCGACGGCGTCCACGTATGCGTTCAGGTCGAGCATGACAAGCGTGCTGTCCGAAGATGAGAGTCGCGGCGGACGCTCACATCAGAATCCGCCCCGCGTAGTCTCCGCCGCGGCGGCGCGTGAGCGTGATGCGCCGGGGGAGCGAGACGCCCGCGCCGCAGAAGCTGCCCTTGCGCGAGCCGGCGAACGTTATTGTGTATCTGCCGCGCGCGCGCCTGACGGTGACGGCCACGGCGCGTCGCCCCTCGCCGCTGCGGACGGTCGTCGCCGCGCCCCCGTCCTCCCACGTCGACGAGTTGTCGCCGCGCACGAACTCCATCTCGCACTCGTGCATACTCTCGCCCGCGCCCGCCGAGCCGTAGTAGTTGAAGAATCGCAGGCGGCCGGCGTCGTACGCGAGCACGACCCGCGAGCCGTTGGGGAACTCGTGCTCGACCGTGTTGGCCGGCGGGTCTTGCGCGCGCGCCGACGCGGCGCAGGCGGCGAGCAGAAGGAGCGCGGGCAGAAGAAGTGTCGCGCGTCTGGTCATCGCGGCTCGGCCTCGTATTGGACGCGGCACTTGAAGTCGTAGGGCGCGCCCTCTTGGTCGATGCTCTCCGCGCCGACGAGGATTTCGTAAGCGCCGGCCTGACTGAAAATGGGCTCGGCCCTGCCCTCGCCGCCGGGCCACTCGCGCGACCAATCGACGGCCTTCGCGCGCGACGTGTCGAGCACGAGGCGACTCATCTTCGCGAACTCGTCGACGCCCCACAGAGGTTCCGCGCCGGCCTTGCGGTCGGGGCCGCGCGCGCCGGTCTCTTCGGAGGTCAGGAAGAAGAATTTTTTGCGCGGGTTGACGACGGCGAGGTGGCCGCCGTGCGGCGCGGGGAGTTCGATGGTCAGCGTGTCGCCGCGGCGCAGGCGCTCGGGCGAGCAGCGCATCCGGTCGGCCCTCTGCGGCGGGTCGGGCTTGCGTTGTTCTTGAGAGCCTTGCTGAGTGGCGTCGGGGCGCGCGTCGTTCGCCGGCGCGGCCGTCGCGGCGGGCGACGCGGCGGGCGTGGTCGTCACGGGCGAGTCGCCGGCGGCGTCCGTCCCGCACGCCGCGGTTAAGAACGAAGCGATGAGTAGGAACGTCGCCGCCGTCAGTTTCTTCGACACGCCCGCGCTTCTCCTCTAGTCGTTTGCCGGCATTATACGCGCAAAAAGCGACGCCGTCAGTCTCGAAGCGCGGCGTGCGCTGGTTGAGACCGACGGCGTGAGCCGGGGAGAGCGCCGCGGGCCTTCACCACTGAAGGTGGAAGTGCGGCGGCACGCCCTCGTAGAGAAGACTCGCGCCCGTGCCGGAGGCGGCGACGGCCGCGCGGAAGGCGCGCTGGTCGAGGCCGCGCAGGCTGATGTCCGCGCCGTTGCCGCGCAGGTGACGCGAGATGAAGGTGCCGCGCTCGACCTGAGCCGCGACGACGCGCTCCATCGCGGCGATGGTCTGGTCGGCCGAGCGATTCGCGCGGCGCGACTCGTCGTAGGCGGCGCGGACTTCGTTGGCCGCGGCGCGGTTCGTGTACTCGCTCAGGTCGTCGCCCTGCGCGAGCTTGTTGTACATGGCGCGGGCCTGCGCGCGCGGCGTGCGCGTGCCGCTCGTGACGGTGAACTCGCGGCCCGTTTGGCGGAAGTACTCGTCGCCGATGCTGTCGAGGACTTCCCTCGCGCGTTCGGAGAGGATGACGCCGGCGCGCACGTCGTAGTGGCGCGGCTCGTCAACGCGCCGGTTATCGACCTGCGGCGTCTGGTTCGTCTGTGCGTTTTCGACGAGGCCCTGCTCGCGCATGGCCGCGACCATGTCGCGCACGCGCCGGGCTTGGTCGGCGCGGACGACGGCCACGATCTCGGCCTCGGTCGCCGCGCGCCCCTGCCGCCGCACGGCGCGGTTGGCGATGTTGGCGAAGCCGCCGCCGACGGGGTCGCCGCGCGAGTCGCGCCAGCGCTCGCCCGTCTCCGGGTTGACGTAGCCGCGCACGCGCAGCTCCGTCACCGTCGCCTGCGTGATGCCGTTCCGGCGGAGGTAGTCGAGGTTGTCGAGGAAGAGTCGGGCCGCGCGGGGCGACTGGTTGACGGCGTCGAAGTAGGCGGAGGCCAGCAGCGCGTCGTTCGGGTCGAGTCCGGCGGCGGTCGCGGCGCGGCGGTACTCGTCGATGTTGGTGCGCAGGGCCGTCAGTTGCAGACGGTCGGCCTCCTGCGGCGTGCCGACGCGCGAGTTCTGGTAGGAGAACGAGCCCATGTTGTTGCGCGCGTTGCCGGGGTCGGAGTGGCCGTAGTAGGCGCGGCGGAAGCCCCCGTCGGGCGTGCGCGTGCCCTCGGCGTTGCCGATGATGATGGCGGCCATCGCGTCGGAGCCGCTCCGGACGCGCAGGAACTCGTCGAGGTCGAGGCGCGCGAAGCCGTTCTGCCCGCGCTCGGCCGGGCGCGTGTCGGTCGTCTCGTCGGTGCGCGCGTCGGTGGTCGGGGCGGTCGGCGTCGTCGGCGCGTTGGGGCGCGTGTCGCTGCCCGTCGGCGCGTCCTGCTCGCGCGCGGGGATGCGGAGGCGCTGGCCGGGGTAGATGAGGTTCGCGCTGTTGATGCTGCCGCGGTTGGCGCGCATGATGCCGCCGACGCTGACGCCGTAGCGCGCGGCGATCTCTGAAAGAGTCTCGCCGCGGCGGACGGTGTGGACGGTCTGCGCGGGCGCGGAGAGGTTGATGCGCTGGCCGGGGTAGATGCGGTCGGGGTTCGGCAGCTGGAGGTTGGCGCGGCGCAGACGCGCGAGGTCGAGCCCGTGGCGCGCGGCGATCTCGGAGAGCGTGTCGCCGGGTCGGACGGTGTAAGTCGTCGGCTGCTCGGTCGTCGCGCCCGCGGCGCGCTCGGGGATGACGATTGATTGGCCGGCGCGGATGCGGTCGGGGTCTGTGATGCGCGGGTTGGCGCCCATGATGGCGGCGACCGTGACGCCGTAGCGCGCCGCGATTGTCGAGAGCGTCTCGCCGCGGCGGACGGTGTGGCGCCGCTCGGCCTCGCCGGGATTCGTGTCCGTGTTCGCCGCCGGGTTGATGCGTGATGTGCCGCCCATGCCTTAAAACCCTCGCTCCCTCGCGCCCCTCGCCCGCCGGCCGCAGGTTTCGGGCGCGCGCCCTTTTTTAGCGGGGGATTTAACTTTGCGGGCCACTCAGATTATCGGCAGGCGGGGGCTAAAGTTTCCTTCAATCTTCGCCGGGCGCGCGAGAAAGCAGCGCGCGTTCGAGGACGCGGAGCTGCGTGTCGAGCTGGGCGTCGACCGTGCCGGACTCGCTCTCGATGACGCAGCCGCCGGGGCGCACGCGCGGGTCGGGGACGAGGTCGACGAAGCGGGCGCGGCCCGCCGGGTCGAGGCGCGCGCGATGAGCCTCGACGGTCGGCATATCCGACGGGTTGAC
The DNA here is from genome assembly GCA_035634035.1 of Pyrinomonadaceae bacterium. Classification (GTDB taxonomy): domain Bacteria; phylum Acidobacteriota; class Blastocatellia; order Pyrinomonadales; family Pyrinomonadaceae; genus DASQDT01. The sequence continues at coordinate 7,285 of DASQDT010000162.1, read as the reverse complement.
CCGCACGGTGAGCGACTCGCTCTGGCGCGCGTGGCGCAGGGCGGTCGAGACGATGTCGGCGAGCGCGCCCGAGTCGCGCTCGACCTCGCGGCCGATGATCTTCTCGGCGAGCTTGACGGCGAGACGGAGCAGGTCGCGCTCGGCCGTCTGGAAAGCCGAGTCGCGCCGCTCGCGCGCGTCGAGGAGTAGCTGGTTGAACTCCAAGAGCGCCGCCTCGCGCCCCTCCTCGTACGCGGCCTCGCGCAGCTCGCGCGCGACGCGCTCGGCCGTCTCGCGTAGCTCGCGCGCCTCCGCTTCGGCCTCGGCCAAGAGGCGGCGGGCCTCGGCGCGCGCCTCGACGACGGGGCGCTTGACGACGACGCGCGTCTCCGCGGACGCCGCCTCTTTCGCCAGCGCCGACTTCTTGATGACGTTCCCGTTCTCGGACACGCTCTACATTCCTCCGGCCGGCTGGTTCTACTTCCGACGCGCGCCGCTCGCCGTCCTCCCGCGGCGGCCGCCGTGCAGACCTCCCGCGACCACCTCGGCCTCGCGCGCGACGGCCGCGACGACTTCGGGCGCGACCGCCGTCGCTTCTTCCCCCGACGCGCCGTCAACGCGCGAGTCCGTGCGGGCCGACTCTTCAAGCCAGCGCGCGGCCTCGACGGGGAGCTTCTGCGCCGTGTAGCGGAGGCGCGCGTTGGTGCCTTCGTCGCCGCAGCAGAGCGCGAGGGCGAGCAGACGCAGGCCCACGCGGTCGAGAAACGCGGCCGGCTCGCGCTCGGCCAGCATCGCCTCGCGCACGACGCGCTCGGCGAAGCGGACGCGCTCGGGCTCGACCTCCGTCAGGGACGCGATGTGCGCGGCGACGGCGCGCGCGTCCTCGGCCGCGAAGCGGCGCAGGAAAGAGGCGACGGCCTCGACGCGGTCGATGCCGCGGCAGGCGCGCGCCGTCTCGCGCACGCCGAGCAGTCGCACCAGACGCGCCAGCTCCGCGCCCGTCAAGACCTCGACCGGCGTCGCGCGCTCAAGCTCGTCGAGCGCGACGAAGCGCGCGAGGAACTCGCGTCCGACGACGGCGACGATTTCGGGCGAGGGGCCGGACGCCGCGTCGGGGCGTGAAGCGCGCGCGGGCAGCTCGTCCGCCGAGTCGAGCGCGACGCCCAACTCGGCGGCGACGGAAGAGGCGAGCGCGGGCGGCAAGTGGCGCACGACGAGCTCGCGCACGCGCGGCGGCTCTGCGGCGAGCGCCTCGACGACGTGCGACGGGTGGACGTGCTCGTCCAGACGCGGGAGGCGCGCGGACGAACGCGCGCGGCCGAGCATGTGGGCGAGCCAGTCGAGCTGCTTCTGCCGCGTCAGGCGCGCGTACCACTCGGCGCGGCGCTCGACCGCCTGACGCACCGACGGCGCGAGCGCCGACAGAGCGCCCGCCTCGACGCCCTCCGCGTCGCGCGCCTCCCCGCCGTCGCCGCCGAAGGCCACGGCGAGCGCGAGCAGCATATCGACGCGTTCGGATTCGGTGTTCGCGTTCATCGGGCTTTAGAGGATGAGAGGCGCGCGGGCCGCGCGTCCCTGCGCCGCGCCCCACGGTCAGCGCGCGGACGCGCCGCCGGCCGCCGTCGTGTCGGGCAACTGTTTGACGCCCGCGCCCGTCGCCGCGCCCTCGTCGCCGCCCCCGTCGGCGTCCGCCTCCGGGTCGGCCGCGTCGGCGTCTCCGGCCTCGCGCAGCTCGGCGAGTTTCGCGCGCTGGCGGCGCGTCTGCAAAAGCAGGACGACGGAGAGGAAGCCGAGCAAGGTGACGAGCCCGACGCCGACGGCCGTCAGGATGTTGTTGCGACGGCGCGTGTTAAGCTCGCGCTGCGGGACGGGCCGCAAGGTCTGCGGCGAGACGGTCACGCGCACGTTCTCGGGCTTTAGGTTCGGCACGCCGCCCGCGACGAGGTTCTGTATCTGCTGTTCGGTGAAAGAGGGCTTCTGGTCGCGGTAGTTGATGACGACCGAGGCGGTGGCCGGGTACGGGTTCAACTCAAGCGAAGGGTCTTGCGGGAGGACGACGGTGACGATGGCGAGCGTGACGCCGGGCAGCGCGCGCAGTTGTCGTTCGATGTCGGTGCGCACGCGCCTCTGCTCGCGGAGCTTTTCGGCGCGGTCGGAGGGGATGAGGCCGCCGTCCTCGCCCGTCGGCTCCTCCGGGCGCGGCAGCCCGTGGTCGCGCAGGACTTGGACGGCGAGCGCCGCCTCGCCGCCGCCGAAGAAGCCCTCGTTGACGACGATCTCCCAACGCTTCGTCTCGCCCTCGCCCGTCTCGCGCTTCTCGGCTTCGAGCCCGGCTTGGCCCAGAACGTCGAGCAGCTCGATGGCGTCCGGCTCGGTCGGCACGCTCGTGATGGCCCTGCGCCCGCACGCGGCCGAACCGAGGGCGAGCGCCGCGAGTGTGAGCGCGAGCGCGGCGCGGCGCAGAGGCAGGGCGCGCCTCCTTCGACTACGGCCGTAGAGTTCGCGCCGGGGCATATCGGGTCTCCTCCAAACTCTCTCCGCGCGCCGCCCGCGGGAGGCGACTTTTGTAGGGGCTTCGTTTGGACGGCAGTTTACCGCAAACCCGCGCCCGAAGTCATCGGCCTCGTCGTCGCGCGCCGCGGTGAAACATACTTTTAAGACGCGCGGCCGGGGCAGTTGCGATATAATCGCCGTCAGCCCCGACGCCCCCTTTATCAACTTCCGCGCGGTCGTGAGACGGGACTTTCGAGTTTCGCCGCGCAGGTCTCTTCAGAGATAGATGCGCGAGCAGCCCCAAGTGCAGACGCCCGCGGCCGACCGCGACGCGCTCATCGAGCAGCACCGCTCCTACGTGCGCGCGCTCGCCGTCCGCGTCATGCAGACGCTGCCCTTCCCCGTCGAGCTCGGCGACCTCGTCGCCTACGGCGAGATAGGGTTGGTCGAGGCGGCCGAGCGCTACGACCCGCTGCGCGGCGTCGGCTTCCCCACCTTCGCGCACTACCGCATCAAGGGCGCGATTCACGACGGGCTGCGCGAGATGGGCTACTACACGCGCTCGACGACGACGCGCGTCCGCTGGATAGCCAACGCCAACGACTACCTGCAATCGGCGGCCGACGACTCGACGGCGGACGCCGGCTTGGGGTCTTCGGTCGACGACGAGATCGCCACGGCGCAGACGCTCATCGACGCCCTCATCCCCGTCTACCTGCTCTCGCTCGGCAGCGACGCCGTGCCCGAGGTGGCCGACCCGCACGCGCTCTCGATGGAGAAGATCGAGGAGCGCGAGCTGGTGCGCATCGTCCTCGGCGTCGTGCGGGAACTCTCCGAGGACGAGCAGCAGCTGCTCGACTCTCTCTACTTCAAACACGTCTCGACGACGGAGCTGGCCGCGCGCCTCGGCGTCACGAAGTCTTGGGTCTCGCGCCTCCACTCGCGCGCCATCGCGCACCTGCGCGACCTCCTGCGCGAGCGCGGGGTGATTCAAGAACAGTAGTCAGGAGTCAGAAGCCGGAAGCCCGTAGAAAAAAGTTTCGGGGGCGGCGCGTTCGAATGAGACGCGCCGCCCCCGTTATTTTAACTCCTGACTCCTGACTCCTGACTTCTTCCTTTCACCCTTGCGCGAACGTGCCCATCTGGCTTACGGCGTAGTCCTGCATGGCGAGGAGCTCTTCGAGGAGGTCGAGCATCTGCGCGGCGTCGCCGAGCTCGTGCCGCGCGCGCTCGGCCTGCGCCTCGTCGAGCGGCGCGAGCGCCGCCGCGGCCGGGGCGCCCAGAGCGTCCTCGACGAAGCTCGGCCGCGCCTCCTCGCGCCCGTCGTCGCGCCGGCGCTCGCCGTCGCCCTCTTCCTCGCCGTCGCGCTCGCGCGCGAGCATCCGCGCGAGCCGGCGCATCGAGCCGCGCTGCTGGTCGGGGAGGTTGCGCATCAGCGTCCGGCGCATCGTCGGCGTCATGTGGCGCAACGCTTCACTGTTGCCCGGCGGCGCGGCCAGAGCGCCGGCCGTCGTCGGCTGAAGGTTGAGCCCGAGCAGCGACTCGACGGCCGACGCCCCGCCGCGCGCGCGCATCTGCTCGGCCGCGACGAGCTGCGAGGGGTCGCGGCCCGCGAGCACGTCCGGCAGGACGCTCTGGCCCGGCGCGAGCGGCGGCGCAGGCAGTCCCGTCGGCTGCCCCAACGCGCCCGGCTGTCCGGCGGGCGCGGGCAGGCCGTCCACCTGCGCGTTCGCCTGATTGACGGGCACGACTTGGCCGCCGCGGTCGGTCACCTGATTCTGATTCTGCGGCGGGATTTGGCCGCCGCCGACGCCCGTCACGTCAGGCATTCGACCTCACCTCCCCGCGCTCCTCCGCAAGCTCGTAGACCCAACGCAGGACGACCGCCACCGCCTCGTACAACTCCTCGGGCACTTCCTCGTCTATCTCCAACTCGTAGAGTGCGCGCGCGAGCGGCACGTCGCGCGTCACGGGCACGCCCGACTCCGCGGCCAGCTCGCGCATCTTGGCCGCCATCAGCTCCGCGCCCTTCGCGACGACGACGGGCGCGCTCATCTGGCCGCGCTCGTAGCGCAGCGCGACGGCCAAGTGCGTCGGGTTGACGACGACGACGCTCGCGCGCCTGACGGCCTCCATCACGCTCTGCATCAGAATCTCGCGGTGCATCTGCCGCCGCAGACTCTTGTGCATCGGATTCCCTTCCGTCTCCTTGTACTCCTCCTTCACCTCGTGCTTGGTCATCATCAGCTCTTTGCGGTGGAGGAACCTTTGCAGGAAGTAGTCGCCCGCGCCGAGGACGAGAAAGACCAACCCGATCTTGATGCCGATGCTGAAGATGAGAGACGCCGTGTAGGCGGCGGCCACGTCGGTCGGCTGGCGCGTGAGTCTCACGATGTCGCCGCGCGCGCCCCACAGCGCGAGCCCGACGACGAGGCACGCGATGACGAGCTTGACGACGGTCTTGCCGAGCTCGACGTAGGGTCGGCCCTTGAGGAATTTCTGCTTGAAGCCTTCGGCCGGGTTGAGCTTGTTGGCGTTCGGCTTGACCGGCTCGAAGGAGAAGATCGGGCCGACTTGGAAGTAGTTGACGAGGACGGCGACGACGACGAGGATGCCGAAGAGAGGCGCGAGCGCCAGCGCCAGCGCCTTCGTCCCCGAGGCGAGCGCGCCGAGCGCGACCTCCTCATTGAGCTCGCCCTTGAACGAGCCGGCGAACTCAAGCTGCTCGGTCATCGCCGACGAGAGCCACCCGCCCATGTAGCCGCTCGCGATCCAGAGGACGGCGACCGTCGCGAGGAGGAGGACGGCGGACGAGAGGTCGTGACTCCGCGCGACCTGACCTTTGCGCCGCGCGTCGCGCAGGCGTTTCTCGGTCGGTTGCTCGGTCTTCTCGCCGCCCTGCGACATGGCTAGAGAATCTTCACGCGGCCTTGAGCCGCTGGAGGATGCCGAGGAGCTTGGCGTTGAGCAGCGGGTCTTGCGCGACGAAGTCGCTCAACTTCTCGACGAGCCCCTCGCCCTGCTCCGTCTGCCGGAAGCGTTCGTGCAGGCGCGCGCGAATCATGAAGCGGGCCGACTCGCGGACGGCCTGCGACGCGCCCTCGCCCGTCTGCAAGTCCGAGCCGCGCGCTATCTCTTCGAGCGCCGCGCGCGTCGGGTTCGACGCGCCTTCCGCACCGCCCGCGCCCGCCTGCGCTTCGAGGTTCGAGAGCGCGGCCGCGAAGCGCTCGCTCCGGACGGCCGATTGCAGCTCCTTCGGGTCGAGCGGCTCAAGCGGCTCGGCTCCGCTCGAAAGTGGTGATCCGGGGCGGTTGACCTTCACCTGACGAGTCTCCTTCGGGGCGGAACGCTCGCGCGTTGCCGGGCGGAAAAAACTTGCGAAGCTGCGGCGGAAAATCTCTCGACGACTTCGTCGCCGTCTCTCAAACTCCCGCGGCGGGGCTGCCGGCGGTTGCGCCCTCTTCGGCGGCCTGCGCGCAGATGAGGTCGGCGGCTTCGAGCAGGGCGTTGGCCGTGCGGCTGTGCGGCGAGTCGGGGTCTGAGGAAATGATTTCGCGGAGTTCCGCCTCGGCCTCCTCGCGCCGCCGCAGGAAGAGCAGGGCCTCGGCGCGGTGCACCCGCGCGTAGAGGCTCTCGGGCCGGAGCCGGACGGCCTCCTCGCACGCGGCGTGCGCCTCGGCGAAGCGCCCGCGCTGCAACTCGACCGTCCCCAGAGCGACGCGCGGCACGTCTGAGTCGGGTATCAACTCGGTCACGCCGCGGAAGACCGTCTCCGCGGCGTCGAACTTCCCGGCCTCGCGCAGGACGAAGCCGGCCTCCATCATCACGCGCAACTCCGCGTCGGACGGACGAACCTGACTGAGCCGCGTCAGCACCTCTCTCGTCATCCCCCGGCCGCGCGCACACCCGGTCGGCGCGCGCGCGGCGCTTTTAAGTCAGCGTTCGCGTGCCTTACGACTTGAAGTTGTGGACGGCCGACATCTCGCCGTCGTGGCGCGCCTTCAGGAGGTTCGAGACGGTCGTGAACTCCTGCGTCTGCGTCTGCACGCGGTTCTGGATGGCGAGCATCTGCATCGAGTGCATCTGCTGCTGCTGGAGCATCGCGTGCATGTTCATCGAGTCGAGACTCGACCCGCCGCGGTTGATGAAGCCGCCGATGAGCGTGCCCGCGCCCGGCGCGACCAGATTGAGCGCGCCGCCCAAGATGCCGCCGAAGATTCTGGAAAATTTGCCCGGCTGCTTCGGCTGCTCCGGCGGCAGCGCCGAAGGCACGGTGACGACCGGCTGCTCGATCTGCACGCGGTTGATCATCGCGTCGTTTGGCATATTCGTTACCCTCCCAACTCCCTGAAAAGAAACAGGATAGCCGCTTTCAAAACCTCTCGCCGCGGGGGCCATCCGCCCGGTCGGGGCGGGAAGAGGATGTCCGCTTTCGACTGAGTTATCGGCCGTTCGGGGGAAAAGTTTCCTCCCGGCCGCGATTTTTTTTAGGGGGATAGACGGCCGCGCGCGGGCGGGCCGACCTCGCTCGCGGGGGCTCTACTTCGCGCCGCCCTCGCGGCGCATCTTGTCGAGCTCGTTCAGAAAATCGAGCGTCACCGAGACGGCGCGCGCCGCGCGGCCCGCGCGCTCGGCGTCCTCCTTCGGCCCCTGACGGACGACGCGCTCCAAGTCCTGACTCGTGCGCTGAAGGCGCGCGCGCATCTCTTCGAGGGCGCGCGTGTCCGTGGAGTCGAAGAGCTGTCCGAGCGACGGGTAGTTGAAGACCGACGCGAGGTCGGCCGCGGCCGAGTCGGCCCCCTCGTCGGGCCTC
>DASQDT010000161.1:0-16145 GCA_035634035.1 Pyrinomonadaceae bacterium | reverse complement strand
TAGTCGCCCGCGCCCGAGAGCGAGCCCGAGGACTGCGTGCCGCCCGTGCAGGCCGTCGGCACGCCGCCGCCGCCGCCACCGCCGCCCGTCGTCAGGAGCGAGTAGAGGAGGCGGTTGGGCGAGCCCGTGCCGGGGCTCGTGACGACGCCCGTCGTCGCGCCGTTGACGATGGCGTTACGCACGGTCGAGGCCGAGGCCGAAGGGTTGGCCTGCCGGTAGAGCGCGGCGACGCCCGCGACGTGCGGCGAGGCCATCGACGTGCCCGAGATGGTGTTCGACGCCGTGTCCGACGTGTACCAAGCGGACAGAATCGACGAGCCCGGGGCGAAGATGTCGAGGCACGTCCCGTAGTTGGAGAACGACGAGCGCGCGTCGGTGGAGGTCGTCGAGCCGACCGTGATGGCGTTGGTCGCGCGGGCCGGCGAGTAGTTGCAGGCGTTGGCGTTGCTGTTGCCGGCGGCGACGATGATGGGGACGCCCGAGTTGTGGAGGTTGTTGACGGCCGTGTCGAGCGCCGAGGAGGCGCCGCCGCCGAGGCTCATGTTGGCGACCGCCGGGTTGACGCGGTTGAGCCGCACCCAGTCGACGCCCGCGATGACGCCCGAGGTCGAGCCCGAGCCGTTGCAGCCGAGGACGCGCACGGCGTGGAGTTGGACGCTCTTGGCGACGCCGTAGGTCGAGCCGCCGATGGTGCCGGCGACGTGCGTGCCGTGGCCGTTGCAGTCGTTCGTGCCTTGTCCGTCGTTGATGGCGGTGTAGCCGTTGCCGTTGGCGCGGCCGCCGAACTGCGTGTGCGTGCGGCGGATGCCGGTGTCGATGACGTAGGCGTGGACGCCCGCGCCCGTCCAGTTGTAGGTGTAGGTGCCGGAGAGCGGGCGGTTGCGCTGGTCGATGCGGTCGAGGCCCCACGGCGGGTTGCTCTGCGTCGCGTCGGCGAACATCAGGGAGTCTTCCTCGACGAACTTGACGCGCGGGTCTTCGGAGAGGGCGCGCGCGGCCGTTTCAGACATCTCGGCGGAGTAGCCGCTGAGCGCGTTCTTGTAGACGTGGCGGACGCGGCCGCCGAAGGCGAGCGTCAACTGCTCGGCCGCCTGCCCGGCCTGCGAGAACTGCCCGCGCGGCCCGGCCGCCCAGTCTTCGAGGACGACGATGTACTGGTTCGGGATTCTTCTTTCGCCTTTGGTGATGAACTTGCCCGAAGCGACTTTCCAGTCCTGCTTACCCTGAGCGCGGCTCGCGTTCAAGGTGGGGGAAGCTAACAACGCGACGACGCAGAGCGCGACGGCCGCAACGAGCGCGAAATACTTTTTCATAGGCCCTCCAGAAAGGTTTGGTGAGAAAAAGGGTGTGGGGAGTCGTTCGAGTGGGCTTACTCCCCGCTTCGTGCGGTGGCGACGGCGCGCTTTGGGTGTCGGCCCGAGCCCCGTGAGGATGGCGGCCGGGCGCGACTCACGCCGGGCTACCGCCATGAGGCACGCGAAAAACCTTTAACCTGTCGAAATCGTTGCCGGGCCGTTGAGAGCGGCCCGCGCCGGGGCATGTACTTCGCCGAAAACCTGACGCGCGCCGAGGGCGGCCGCGTCGACTGCTACTCCGGAAACCTTCCACTGACTGTCAAGGGAGTGGGCGGCACTCTACAACAGACGCGCCCGGCGTGCAAGAAAAATCTGAACGGCCTGTGAAGGGCGGAGAATGACGGCAGGGAGCGTCGCGCCGGCGCGCTCAGTCGTGTCGAGTCGAGTCGGTCGGGCGCGTCAGTCGAGCGCGACGAACTCGCCGTCGACGACGCGCGCGAGATAATGCCCGTCGCGCATGACCCACGCGACGCGCCGGCCCGCGCGCGCCATCTCGGCCCACTCGCTGCGCTTCTGCGGGTTCTGCTCCATGAGCACCGCGCCGCCTTCGAGCTCGACGTAGCGCAGGCGCGTGCGCGAGGTGCGGCGCACGCCGCGACCGCCGCCGAAGAGCTTCTCGAAGGCGACGAGCACAGGGCCGGCCTCGGGCACGTCACGCGCGTCCGACTCCTCTCGGGAGCCGCGCTCATCTTTGTCCTTCATCGCTCACCTTCCGGGCGACGGCCGCCGTCGCGGCCGTCGAGCAGATGCTTGACGAGGTCGAGGAGGTCTCTGGTGCGGTAGGGCTTCGAGAGGTAGGCGTCGAAGCCTGCGGCGAGAGCGCGCTGGCGATCCTGCTCGGAGGCGAAGGCCGTGACGGCGACGAGTGGCAGGGCCCGCGTCCGCTCGTCGTTGCGCAGGGCTTCGAGGACGCCCCACCCGTCGAGGACGGGCATCGAGAGGTCGACGAGCAGGAGGTCGGGCGGCGAGGCGAGCGCCTGCGCGACGCATTCGCGGCCGTCGCGCGCCTCGCGCACGCGGTAGCCTTCCGGCAGGAGCATCAGGCGCAGAAGCTCGCGGTTGTCGTCGTAGTCGTCGGCGATGAGTATCTCTGCGGGCATCTCGGTCGAATGTCGTGGCGCGTCTTCGGCGGCGCGCGCGCTGCTGCGGCGGCGGAGCGACAATCATAAAGCCAAAGGTTGTAAACTGAAAAACCCGGAATGACAAGTTGCTTGACACCTTTCGGCGGCGGAATTCATAATCGAAAACGACCCCCGACCCTGCGCGCCCAAAGTTTCGGGCGGCGGCGCGGTCGGTCGGGCGAGCGCGGCGGCCACGTTCCCCTCCCGGCCGCGGGCGCAAGACGCCCCGGCGCGTCACCCCGGTCGGAAGCACACCCTTAGCCCCAAAAGGAGAACTCAAAAGTTGCCTACCGTAGACCTTGAACAGAGCCTGCGCGCCGAGATTGACGGCTACGTCGAGCGTCGGCTCGGGGCCGCGCGCGAAGAGATCGAGCGGCTGCGCGGACAGCTCGACGCCGCGCTGGCGCGCCTCTCGGGCGGCGAGCCGCCGGTGGCGGGCGGCGAGTCGGCGCTGACGGTCGCTCTGGCCGACCACCTGCGCAACGCGCGCAATCAGGGCATCGAGGAGGCGGCGGCCGGCTCGCAGCGCGCCCGCGCCTCGTCCGACGTGGCGCTCATCAAAGCCGCCATCGACGACATCAACGAGCGGCGCACGCAGTCGGACGTACTGACGGCGCTCGTCAACCGCGCGGCGAGCTTCGCCCCGCGCGTCGCCTTCTTCGTCGTCAAGAACGACCGCATCACGGGCTGGCGCGCGCGCGGGCTCGAAGGCACGGTCGGCGACGACTCGGTGCGCGAGATAAGTCTCGCGGTCTCTTCCGAGACGCTGTTGGGCGAGGTGGCGCGCACGCGCCGGACGTGGAGCGGCGCGCCCGGCACGCACGCCGACGACAACACGGTCTACGGACACTTCGGCGAGGAGCAGCCGCAGCGCATCGTCTCCATCCCGCTCGTCGCGCGCGACAAGGCCGTCGCCGTGCTCTACGCCGACTCGGCCGGACAGGACGCCGACGCCATCAACCTCGAAGCACTCGAAACGCTCGTCCGCGTCACGGGCATGGCCGTCGAGCTGCTCGCGCTCAAGCGCACCCCGGCGGGCGCGCCCGAGTCGTCGGCCGCGTCTACGCCGCAAGCGTCCGCGCCGCAAGAAGCGCCCGCGCCGCAGCCGGCCGCCGCGGAGGAGCCGCGCGACGAGCGCCCCGCGTTCGAAGAGCAGCCCGCGCCGCGGCCTGAGTTCGCGCGCGAGCCCGAGCCGGCGCGCGCCGAATCGGACGCCGCGCCGTCTCCCTTCTCCGCGCCGCCGCCCTCGCCCTTCCCCGCGCCCTCGTTCACGACCGAAGAGCCGCGCTCGCCCTTCGCCGAGACGCCCTCGCCGTTCGCGCCGCCGGCTCCGCAGCCCGCGCCGTCGCAGCCCCCGGCCGACGAGTGGACGGGCCGGGCGGACGTTTCGAGCGAGCCCGCGTTCGCGCCGCCCGCGCCGCAACCGGCCGCGCCCGCCGCGACGACGCGCCGCCGCTACGACGCCGCGCTCCCCATCGAGGTCAGCGAGGAGGAGCGGCCCTTACACGACAAGGCTTGGCGCTTCGCGCGCCTGCTCGTCTCCGAGATCAAGCTCTACAACGAGGCGCAGGTCAAAGAGGGGCGCGAGGCCGGAGACCTCTACGGCCGCCTGCGCGAGCACATCGACCGCTCGCGCGCCATGTACGACGAGCGATACGCGCACCAGATCGGCGGGCGCTACGACTACTTCCACCACGCGCTCGTCAACACGCTCGCCGAGGGCGACGCCTCGAGGCTCGGCGAAGGCTACCCGGGCGCGGGCGCCTCGGCTTAAGCAGGCCGTTAGAAACGTCGCCTCCCGACACGCGGGTGGCGGGCCGTGTTCGACGGCTCGCCACCCGACTCTTTTTAGGGCAAACTTCCTGAAACGCGCGCCGCATCGTAGGCGACGAAGCCGCGCGCGTCCGTCAGCCCGAAACTCATTCGCGCGAGGCCCGAACTCTTTACCGGACTCTTTTACCGAGATGAACTTCCTAACGCTCCGCAAACTCTCGCCCGCCCGCGCCGTCTTTCTCGCCGCGGGCTTCGTCGCGCTGCTTTCGGCCGCGACGCTCCCGTTCCTGACGGCGAGCTGCTCCGCGCAGCGCGCGCGGACGGACGACCCGGCCGTCGTCGAGCAACTGCGCACGATGTCGCGCGGCGGCGTCATCCCGGCCGAGTCGGTCGTCTCGGAGTTCGAGCGCAACCACGCCGGCACGCGCGCCGGCGCTCTCGCACGCCTGCTCCACGCGCGCGTGCGTTCGGCCGCGGGCGACCACGCGGGCGCGGCCGCGCTCCTCGACTCGCGCGACTTCGCGCGCCACACCGCCGTCGCCGACTACGCCCTGCTGCTCCGCGCCGAATCGCTCGAAAAAGCCGGGCGCGCGACCGAGGCGCGCGCCGCCTACGAACAGCTCGCGCGCGAGCACGCCGAAAGCCTCCTCGCGCGCGAAGCTCTGTTGCGCGCCTCGACGCTCGCGCTCCGCGCGGAGCAGGGCGCGGCCGTCCCCGTCTTTCTCAAGAAGCTCACCGACGCCGACGACGCCCGCGCACTCCTGCTCGCCGCGCGCGGCTACGAGCAGTCCGGCGACGCGACGCGCGCCCTCGGCGCTTACCGGCGCGCCTACTTCTTCGCGCCCGCCTCGCGCGAAACCGACTCCGAGGCCGCCGCCGCGCTCGCGCGCTTGGGCTCTTCGACCGCGCCCGCCAACGCCGACGAATCAATCGCGCGCGCCGAAGGTCTCTACAACGCGAAGCGTTACGCCGAGGCGACCGACGCCTACCTCGCCGCCTTCTCGCGCTTCCCCATCACCGGCAACCAGCACCCGCGCACGCGCGCCGGCCTCGCCGCCGTCAACGCCCGCCGCTTCGCCGACGCCGTCAGCCTCTTCTCCGGCGCGCCGCCCAAAGACGCCGAGGGTCAGGCCGAGCAGCGGTACAACCTCGCGCGCGCGCAGGCGCGTGCAAAGCAGTGGGAGGGCCTGCGCTCGACCGCCGACTCGATGCGCTCCGCGCACCCGCGCTCGAAGTGGACGATGCTCGCCCTCGTCGAAGCGGGCAACGCCTTCAGAGATGCGAAGCTCACGACCGACGCCTTCAACTACTACCGCGCGGCCGTCGCCTCGTTCCCCGGCGAGCCGCAGGTCGCGGGCGCGCAGTTCGAGCTCGCTTGGGCCGCGCACGAGGCGAAGAACTTCGCCGAGTCCTCTCGACTCCTGACCGAGCATCTGGCCCTCTACGCCGACCGCAACACCGACTACCGCGGCCGCGCCGGCTACTGGGCCGCGCGCGACTCCGAGCGCGCCGGGCGCACGGCCGAGGCCCGCGCCCTCTACGAGGCGATGCTCGAACGCTACGACGCCAACTGGTACGGCCAGCTCGCCAAGAAGCGCCTCGACGCGATGCCGAAGACGGCCGCCACGCCGTTCGCGTCAGACTCTCTGGTCGCCCGCGCCGCGGCGAACCTTCTGCCCGTCACCGTCGCCGAAGAGACGGCCGGCCCCGCCGAGGACGCGCGCGTCGCCCGCGCCGACGAGCTCAACATCGTCGGCCTCGACGAACACGCGCACGCCGAACTCGACGAAGCCCTCGCCAAAGCGCCCGCCAGCCCGCGCGTCAGTCTCGCCAAAGCGCGCATCCACCGCACCTACGACCAGAACGTCGAGGCGCTCCGCGTGCTGAGCCGTGTCTACCCCGACTACTCGCAGATGGAGGTCGGTGAGCTGACGCGCGAGGAGTGGGACGTCTTCTACCCGCTCGCGAATTGGGAGATGATCTCGCGCGAGTCGCGCGCCCGCGCGCTCGACCCCTACACCGTCGCCGGCCTCATCCGTCAGGAGTCGGTCTTCAACCCGCGCGCCGCCTCGCACGCCGACGCCTACGGCCTCATGCAACTGCTCCTGCCGACGGCGCGCGCGATGACGCGCAAGGTCGGCGTCGAACTCCCGGCGAGCAACTCCGAGGCGGTCGAGGCCCTCTTCCGCCCGTCCGTCAACATCCCGCTCGGCACGCAGTACCTGCGTGACCAGATAGACAAGTTCGGACGCATCGAGTACGTCGCCGCCGCCTACAACGCGGGCCCCGGACGCGCCGCCGCGTGGCGCACTTCCTTGCCCGCCGAGATGGACGAGTGGGCCGAGGCCGTCCCCTTCCGCGAGACGCGCGGCTACGTGCAGGGCGTCGTCCGCAACACCCTGCAATACCGACGCCTCTACGACGAAGAGGGCCGCTTCCGCCCCGAGGTCGGCTCGTCGCGCACGGGCAACGCGCCCGTGCAGGGCCAACAGGTGCGCCCCCGCCGCGTCTCGAACGAGGAGGACGACGAGTGACCTTTGCGGCGACTTTTAAAGTGACGTTTGCTCTGAACGACCGAGAGGAAGAGTGATGACGAACGACCTTTCACTTCGACTCCCCACGCGACGCACGCGCGCGACGACGACGATGACGACGACGAGGTTGATGACGACGCTTCTGGCGCTCGTCAGCGCGGCTCTCATCCCCTGCGCGGCGGACGCACCCGCGCAGAGGCGCACGACGCGCGGCCGCGCCGCCGCCGCGCGCACGACCGCCGCGACGCCCGCGCCCTCGTCTCAAAAAGTCATCAACGTCCAGACCGAGCCGCGCGCCGCCGTCTGGATGGACAACCTGCGCCGCGGCACGACCGACGAGGCGGGCCGTCTCACCATCAAAAACGTCCCCGCCGGCCGTCGCACACTCCGCGTCCGCGCGCGCGGTTTTCGCGAGCGCACGCTCACGCTCACCCCCGCGCAGCGCGGCGACCTCGAAGTCAAACTCGCGCCGACGACCGACGAGGCCGAGCTACTCTTCCAGCAGGCCGAGGACGCGCGCGAGGGCACGTTTAAGAACCCCGACGGCTCGCGCCCCGACGCCGCCGAGCTCTACCGCGGCGCGCTCAAACTCCGCCCGCGCTTCCCCGAGGCCCGCGTCGGGCTCGCGCGCGTGCTGCTCGCCGAAGACCGCTTCGACGACGCGCTCGAAGAGATAGCGGCCGCGCGCCGCCTGCGCCCCGTCTACCCGGAGGCTTCGGCCGTCGAGGGTCGCGTGCTGCGCGAGCTGGCCGAGTACGACGAGTCCGTCGCCGCCTACCGCCGCGCCATCCGCGAGGGCCGCGGCTTCCAGCCCGAGGCGCACACGGGGCTGGCCATCGTCCTCGAAGATCAGGGCGACTACGCCGGAGCCGTCGAGTCGTTCCGCAAGGCCATCGCGCAGCTCTCCGACACCGAGCCCGTGCTCTACCAGATGATCGGCGCGGCCTACGAGAAACTCGAACGCTGGAAAGACGCCGTCGCGGCCTACGAAAAATATCTTGAACTCGCGCCCGAAGGCCGCCTCGCCCCGGCCATCAACTCCATCATCGAACAACTGCGCCAGCAGGCCGCCGAGCAGCAGGACTCGACGCCCGAGTAGAAGCGCCGCGGCGGCCCGAAAGGAGCTTTTCACATGACGACGACGCACGCCTCAGCCTCACGCCGACGCGTCTCGCAGAAGGCGAGTCTCTTCACCGAGTCGGTCATCCGCGAGATGACGCGCGAGGCCCTGCGCCACGGCGCGGTCAACCTCTCGCAAGGCTTCCCGGACTTCCCCGCCCCCGAGGAGATCAAGCGCGCCGCGCAGGCGGCCATCGACGCGGACGTGAACCAGTACGCGATCACGTGGGGCGCGAAGGATTTCCGCGACGCGATTGCCAAAAAGACCCTCTGGCATCTCGGCTTGGAGATCGACCCCGAGACCGAAATCACCGTCACCTGCGGCTCGACCGAAGGGATGATCGCGGCGATGATGGCGACGGTCGACCCCGGCGACGAGGTCGTCATCTTCGAGCCCTTCTACGAGAACTACGCGCCCGACGCGATTCTGTCAGACGCCCGCCCGCGCTACGTCCCGCTCCGCGCGCCGGGCTGGACGTTCGACCCCGACGAGCTTCGCGCCGCCTTCAACGAGCGCACGAAGGCCGTCATCCTCTGCAACCCGAACAACCCGACGGGCAAGGTCTTCACGCGCGAGGAGATGGAGTTCGTCGCCGGCCTGTGCCGCGAGTTCGACGCGCTCTGCTTCACGGACGAAATCTACGAGCACATCCTCTACCCGCGCGCGGACAAAACAGTCGAGCACATCTCGATGGCGCAGCTCGAAGGAATGCGCGAGCGCACGGTCGTCGTCAACTCGATGTCGAAGACCTACTCGGTGACGGGATGGCGCGTCGGCTACGTCATCGCGCCGCCCGAAATCACCTCGGCCGTCCGCAAGGTTCACGACTTCCTGACGGTCGGCGCGGCCGCGCCCCTCCAAGCCGCGGGCGCTTTCGCCTTGTCGCTCCCGCGCGACTACTACGAGGGCTTGCAGGGCGAGTACCGAAGGCGTCGCGACATGCTTCTGCCCTCGCTGCGCGCGGCGGGCTTCCGCGTCTTCGAGCCCGACGGCGCCTACTACATCATGACCGACATCGCGGACTTCGGCTTCGCGAACGACGTGGAGTTTACGCGCCACCTCGTCCGCGAGGTCGGCGTCGCCTGCGTGCCCGGTTCGAGCTTCTACAGCCGGCCCGAGCTCGGCGCGCAGCAGGTGCGCTTCTGCTTCTGCAAGCGCGACGAGACTCTCGACGCGGCGGCCGAGCGCCTCCTAAAACTCCGCTCCAAGATTTAGACGGGACTCAGACAGGCGGGGACTTCGCGACCGTGTGGGACACCAAGCGACAACTCATCTGGCTGGCGGGCGGCCTCCTCTTCGGCACGTTCTTCATCTACCAGAACGCGCGCGACGAGGACGGCCGCCTCGGCCTCAAATACTTCATCGTCCTCGAAACACTCCTCCTCGTCATCATGGCCGTCATGTTCTTCGTCTACGGCCGCAAACAACAGTGACGACCGGCGGCCGGCGCGCCGCCAACTCCTCATCAGCTACTCTTTAGCCGACAGCTTCGCGTTCGCGGAGGCGAGAAACTCCTTCGCCTCCGCGACCTCGGGCCTTGTGCCGTCGGCCAGACGGCTGAGCGCGACGAGCTTCGCGTAATAACTCCTCGCAGTCTTTCTGTCGCCCGCGAGTTTGGCCGCGCGCGCCGCGCCGTAGAGGCCGTTGAAGCGGTTGGGCGCGCTGCGGAGCGAGGTCTCGAACTCGCGCAGGGCCGCGGCCGGCCGCATGACTTCGAGGAGGAGTTCGCCCAACTGCTCGCGCGCCGGGAGCAGCGAGCCGGGCGTGACGGGGTGCTTGTCGGTCGCGTCGTCCAAGTCGGCGGCCGCGCGCATCAACGCGAGCGCCTCTTCGTCCCTCCGTTCGGCGTGCGCGAGCCAAGCCGCCGCCACCTGACGCATGATCTCGGCCTGCTTGCCCCAGTCGTAGTCGCCTCTGACTTCGGCGAGCGTCCGGCGTATCTCGTCCAACTTATCAACCTCCTCCCGCGCCGCCCCCGCGTCGTCCATGCGCGCCGCGCCGACCGCGCGCGCGAAGTGTACGTGCGCCTCGGCCCAGCGGAAGCGCGGCCACGGGAACGTCTCCATCGCGCCGGGGCGGACGGGCAACTTGGCGGCCTCGGCCCACTGACGCCGTTCGAGCGCGTAGCGCGCGGGGATGGCCGTGAAGGCGTAGGCCACTTTGAAGTTCGGCGGGTCGACTCTCCGAATCCTGTTCAACTCCTCCAGCACTCCCCGCGCGCGCTTGTCCTGCGCGCCTTGCAGGTAGGCGTAGGCCAGATAGTCCATCGCGTGAAGCTGCTCGTCCCACGCGCCGGGCATACCGTTTCGGGCGGCGTAAGCCTCGGCCGACGCTTTGGCGTCGAGGTTCGAGCGAATCGCCTCCTGCCACAGGCCCAGACGGATGAAGATGTGCGAGGGCATATGCTGCGCGTGCGACGAGGCGGGCGCGATCTTCGCGTAGCCGCGCGCGGCGGGGAGTGCCAGACGTGCCAGCGCGGGGTAGTCGTAGCTGTGAATCAGGTAGTGTGCGACGCCCGGGTGCTCGGGCTCGCGCGCCAAGACGCCGTTCAAAATCCGCGCGGCGCGCTTCTCGTTCACGTAACTCTTGTCGCCCGCCATCATCCCGCGCGCGATGAGCGTCAGCGAGTAGAAGACGCCGGCCTCGCGGTCTGAAGGGTAGCGGCGGTGGAGACGCGCCATCGCGTCGCCGTAGGCGATGGCGCGCGTGCGGTGGTCGAGTTTGTCGGAGTCTTTGTAGAAGACCTCCGCGGCCGCGATGTACTCGCGCTCGCGCGGCGTGCGCGCGCCGGCCGACTTGGCGCGCTCGACGGCCTCCCGACCCTTCTTCAACTCGGCCGCGCCCGGCGGGGCCCAGAGCGGGTGGTAGTTGCTCATCGCCACGCCCCAATGGCCCATCGCGCAACGCGGGTCGGCGGCCGTCACCTCCGCGAAGACCTTCTCGGCCTCCTCATACTCGAAGGAATGGAGCCACGCCACCGCGCGGTTGAATAGCCTCTGCGCCTCGGCGTTGCAGGAGACGGGGAAGTTGACCCGGCCGAGCTTATCCGAGTGTTCGTGGCGGTGCTGGTGCGCCTCTTGCGCCTCGGCCGAAGCGGCGAGACAGAAGAAGGCGGCGAGGATGGACGCGGCGAGCGTGGCGGCGGACGGCGGAGTGCGTTTCACGTATTCCCCCTTTTCGGGCAGCAGGGACTTCGAAGGCGAGGGTATCCGAGACGGTGTCGGGGCAGGCGTAACTTCTATGCTAAAGCGGGCGGGCGTGTCAATTACCTGATGACGATGTGCGCGGGCTGTTGGGCTTTGGCGCGCACCTCGACGCCCTCGGGGCCGACGAGGAGGAGGCGGCGGTTGTCGTAGTAGCTGACGCTCGCCGGGGTGTAGGAGAGCACGTATCGATTCTTGCGCAGCTCGTCGCAGATGCTCTTGGCCGCCTCGCCCGGCTGCTCGACGGAGAGAATCCGCCCGCCCGTCCCGTCGACGAGCTGCTGGATGACTTGATTCGGTTTCGGCCGGTCGCGCCGGAGCGCGCCGCCCGTGCGGTCGGGAATCTGCAGGGCGTAGACGGTGATGTCCTGCTTCTGCAACTCGGCGAGCACGTCGGGGAATTTGGCCTTGCTGCCGCGGTCGAGCCCGTCGGCGACGAGCACGATGGCGCGCTTGCGGGCCGTGATGCCGAGCGGCTGAAGCTCCGCGCTCATCACGTCGCGCAGGGCGTCGAAGAGGTGCGGGTCGCCCTTCTTGCGGAAGAGCGTGAGGCTCTTTTCAATCTCTTTGGCGTCGTCCGTCCAGCCGACGATGACCTCGGCGACCTCGTCGTAGCCGACGATCATCACCTTGTCGCCGTCGTAAATCTCGTAGGCGAACTCGCGCGTCGCCTGCGTGAGCTTCTCCACGTCGGCGCGCAAGGACAGAGAGTTGTCGACGAGGATGAGGATGCGCGCCGGGCTGGGGTCTTGCGAGAAGCCCTGTATGGTCTGCTCGATGCCGCCGTCGTAGAGCGCCAGATCTTTGGCCGAGACGGCCGAGGCCGAGCCGTCGGCGCGCGAGGCGACGACGTTGATGGTGGCCGAGCGCTCGACGTTGGCGACGGCCGCCGTCCTGCGCCCGGCCTGCGCCCCGGCGAGCGCGGGCAGCGCGACGACGAGCGCCGCCGCGAACCACGCGATGGATTTTAGAGGAAGCCCGCGCAAAAAATTTCTCCCCTCGCCTGAGCTTATAAAGACGCGACTGACGCGCGGCCCTCGCAACGACTCTTCTTAATCACCCGCCGACGCGGCCGACGCCTTCGGACTCTTCGACGTGCGGCCCTTCTTCTCCTTCGGCGCGGGCGCGTCGGCCGGGGCGGCGGTCGAGTCGGCCTTCGGCGCGTCCTTCGTCTCCTTCGACTCGCCCGGCGACTCCGACGTGTCAGACTTGCGGCCCGCGTAGTCGGTCACGTACCAGCCCGAGCCCTTGAACTGAAAGCCCGTGCGCGACCACTCCTTCTCCAAGCGCCCGCCGCAGCCCGCGTGGCGCGTGAGCGGCTTGTCCGAGACCTTCTGCATGACCTCCATGTGCGCGCTGCACTTCCGACAGGAGTACTCGTAAATGGGCATCTCTTAAACCCTCCGAATAAGTCTTTCCGTCAAAAAAAAAATTCTTCGCCGTCGATTATACGAACGCGCAATTTTGCAGGCAACCGAAAGCCTCCCGTTCGATGCGCGCAAAGGCCCCGCGCGTTCGGCCCGCGCCCCCCGCGCGCGAAAAAAATTTCGCCCGGCGAAGAAAGTTTGTACCCCATCAGTACGAGTCGCGCGGCGGGCGGCTTTTTAAACGTCGCTCAGGATGAACGACCGTCGGGGCAACTTACCGGGTCACAGAGGCTTACGGTCGGTTGATTTAAATACATACAGGACAAGGACTTAAATGCACATATTCGATGCGCGCGGAGCAACCGAATCACAATAAAGGCCATCCTATTCGCGGTCTCGATAACTGCTCTACACGATGCAGACTGATCGTTTCCACCATGCGTAGCCCCCAAGCTATGCGCCGACGCTAAAAACGCGACGCAACTGACGAGCGGCCCTGCTGAATGGGTCGCCCCAGCACATGGAGAACGACTGAATGCAACTCATTCCCCGGCACTTCCCCCTGTTTCGATCTTTCAAGTTCGCTTCTTACGCGCTCTTCGCGTTCTTGGCCTTCACCCACATCGTGGACACGTCCGTGACGCAGGCTCTCGCGCCGGTCGTCGAAGCCCGCGCCGTCGCCGTCGCCGAGGACTTCATCCCGGCCGACATCCCCTCTTCGGGTAACCGCGACCTCGACCTCATCATCTACCGCGCGGGCGAGCGCCACGGGGTTGACCCGCGACTGCTCCACGCCGTCATCTGGCAGGAGTCGAAGTACAAGCCGGCGGCCACGTCGCACGCCGGGGCGCGCGGCATGATGCAGCTGATGCCCGACACGGCGAAGCGCTTCAAGTGCGACGACGTGACGAACCCCGAGGCCAACATCGAGGCCGGGACGAAGTACCTGCGCTGGCTCTTGAAGCGATTCAACGGCGACGTGGTGATGGCGCTGGCCGGCTACAACGCGGGCGAGGGCAACGTCGCCAAGTACGAGGGCGTGCCGCCCTTCGACGAGACGCAGAAGTACGTGCGCATCATCACGGGCCGCTACGGCAAGACCCACCACCCGCTGCTCACGCCCGACGAGGCGCGCGTCACCTTCCGCCTGCTGCCCGAAGTCGCGCAGGCCGACTAAGTCGCGGGGACGAAATTCCGAAGGCCGGTGAAGGCGCAACGCTTTCACCGGCCTTTCCCGTTTGCGCGCCCGGACTCTCCTCCCTTGCTTTGCAACGGCGCGCGCGCTCCGTTATCATGCGCGCCCTGTGGTAAAACCTTTCGGGGCGAAGTGGGCGGCCTAACCTCTCCTCATTCATCAACGGCTCGCCTTCGCCCGTCCAGAGGACAGGGGTTGAGTTAGGCACTTTCGCCTGAAGGAGCGGTTTCGGAACTTTTGTCACAGCAGCGCCCCACCACCGTCCCCGCAGCCGGCTCGCCCGACGCGCTCTCTCTCGAACGCAAAGTAAGGATGCACGAGGCGCGCGAACGCCTCGTCGACCGCCTCGCGCCCGACATCCACTCCGAGATCGACCTCGACCGCTTCCTCCGCGCCGTCATCGCCGAGTTGGGGCGCATGATGAGCGTCGACCGCTGCGACGTGATTCAGCTCGTCGAGGGCTCGGAGTTGCGCATCAGCCACGAGTGGCGCGCGGCCGACGACGTTCCTCCGAGCCTCGGCACGTCCATCCCCGTCGACTTCCGCCAGCTCTCCGAGCGCTTCGACCTGACGCGCCCCATACGCATCGACGACACCTCGGCCTTCGGCCCCGACCCGCGCGCCGGACTCCTGCCGCCCTCCTTGGGCACGCGCTCGCTGCTCATCGTCCCCGTCGTCCTCGACGGCAACGTCCTCGGCCTCGTCGGCCTGCACACGACGCGCGGCGTCCGCCGCTGGCTCGACGAGGAGGTCTCGTTCCTCCAGTCCATCGCGCGGCAGATCGCCGTCGGCTACCAGTACGCGCGCCTCTACACGGACAAGCAGCGCGAGGCGCACCGCACGCGCTCTCTGCTGGAGATCGCCAACACCTTAAACGCGCGCTCCGACTTCCGCGAGATAACCTCGCACGTGCTTGAGCGCGCCAACGCTCTGGTCGGCGCCGACTACTGCGCGCTCGGCGTGCTTGAGCCTTCGGGCAAGTCCATCAGCCTCGTCGCCTTCCGCGCCGCGCCGCGCGCCTCGACCGAGGGCGTGCGCCGGCTCATCGAGGCGCACGGCCAAGCCATCGACATCACGGACTTCCCCGCCCTCACAGAGCTTCTCAGGGAGCGCCGCACGCTCAAGCTCCTCGACTCGGCCCTGCCCGAGCCCCTGCGCCACGCCTTCAACTCGACGCTCGGCGGGCGCGCCGCGCTCGTCGCGCCCGTCCGCATCGGCGAGCAGGCTTACGGCCTCTTGGGCTTCGTCTGGGGCGCGCCGCGCGAGGGCTTCGACGAGCACGAGATAGCATTGGCCGAAGGCATCGCCGTCCAGATCGGAACCGCGTTGGAGCGCGACCAACTCTCGGCCGAGGTGATGCGCCTCAGGAGCGTCATCCACGAGCGCCACGCCGAGGAGCGCATCATCGGCCAAGCGCCCTCCATCCGCCGCGCCATAGAGCTCGCGTTGAACGTCGCCGACACGGCGACTTCCGTCCTCATTCAGGGCGAGTCGGGGACGGGCAAGGAGCTGCTCGCGAACCTCATCCACTACAACTCCAGACGCAAAGACAGCCCCTACATCAAGCTCAACTGCGGCGCGATTCCGGAGACGCTTCTCGAAACCGAACTCTTCGGTCACGAGCGCGGCGCGTTCACCGACGCGCGCGCCCGTCGGCGCGGGCGCTTCGAGGAGGCCGACGGCGGCACGCTCTTCCTCGACGAAATAGGCGAGATGAGTCCGTCCGCTCAGGTGCGTCTTTTGCGCGTGCTACAGGACGGCGAGTTTACGCGCGTCGGCGGGAGCGAAGTCCTGCGCTCGGACGTGCGCGTGATTGCGGCGACGAACGTCGATCTGGCGCGCGCCGTCGAGGAGGGCAACTTCCGCCGCGACCTCTTCTACCGCCTCTCGGTCTTTCCGATCAACCTCCCGCCCCTGCGCGAGCGGCCGGGCGACATCCACCCGCTCGTCATACACTTCCTCGAACACTACAAGCAGAAGACGGGCCGCTTCGTCTCGGGCATCTCGAAGCAGGCGCTCGCCGCGCTCGTCTCCTACGAGTGGCCGGGCAACGTCCGCGAGCTGGAGAACGCGATTGAGCGCGCCGTCATCATCGCGTCGGGCCGCCAGATAGAGATTGACGACCTGCCCGAGTCGGTCGCGCGCGCCGCCTCCGACGAGCGCGGCCGGGTGCGCGGCGAGCGCGAGCGGGCGGCGCGCGAGGGCCGACAGCTCCGTCTCGAAATCGAAGTCCCGGCCACCATCGACGAGATAGAGCGCCGCGCCATCGAGGCCACGCTCGACTACACGGGCGGCGACAAGACGCGCGCCGCGCGCGCCCTCGGCATCGGGCGCAAGACCCTCTACCGCAAGCTCAAACAGTACGACGGCGGCGCGGACGAAGACGGCCGAGACGCCCCCGCACGCTGAGGCACCGGCGCGGCCCGCGCGCGCGGGCGTCGCCCCGCGGGGGCGCGTCTGTGAGTTTGTTGCGCGAC
>DASQDT010000160.1:0-10044 GCA_035634035.1 Pyrinomonadaceae bacterium | reverse complement strand
GCTTCAAAATCCACGCCACGACGACCGCCACGGCGATGCCGAGCAGGTACATCGCCATGATGATGAGGCCGCCCGTGGAGAGCACGCCGAGCAGCTTTTCCTGCCCTGAGAAGAAGGCCGCGATCATCAGCGTGTAGACCGGCAGTCGCGCCGAGCAGCTCATGAACGGCGCGATGAGGATGGTGGCGAGCCGGTCTTTCGGGTTCTCGATGGTGCGCGTCGCCATGATGCCGGGGATGGCGCACGCGAAGCTCGACAGGAGCGGCATGAACGCCTTCCCGTGCAGGCCCACCCCGCGCATCAGCCTGTCCATCATGAACGCCGCGCGCGACATGTAGCCCGAGTCTTCGAGAAGCGAGATGAAGAAGAAGAGCAGGAGGATTTGCGGCAGGAAGACGAGCACGCCGCCGACCCCGGCGACGACGCCGTCGACCAGCAAGTCCGTCAGAAGCCCCGCGGGCATCGCGGCGCGCACCGCCTCGCCCAGCGCGCCGAAGCCGCCGTCGATCAAGTCCATCGGCACGCTCGCCCAAGAGAAGATTGTCTGGAAGACGAGCGCCATCACGAGCAGGAAGATGACGGGGCCGAAGAGTCTGTGCGTGAGCACCGAGTCGATGCGGTCGGTCGTCGAGCGCCCGCGCGCGCGCCTGTGACGCACCGACTCGGAGGCGACGCGGCCGATCCAGTCGTAGCGAGCGCGCAAGGGTTCTTGCCACCAGTCAGGATTTTTGCGCGCGAGGCGTTCGCGCGCCGCCTCGACCAGCGCGCGGCGCTCGGCGTCTTCGGGAAGCTCTTCGGCGTAGAGGTCTGCGAGCGCGGCGGAGCGGACGCCCGAATCGGCCTGCGCGAGAGCTTCGATTTCGGCCTCGGCCGCGTCCGAAAGACGCCAGCGCGCGGAAGGCGCTTCGCCGCCCGCGGCGCGCAGGACGGCGCGCGCCAAGTCTTCCAACCCGCGCCGCTTCGTCGCGACGACGGGCACCACCTCGACGCCCAACTCGCGCCCGAGCCGCGCGGTGTCAATCTCCGTGCGCTCGCGCTCGGCGAGGTCGAACATCGTGAGCGCGACGACGAGCGGGCGGCCGGTCTCAAGGAGCTGCGTGACGAGGTAGAGGTTGCGTTCGAGGTTCGTGGCGTCGACGGCGGCGACGACCACGTCGGGGCGCGCGTCGCCGACGTTCGCGGGCGCGGTCAGAACGTCGCGCGCGATGCGCTCGTCGGCCGAGGCGGCTTCGAGGCTGTAGAGGCCGGGCAGGTCTACGAGTCGCGCGGGCGCGAGGTCTTCCGCGAGAGCCCACGCGCCCTCCTTGCGCTCGACCGTGACGCCCGGGTAGTTGGCGACCTTCTGGCGCAGGCCCGTGAGCGCGTTGAAGAGGCTCGTCTTGCCGGCGTTCGGGTTCCCGGCGAGCGCGACGACGAGCGGGCGCGCGACGCCCGGCGCGCCGTCGGACGTTTTCGCGGCGCTCGTCTCTGCGCTCAGGGAAGGTGACTCGACGACGGACATGAGGTTAGCTGTTATCACTCACCACGACGCGAATCGTCTGGGCCTCGGCGCGGCGCAGGGCCAAGTGGTAGCTGTGCCTGACGCGGATTTCGAGCGGGTCGCCGAGCGGCGCGGCCTTGACGACGCTGACGGGCGCGCCCGGCACGACCCCCATCTCCATCAGGCGGCGCGCGACGGCGTCCGTCCCCTCGACGGCGACGACGCGCGCCTCGACCCCGGCGGCGAGTCGGTCGAGCCGCGTCGCGCGCTCGCTAGTCGTTGGTTTTGAGACGTTTGTGGGTTCGGTGGTCATCCGTTTAGGCTCATCTCACGGGAGCCGTCGTCAAGTATGTCACGGTTGAAAATAGATTTCAATTTCATGTAGGGCGTGGGCGGGGAGAAGTTTTCGCGGCGGTGGCGCGGCGGTCGTTGCCGCGGACGGATTCGAGGGACTCGCTCAATCGAATTTGAGGGCGTCGCTCAGCGAACGTCGAGGGGGATGATGGCGAGGTCTGCGCGGACGGGGCCGAGGGGCGTCTGCGCGGTGAGTCGCAGGGGGAGGCGGCGTCGGTCGGTGCTGACCCAGAGGCGGAGCTGGAAGCGGTCGCCGTTGGCGTCGCTCGTCATCAGCGAGAGGACGACGGCCGCGATGGGCCGGCCGCTCAGTTGAATCGTCTCGCGCCGCAGAGAGTTGACCGTGAGCAGGCGCGGGCGCTTGTTGATGATGAGCGAGACGCGGTTCTCCTTGCCGGGCGAGAGGTCGAACGAGCGCAGGGCGTAGAAGACCGAGATGAGGTCGTGCGTGCCGGCCGGCATCTCGACGCGCGAGCCGTCGTCGAAGAGCGCGTTGCCGCGATCCTGATCGACCGACACTATCCAACTCGTCCGCCGCCGGCCCTCCTGCAAGAGAAGCTCCGTGCGGAACGGGAGCAGGCTTCTGGCGTCGACGTAAGAGTTAATCTGGTCGCTGACGGGGAAGAGCGCTTGGCCCGCGCCGGTCGTCTGCATCGTCGCGGCGAGGAGCAGCCCGTCGCGGTTGAAGTAGCGGGCGCGGGCGCGGACTTGGAACGAGGCCGTGCCGATGGGCTGGCTGCCCTGCCCGGCGTAGAAGTTGAAGTTCAACTGCTCGCCGGGGCGGAAGGGGAGGTCAGAAGGGATGTCCGAGTCGGGGGGCGCGCCCGGCGTGACCGAGACGCCCGGCGTCGTCGCGCCCGAAGCGGGCGGCCCCGTCGTGACTCCGCCGGGCTGGATGACCGTGCCGGCGGGCGGGCGCGGCGTCGCGCCGGGCGTGGCGACGGGCGGCGTCGCGCCGTCGGGCACGCCCGTCACGGTCGCGTCGGTCAGAAACTCGACGCTCGCCAGCTCGGCTCTTATCTCGCCGGCCGGGTGGCGCGCCGTGAAGACGACGGGGACGTGGTGCGCGTCGTCGGTGAAGTAGATGCGCGGGCGGTAGTCGTCGGCCGCGTCGTTGTTGCGGACGCGTATCTGACAGGCGATCGTGCTCGACGAGCCGACGTTGGTCTTGACGGTCTCGCGCCCCGTGACGCGCAGCTCGATGTCGTAGGGCAGGCCGTCGACGTGAACCGTCATGCGGTAGGACGCGCCGGGCGCGAGCGGCAGGGCGCGCATGCGGAAGACGGCCGCGAGAAAGTCGTACGTGCCGGGGAACGAGTTGAAGACTTGTCCGGTGGCGAGCGCCTCCTCGCCGGCCGGGAGGTCTTGGCGCGCGGGCAGGAGGCCCGAGCCGCCAGCGCCCGTGCGGACGAGCTGCACGGTGCGAAAAGGTTGGCCCGTCGCCGGGTCGATGTAAGAGACGTAGTCGTTGTTGGCCGAGTAGAGCGCGGCCGAGACGACGCCCAAAGTCTCCGCGTGCGCGCGAAGCTCGATGGCCTCGCGGCCGGCGAACTGCCCGCGACGCCCGACGACCGTCTCGACGTGCGCGGCCGTCATGAAGTTGGAGAAGGAGACATTGTAGGAGAGCCGCTCGCCGGCGCGGTAGACGTTCGCGTTGAAGGGGGCCGTGTTGGCGTCCGCCCGCGTGCTCTGCGCGCGCGCGTCGGAGGCGGCGCACAGGGAGAGCAGAAGGGCGCAGGCGAAAGTGAGGGCGTGCGGCGGGTGTCTTCTACGGTTCAAAGGTGGCTTTCCTCTTGTCCAAACTTTTCCGCGCGAGACGCCAGTCGCACTCCCTCGGACGCTCCCGCCGCCCTTACACGTTGCACGCCCCACGCGCGTTCCGAAAACGCGTCACATTCCGTCGAACTCCGAGAGCCATTCGCGGACGCTGACGCGCGCGGAGAGCAGGGCCGTGTGTCCCGTCCCTTCGAGCAGCTTCACTTTCGCGCGCGGCAGAGACGCGCCCAAGATTTTCGCCGCCCAGACGCTGTCAAGCAAGCGGTCGGCCGTCCCGGCGACGACGAGCGCGGGCGCTTTTATCTCCGCGAGGCGCGGGCGCAAGTCCGTGTCGCGGATGATGCGCATCCGCGAGACGTAGCCCTCGTAGGGGACGACGCGCGTGTGCTCGCGGAACAGCCGCCGGTCTTCGTCCGACACGTCGGGGCTGAAAAGAACGTGGCGCGCGGCGCGCGTGCGGTGCGCCTTCATCAGCGCGTAGGGGAGGACGGTGAAGAGCGCGACGCCGGCGCGAATCTTGGCGCGCTGCCTGAAGTAGGGTAAGGTGTTGACGAGGATGAGGCGCTCGAACATCTCGGGGTGTTCGAGCGCGGCCGACATCACGAGCATCCCGCCGAACGACTCGCCCAGAAACGTCGCGCGCCCGAAGCCGGCGTCGCGGACGATGGCCGCGAGGTCGGAGACGAGCGCGTCCATCCGGTAGCGCCCCTCGCCGCGCATCGCGTAGCTGATGACGGTGTGGTCGCGCGCGAGGTCTTCCTCGTGCTTGTAAAAGAGCTTCCCAGTCCCCTCGACGCCGGAGACGTAAACAATCGGCGGCCCGTCGCCCACTCTCCTGTACCGGGGAACCATGAAAAGTAGTCAGTAGACAGTAGTCGGTAGAAAAACTTTCTGACCGACGAGCGTGCCTTTCGGGGGAGTTGGTGCGCTAACGAAGACGTTGGAGCTTTGCGACACAAGTTTAGCCGCAGAGCAATTCTACTGTCTACCGGCTACCGGCTGCCGGCCTACCGTCTACTCGCGCGCTCCATCTCCCCGACGACCTCGCGCGCGGCGCGCTCCATGTCGGGCGCACGCAGGATGGCCCGGCCGACGACGAGGTAGTCGGCGCCGGCCGCGACGGCCTCGCCCGGCGTCATCACGCGCCGCTGGTCGTCGCTCGCGACCCCGGCGGGGCGCACGCCCGGCGTGACGAGGAGGAAGTCCGCGCGTCCGACGGCGCGGCGCACGGGCGCTATCTCGTGCGGGGAGGCGACGACGCCGTCGAGGCCGCAACTCTCGGCGAGGCGCGCGAGGCGGACGACTTGCGACTCGACCGAGTCGGCCAAGACGCCCGTCTCGGCGAGCACGGCGGCGTCGGCGCTCGTCAGCACGGTGACGGCGATGAGGTGCGGCCGCTTGAGATTCTCGCGGGCGGCCGTCTCGCGCGTCGCCTCGGCCGCGAGGCGCAGCATCTCGGAGCCGCCAGCGGCGTGGACGTTGAAGATGCGGACGCCGAGGCGGACGGCCTCGCGGCACGCGCTCGCGACCGTCGCAGGGATGTCGTGATACTTCAGGTCGAGAAAGACGCCCGTGCCGCGCGCCGTCAGCTCGCGGACGAAGTCGGGCCCGGCGGCCGTGAAAAGCTGCGTGTTGATTTTGAACATGCCGACGTGCGGGCCGAGGCGGGCGACGATGTCGCGCGCCTCGCCGGCCGTCTCCACGTCGAGCGCGACGATGAGTTTCTCCTTGACGTTCATCTGCACGGCTGCTGTCATCAAAACCTCCGTTCGTTTTTAAGAGTCACGCTTCACGGAATGTCATGCGGCGGCGAACTCGGCGGCGCGGCAGCCGACGGCCTCGTCGAGCGTGCGCAAGCCCTCGCGCGCGAGTCGCGCGGCCAAGCCCTCGTTGATGTCGCGGACGACGGTCGGGCCCCGGTAGACGAAGCCTGTGTAGAGCTGCACTAGCCCCGCGCCCGCGCAAATCTTCTCCCAAGCGTCGTCGGCGTCGAAGATGCCGCCGACGCCGACGATTGTCAGGCGGCCGCGCGCGAGCGCGTGGAGCGCGGCGACGACGCGCGTCGAGCGCTCGCGTAAAGGTGCGCCGCTCAGGCCGCCCGCGCCCGCTCGCCCGACCACGGCGGGCGGCGTGCTGAGACCTTCGCGCGCGACGGTCGTGTTGGTCGCGATGATGCCGGCCACGCTCGCGCGCAACGTCACGTCGACTATCAGCTCAAGCTCGCCGGGCGCGAGGTCGGGCGCGACCTTGACGAGCAGCGGGAGCGGCTCGCGCGCGGCCCGCGCGGACAACTCGCGGTTGGCGTCTTGGAGCGCGTCGAGGAGGGCCGAGAGGCGGTCGGCGCGCTGCATCTCGCGCAGGCCGGGCGTGTTGGGCGAGCTGACGTTGACGGTCACGTAGTCGGCGTGCGGGTGGACGAGCGCGAAGCTTGAGAGGTAGTCCGAGACGGCGTCGTCGAGTTCGACCGCGCGGCTCTTGCCGATGTTGACGCCGACGACGCACGCGTCGGGTCGCCCGCGCGCGAGCCGCGCGGCGAGGGCGGCCGCGCCGTGGTTGTTGAAGCCCTGACGGTTGACGAGCGCGCGGTCTCGCGCGAGTCGGAAGAGACGCGGGCGAGGGTTGCCGGCCTGCGGCCGGTGCGTCACGGTGCCGACCTCGACGAAGCCGAAGCCGAGCGCGCACATCTCGCTGACGACGCGGCCGTCTTTGTCGAAGCCTGCGGCGAGGCCGACGGGGTTGGGGAAGCGCAGCCCGAAGCGTCGCAGGTCGCCGAAGTCAGTCGGCGCGAGTCGCCTCCGCGCGAAGTCTCTGAGTGGCGTGGGGCGGAGCGAGAGGGAGAGCGCGCCGATTGCCAACTCGTGTGCCGTCTCGGGCGGGAGCCGGAACAGGAGCGGGCGCAGGAGCGAGCGGTAGAGCATCAAAAAGCTTCCGTTGCTGCGGGCGAGGGGAAGAAGTCGAAAGGCCGCGGCGAGCGTAACAGAGCGGCGCGAAGGCTGTCAAAAAAGTCTCCGCGCGCGTCGCACGAGGACGGCGAGAGCGGCGAGCGCGATGGACGGAAGCCAGACCCACAGTAACTCGCTCTTGAAGATGAGCAGTCCGTAGCGGCTGAAGAAGCCGAGGCCGATGGGCGAGACGATGATGACGGGCCACGGCAGGAAGTAGCGCGTGTTGTCGAGGGGCGAGAAGAAGGCGACGCCGAAGCCGCCCGTCGTCAGGGCGTCGAGCAGCCCGTGCGAGGCGGTCGCGGCGGCGAAGTAGAGCGCGAGCGACCACCAGCCGCGAGTGAGCGGCGGGACTTCGCGGAAGTAGCGCCGAGTGACGAGACAGCCGAGCAGCAGCGCGAACAGAAGCGAGTGTGAGAAGCCGCGGTGGCCGAGCGCATCGCCGTAGCGGACGCCGAAGGCGAAGCCGATGATGTCGAGGTCGGGGACGACGGGGCAGAGCGCCGACAGAACCCAGAAGCGGGCCGGTCTGCGCTCGCCCGCGTAGACCTTGCCGAGCGCGAGCCCGGCGAAGGCGTGTGTGAAGGCGGTCGGCATTGTTGATTGAACGCGCGTCTTCGCCCGCGGTTTAAAAAATTCAGAGCGCGGCGACGCGTCGCTCCAGCTCGCGCGCCGCGTCGGCCGGGTCGTCGGTCGGCGCGAATTTGACGGCCTCGCCGAAGGTGACGGTGACGCTGCCGGGCGGGGCGAAGAACTTCCGGCCGCGCCGCTTCAACTCGAAGAGCCCTTCGATGCGGACGGGGACGACGGGGACGCCGAGCTTCGTCGCGAGAATGCCGGTGCCGCCCATGAAGGGCTTGAGCGCGCCGTCGTCGGTGCGCGTGCCTTCGGGGAAGACGAGGAGGTTGAAGCCGCGGTCGACGGACTCGCCCGCGTAGGCGAAGCTGCGGCGGAAGCCGCTCTTCTGCGGGAGCGAGAAGGTGTTGAAGAAGAGCACGACGAGGAAGTACTGCGCGAGCCAGCGCAGACGCCGCAAGGGCGGCGTCCCCGCCGGCGCGCGACGCCACCAGCGCAGGCGCTCGCCCTCCTGCGCGATGGCGAAGCGCCGCCGGAATCTTCCGGGCAGCGCCGACAGAATCAGCGCGTGGTCGACGAACGTGACGTGGTTCGAGACGAAGAGCACGGGGCCGCGCGCGGCTTCGACCTGTTCGCGACCGCGGACGCGCACCCAACACAGGATAGATGTGATGGGGAGGACGACGGCGTAGAGGAGCGCGAGGCGCAGCCAAGTGAAGGGCGGGCGCTGCGCCCAACGCGGGTAGGGGTAGCGCGCGGGGGCGTCGGACGCGGCGGCGCCCTCGCGCACAATCTTCTCGATGTCGCCGACGGTCGTCGCCGCCGTAAACGCCGCCTCGTCGAGCTCTATCTGATAGCGGTCTTCGATGGCGCTCAGGAGTTCGACGCGGGCCAGAGAGTCGAGCTTCAAGTCGGTCGAGAGCTTGGCCGACGAGTCGAGCGGGAGTGACGAGTGGCGCGTGACGAGTGAAGAGATGACGGGTTCGAGCCCGCGCCCGGCCGGGCGCGAAGCGCCGCCCGCAAAGGCGTTCGCGCCCGCGTCTTCGCCGTCGATTACGCCGTCGGCCTTGAGGCGCGCGACCACGTCGCGCTTGCGCACCTTGCGCGTCGGCGTGCGCGGGAAGTCCTGCTCGGGCCAGACGGCCCAGCGGCGTATCTGCTGGTGGCGGGCCAAGCCTTCGTTCGCGCGCTCGACGGCGCGCGCCGCGTCGGCCTTCTCGTCCTTCAGGATGAGGACGGCGAGCGGCTCGTCGCCGCGCACGCCCTCGACGCGGACGACCGTGCAGAGTCTCACTTCCGTCTGCCGCGCGAGCGCGGCTTCGAGGTCTTCGGGGTGAATGTTGAGGCCCGCGTCGGTGACGATAACGTCCTTGCGACGGCCCTTGAAGAAGATGTTGCCTTCGGCGTCCATCTCGCCGAGGTCGCCCGTGCGCAGCCACCCGTCGGCGTCGGCGATGGGGCGCACGCCGCCGGCCCAGTAGCCGGGCGAGACGTTCGCGCCGCGCACGAGTATCTCGCCGCCCTCGCCGAGCTTTATCTCCTGACCGGGCAGCGTCCGCCCGACCGAGCCGCGCCCCGACTTGAACGGGTGGTTGACGGCGATGAGCGACGCCGTCTCCGTCATCCCGTAGCCTTGCAAGACGGCGAAGCCGAGCCGCCGCCAAAACTTTTCCGTCTCTTCGGGGAGCGTCGCGCCGCCCGTCACGAAGGCCCAGAACTTCAAACCGAACCTCCGGTGCGCGCGACGGAACTCCCACCAGCGCCTCCACGGCGACAGACGCGCGGCGCGTTCGACGCGGCCCGCGAAGTCGCGCGCGCCCGACGCCTCCTCCTGCCGCTCGACGTACTCGCGCAGAGTTTCGAGCAGGCGCGGCACGGCGACGACGACCGAGACGCGCCGGCGTCTGACGGTCTCGACGACTTCGGAAGGGTTCAGAGAGTCTTGGAAGTGCACCTCGCCGCCGAGCAGTTGCGGGACGAAGATGCCCATGAACTGCCCGAAGACGTGGCTCAGGGGGACGAGGTTCAGGAAGCGCAAGGGGTGAACCAGACGCTCCCAGCGCAGGAAGCGCGCGATCTCCTCTTCGAGCGGCGCGAGGTTGGCGAGGAAGTTTCGGTGCGCGAGCGTGACGCCGCGCGGCTCGTCCGTCGTCCCCGACGTGTAGATGATTTCGAGCAGGTCTTCAGGGGCGGTCTCGACCGAGTCGTAAGGCGCGGCCGAATGATGCGCGACCGTCAGCGCGAGGTCTTCGAGCGCGAGCGCGTCCGGCTGGCGCGGCACGTCGCTTCCGGCGAAGGTCAGACGCGCGCCGACCTGTGCGCGGACGCGCGCGACGAAGTCGGGGGCGGACTCCACGTCGAGCGGGACGACGACCGCGCCGCGCAGCGCGCACCCGAAAAACGCCGCGACCCACTCGGCCGAGTTCGCGCCCCACAGCATCACGCGCTCGCCCTTCGAGACGCCGCGCGCCTCAAGCTCGCGCGCCGTGCGAAAGGCCGTCTCGGCGACGCGCCGGTAAGACCAACGCTCCGTGCGCAGGCCGCGCCGCTGCACGTAGGCCGTCTCCCGCCCGCGCCGCAGGAAGTCGTCGAGGTAGCCGTTGATAGAAGAACGCGCGCCCATCCCTGAAAGACTCTGCAACCCGCGCGCCGCCGTCGAGGCCGGCGCGCGCGCCGCCCGTTTTCATAAAAAGATAGCAGAACGGCGCGGGCCGGCAACCGCGCGCGGGGCGCGTGGCGCATCCTTTTTCATCCGACTGTAAGGTGATTTCGCGGGCGGCGTCAGCCGATGTTCGAGAGGTCTTCGGTGACGATGATGCCGCCCGCGTCGTCGGTGCCCACGCGCCCGCGCGCGGCGGCCTCGTCGGCGTCGAGGAGTTTGAGGAAGGGCGGCGCGACGAGCGTCGTCGCGACGGC
>DASQDT010000159.1:0-3197 GCA_035634035.1 Pyrinomonadaceae bacterium | reverse complement strand
AGAGCGCGCGATGTCGTCCGTGCGGTCGGAGGAGCAGTCGGAGGCGACGATGATTTCGAGCTTGTCGGCGGGGTAGTCGAGCGCGAGCGTGTTTTCGAGCTTGGCGGCGAGGTCGCGCTCCTCGTTGTAGGCCGTGATGACGACCGAGACGAAGGGCTCGAAGGCGCCGCGCCGCACCTCCCGGGGCCGCAGGCGCGAGACGACGGCGACGAGCAGAGGGTAGCCGACGTGCGCGTAGACGAGCGCCGCCGCGCTCGTCCAGAAGACGACCTCGGCGACAAGTTGGACGCTCAACTTGAGACCCCCGCCGCCGGGGTCTCGACGCCCCCGGAAGTTCCGACCCTCTTCGCCGCCGGCTTCGGCGTTTTGCCGAACTCGAAGACGCCGCCGTTCGTCTCGACCGCGTAGAGGCGTCTGAGCGCGACGGCGTAGGCGACGAGATAGTAGACGTACCAGAGGTAGGCGACCGAGCCGAAGAAGCTGACGACCATGTAGCAGACGAGGCTCGCCTGAAGGCCGACCGAGAGGTAGTAGAACTCCGTCGGCCTCCCCTTCGCCACCAAAGTCTCGCGCTCGACGCGCGCGAGCCTCCGCAGCGGCGTGACGATGAAAAGGACGTAGATGACGAGCGCCGTCAAGCCCATCTCGGCCGAGACCTGCGTGTAGGAGTTGTGGCTGACCAGCTCCTTGATGGAGACGATGTGGAAGTTGCCCATCCCGATGCCGAAGACCGGGTTGGCGAGCGACGTGATGATGGAGCGTTCGAGCAGCGCCTGACGCGAGCTGGCCGAGGAGACGGGGTCGAGGCTGTGGTCGAAAATCGAGAGGATGCGCAGGACGTAGTTGCCGGGCGCGAGCGCGAAGAAGAGCGCGACGCAGGCGAGCCCGGCGATGACGACGAGCAGGCGGTTGCGCCGCCCGAGCTTCCAGCCGAGCACCGCGCCGACCGTGAGCAGGCCGAGGAAGCCGCCGCGCGAGTAGGTCAGAACAGTCCCGACGACGACGAGCAGCGAACAGAGCCCGTAGAGGAGTTTCTTGACCGGGTTGCGCGAGGCCACCGCCAGCACGATCGCGATGGGAAGCATCGTGACGAGGTGAATCGCCATGTCGTTCGGGTTGCCGAACAGGTTGCCGATCGCGCCCTCGACGCGGTAGCCCTCGACCGTCAGGTTGCCCGAGCGGTAGTCGTTCAGGGCGCTCACCGACAGGTACGCCGAGACGGCGAGCGACAAAAAGATGATGCCCTTGAGCCGCGCGCGCGTCCGCAGGACGTTGACCATCACGACGAAGATGACGACGGCTTTTAAGAACGAGTCGGTGAAGGTCTCCCAAGCCTCGCCGGGGCTGATGGCGAGCGGCATCGAGAGCAGGGCCGTCAGGCAGAGCAGGAGCAGCAGGTTGACTTCGCGCGGCCGCGCGGTGAGCGTGCCTTCGAGCGAGATTTGCGCGGGGAAGAAGACGACGAGCGTGGCGACGGCCACGACGAACGCCATCTGCGTGAACCACGCGAGCGCGGCGATCTGCTCGTAGGGGCGGTAGTAGAGGACGAAGGTGAAGACGAAGAGGCCGACGTAGGCCGCCGCGTGGCCGCGCCTCGCGCTCCAACGCTCGGGCTCGGGTTTACGCTCTCTTCTTGAAGATTCTGACGACGTGCGTTCGGGCGTCGCGGCGGAGACGCGGCGGCCGAACTCCGTCTCGTCGCGGGGCCCGGCCTCGTCGCGCCGGCGCGCGGGCCGGTCGGCCTCGCCCTCGTCCGCCGCGCGCGGGCGGCGCGGCGTCACGGGGTCGTAGTCTGCGACGAAACCGTCCCTCGAAGCCATCTGGGGCACTCTCCCGCACCGAGAACCGAAGGCCGTCAGCGCGCTCTCTCAGCCGCGCGTCGCCGAGACCTTTCGCGCCGCCGTAAACAGACGCGCGGGGGCGGAAACTCTTCCCGCCCCCGTCCGCTCAACTTCCGCGCGCCGCGGCCGGGCAAGGGCTCGGCGGCGCGTGAAACCGATTCTAAACCGCGACGCTCTCCTCGCCAACGGCGACGAGCGTCCGCACCCTCTCGCGCAGCATGATCTCGAAGTGGCGCGCCTCGTCGACCTCGGAGAAGGAGAGGGCGCGCAACTGCTGCTCGATGCGCCGACGGTAGTCGGAGACGAGCGAGTCCGAGACGTTCAGGCGCGCGGCCGCTTCGAGCTGCGTGATGTGCGAGGGGCTCAGGTAGCAGAACCAGAGGACGCCGAGGATGCGGTCGTACTGCTTCGTTTTGCCGCGCACGGCCTCGTGCAGTCCCTGCAAGAACCTGTCGACCAGCGCGCCCGCCTCCTGCTCGGACTCGCGGCGCAGGAGCGACTGCTCGGGGTTCTCGCGCCCGTCCACGGGCTCGAAGGGGCGTCCGCCCTCGTCGCCCTCGTCGCCGCCTAAGGGCACGAGGTAGATGTCCATCACGGGCAGGCGCGACATGACGAGGCTGCGCAGAGAGCGCACGTCCACGGGCGCGTCGCACGCCTCCAGAACCGAGATGATCAAGTCTTCGAGGTCGGAGTTGCTGATGATTATCTGAGCGTCGCCCGTGCAGCCGACCATGCGCGTGTCGCGCTGGCGCACCGGAATCAGGTGGACGCGCCCTTCAAGCTCCTGCGCGCCGCGGCGCGGCTTGTCGTCGCGCCACTCGCGCAGCCCGTAGACGCGGTCGACGAGACGGCGGTGCTGCTCGTCCTCGGGCGCGACGCCGAGTTGGTCGAAGCGCCGGAAGTTGGCCGACGACTGGATGATGGTCGAGATGCGGCGCGCGAGCCGGTAGCTTTCGGGGTGGCGCTTGCGCAGCTCGGCCGTCAGCAGGTTGGTTAACTCGATCTGCCCTATCTCGCACTCGATCTCCGAGTCGGTCATCGACGTGTCGAGGTAGTGCTGGAAGCGTGCCTTCGAGAGCAGCGTGACGAAAAGCTCTTGCGTCAGGTCGACGTAGGCGCTCCCGCGGTCGCCCTCCTCGACAAGCAGTCCGGCCGAGTGGGAGGCGCGCACGAGCGGGTGGTTGCTCACCAGCCGCTGCAACTCCGACCACAGGCGTGACACGTCCGAGCGGCGCAGAGACTCGACCCACGCCCCGGCCGCGCGCGGCGCGCGGCCCTCCGAAGGGGCGCGTTGCTCCGACTGTTGACGCGGCTTCTGGAGGTCAGCGCTGTGCATGGAATCAGGGTGCTGGCTAT
>DASQDT010000158.1:0-8550 GCA_035634035.1 Pyrinomonadaceae bacterium | reverse complement strand
TACGAGGGCTTCGTGCTGAGTCTCGCGGCCGCGCTCGTGCTCGCCGTCTGGTTCTTCAGGGGGAGAAGGCACTCCGCGGGCGTCGTCTTAAAGCGTGTCTTCGCGCCGGCCGCGCTCGTGCTCGCCGCCGCGGCGTGCGCGATGCTCTTCTACTTCTGGCGCGTGACGGGCGACCCCTTGCGGATGCCCTATCAGGTGAACCGCGAGACCTACGCCGTCGCCATGCACTTCCCGTGGCAAGCGCCGCGGCCCGAGCCCGTCTACCGCAACGCCGAGATGCGCGCCTTCTATATGCAGTGGGAGCGCGAGGCTTACGAGGGCGCGCGCAGGGGGTTCGCGCGCTCGGCCGTCGTCTACGTCGCGCGCTCCGCTTGGCGCGTCGCCGACGCCGCGCTCGGCTACCTGCTCGGCCCCCTGCTCGTGTGGCCGCTCCTGTTTCTGCCGCTCGTCGCGTGGCGCGACCGGCGCGCGCGCACGCTCCTCTTCGCCGCCGCCTTCACCCTCTTGGGGCTCGCGCTCGAAGTCTGGTTCAGCATCCACTACGCCGCGCCGATGACGGCCGCGCTCTACGGACTCTCCGTGCAGGGCCTCCGACACCTGCACGCGCGGCGCGGTCGCCTGCGGCGGGCGGCACGACTCTTCGCGCGCTCGCTCCTCGCCCTCTACCTTCTGCTTTTCGCGGCGGGGATGGCGGCGCGGCAGTCGCCCTACTGCGTGCTGCCCGAGTGGCCGTGGGGGATTTGCGGGCCGACCCCCGGCGGGGGGCGCGGGCGCGCGGCGGTGCTTGAGTTTTTGGAGAGTCAGGAGGGCAGACACTTGGCCGTCGTGCGCTACGCGCCGGGGCACAACGTCCACGACGAGTGGGTCTACAACGAGGCCGACATCGACGGCTCGCGCGTCGTCTGGGCGCGCGACCTCGGCCCCGAGGCCAACGAGCGACTGTTCGACTACTTCCGCGAGCGGCGCGTCTGGGTAGTCGAGCCCGACCGGCCGCCCGACCACGTCTACGAGTACCCGCGCGCGAGGTAGGGCGGCTAGGCGCTCTCGGCGTCGGCCCCGAAGGCGGGCGATTCGAGTTTGGTGTAGCGGCGGCGGAGGCTCTCGAACTGCCGCTGGCGCCACAGCCCCGAGTGGTGCAGGACGTAGCGCAGGACGAGCCAGAGGATGCCGAGGCCGTAGACGCTGCTGTCGACGAAGCTGGCCGAGGAGGCTTCGGGGAAGTAGCGCGTCGGCACGGGGACTTCGGCGATGCGGAACTCGGCCTCGACGATCTGCGCGATGACCTCTTGGTCGAAGATGAAGGCGTCGGAGTTGTTGTAGAAGTTGACGCTCTCAAGCACCTGACGGCTGAAGGCGCGGTAGCCCGTGTGGTACTCGGAGAGTCGCAGGCGGAAGACCCAGTTCTCGACTTTGGTCAGCGCGCGGTTCGCGTAGAACTTCCACCACGGCATCCCCTGCCCGATAGGCGAGTCGCCCATCAGACGCGAGCCCAACACGACGTCGGCCTCGCCCCGCTCGATCGGCTCGATGACGCGCGGCAGGAGCGTCGGGTCGTACTGGTAGTCGGGGTGCACCATGACGACGATGTCGGCGCCCGCGCGCAGCGCCTCGATGTAGCAGGTCTTCTGGTTCGCGCCGTAGCCGTAGTTGCGGTTGTGCACGAAGAGTTCGAGCCCGAGCTGGCGCGCAACGTCCACCGTCTCGTCGGAGCTTCCGTCGTCGACGAGCATGACGAGGTCGACGACCTCGTGCGGCAGCTCCATGTAAGTCATCCTCAGGGTCTTCGCCGCGTTGTAGGCGGGCATGACGACGACGACCTTCGGCCTGCGGGGAGATTCCATCCTGTCCTCCGTCGAATCAGTTTTGTCTGGCGCGCTCCATCAGCTCGATGAAGCGCCGGAAGTGGTGCGCGGCGTCGTGGGGGCCGGGCGCGGCCTCCGGGTGGTACTGCACGGAGATGACCGGCAACTGCGTGTGCCGCATTCCCTCGACGCACTCGTCGTTTAAGTTGATGTGCGTGACCTCGACTTCGGGCGGCAGGCTCGCCGCCTCGACCGCGAAGCCGTGGTTGTGCGAGGTGATCTCGACGCGGCCCGTCTCGCGGTCTTTGACCGGCTGGTTCCCGCCGCGGTGGCCGAAGCGCAGCTTGTAGGTCGTCGCGCCGAACGCGCGGCCCAAGAGCTGGTGGCCGAAGCAGATGCCGAACACGGGGACGCCCGACTCGGCGACGCGCCGCACCTCCTCGACGACCGCCGTCATCGAGGCCGGGTCGCCCGGCCCGTTCGAGAGGTAGATGCCGTCGGGCCGCATCGCGAGCACGTCGCGCGCCGGCGTGCCCGACGGCACGACCGTCACGCGACACCCGGCGCGCGCGAGCTCGTTCAGTGAATTCCTCTTGACGCCGAAGTCGTAGCAGACGACGTGAAAACGTTCCTCGCCTTCGGCCGCGACCTCGTAAGGCTCGCTCGTCGTGACGGCGCTCGCGAGTTCCCTGTTCTCCATCGGCGCGGACGCGCGCGCCTTCTCAAGCACGCTCCGCTCGTCGAGGTCTACGGTCGAAAGGCACGCGCGCATCGCGCCGCGCTCGCGTATGTGGCGGACGAGGGCGCGCGTGTCGACGTGGTCGATGGCCGGGACGTTCCAGCGTTTGAGGTACGCGTCGAGAGTCTCTTCGGCCCGCCAGTTCGACATCGTGCGGCTCGCCTCGCGCACGACGAACGCCTCGACCCACGGGCGGCCCGACTCCTCGTCCGCGCGGTTCACGCCGTAGTTGCCGATGAGCGGGTAGGTCATGCAGACGATCTGGCCGGCGTAGGAGGGGTCGGTCAGAACCTCCTGATAGCCCGACATCGACGTGTTAAAGACCATCTCGCCGCAGCGCTCGCCGTCGGCTCCCCACGCGCGGCCGCGGAAGGCGCGGCCGTCTTCCAAGACGAGTATCGCCGGCTTCAATTCTTTCACTCAGTTCCCCTCGCGGCTCGGGCGCTTCTTCGGCTTGCCGAGTTTCGCCAGCGCCTCGGAGGTCAACTCGACCGGCGCGGTGCCGCGGCAGACGTCCGTAATCAGCCGCCCCCGGCCGGCCTGCCTCGCCGCGAACACGAGGAGCCTCTGGCCCGGCGCGAACCTCACCATGCAGTCGCCCGACGTGTAGACGATCTCCTCTTCGCGCGGGTCGCCCTTCCAGTGGTCTTCGACCTTCAGCTTGACGCGCCACTCCTCGCCGTCGGGGCTCATCTCCTTGTGACTCTCGACGACCGTGGCGGTGAAGACCGCCTCCGACACCTTCTTCGACTCCTTCGCGGCGAGCGGCTCGCAGCCGCACGCGCGCGCCGCCTCCGCGCACGCCACCAGACAGCACGCGGTCAGTAAGAATCTGCTCACAGCTCTCGTCATCGACGTTGCTCCTTCAGGCGGCCAGCGAGCGGAGGAACTGTTGGGCCTCGCTCATCCAGCGCTTCTCTGCTCGGTACTTGTAGGCGGGCGCGGTGCGGACGGCCTCGATGCAGGCGCGCATCCAGTCGGCCGCCTCGCGCGTGCGCCCGAGTCCGGCGAGCGCGCGGCCCATGAGATAAAGTCCTTCGGGGTCTGACTGACGCTGTTCGAGGAAGCGGCGCAGCGCGTCCTCCGCGTCCGCGTGCTGACCGGCGGCGACGTAGGTCGCGCCGATCTCGCGCCAGATTTCGTTCTGCGCGTGCGCCGGCGCGCGCACGACGACCTGCTCGAAATGTTTTATCGCGTCGGGCAGGCGGCCTTCGGAGCGCGCGACGCGGCCGAGCTGAAAGTGCGCGTCCGTCTCCTCGGGGTCGATTTCGACGGCGCGCTCGAAGCGCGAGCGCGCCTCGCCGAGCTCGCGCCGCTGCAAGTGTATGAGGCCGAGGTTGTAGTGCGCGGAGGCGTCGGCCGGGTTGAGCGTCGCGGCTTCGAGGTTCTGGCGGAACGAGGCGCGCGCGCGCTGCCCGCGCAAGACCTCACCGATGTAGCCGCGCATCAGTACGAAGAGGATGAGCAGCAGAAGCGGCGACGCGAAGATGCGGTCAAAGAGCGGCCCGACGACGACGCTCAGCGGGAGCATGATGAGCCAGCTCGCGGCGACGGCCGCCGACGCGCGCGGCCAAGAGAAGCGGAAGACCTGCCGGACGGCGACGACCGTCAGGACGACGAGCGGGAAGAAGAGTATCGACGACGCGAAGCTCTCGGCGTAGAGGAAGGGCTGCTGCGCGAGCAGTTCTTCGGCCGACGAGCCGCGCGGGCGCGCGAACGAGTCGAGCATCTCGCGCCACTGCCCGTAGAAGAACTTCTCGGCGCCGCCCGCGCGCCACAGCGCGACGAGCGGGAGCGCCAGCAGGCACGACGCGGCGCGCGCGTACAAGACGGTCGAGGCGACGGCCGCGTACTCCTGCTGCAAGGCCGCGCCGAAGGCCCCGCGGCGCTCAAGTATGTTGGCGACGAAGATGACGACCGGGACGTAAACGATCGCCGTGAAGAGGAGCGAGCTAATCGCCTTCCAGACGACCGAGGCCAGCCCGACGGGCTCGCCGCCCGCGAAGACTCCCGCGCCCGCGCCCGGCAGGTAGGGCCACATCGAGTAGGCGAGGTAGGCGCTCTGCGCCGCGAGCGCGACGGCGACGGCCGCGCCGAGCGGCGCGCGGTCGCGCACCTCGGCCAGCGCGCGCGCCGGCGCGTAGAACATCCTCAGGAGCGGGCGCAGCCAGTCCATACAATCGCGGGGTGCGGGACGCGGGGCGCGGATTCCAAATCTCGGATTCCGGATCTCAAACCCGCGGCTCTTACTTCCTCTCTTCCTCGTCGAACTCGCCCGGCGACGCGTAGGGCGGCGGGCGGCGGGGGACGCCCGGGTACTCCGTCTCGTGGCTGATGACGCTCGCCTGCGAGAGCGGCCAGTAGCGGAAGAGCGCCTTGCCGTAGATGTACTTCTCGGGCACCAAGCCCCAGACGCGCGAGTCCGAAGAGTTGTCGCGGTTGTCGCCCATCACGAAGTAGTAGTGCTGCTTGATGGGCACGGGGATTTCCGTCCCGGCCCGCACGTTCAGGCTCGGGTCGAGGTAGGGCTCGACGAGCTGCTTGCCGTTGACGAAGACGCGGCCGTCGCGGATGTGGACGGTCTCGCCCGGCAGCCCGATGACGCGCTTGATGAAACTCTTGGTCGGGTCGTCCGGGTACCAGAAGACGACGATGTCGCCGCGCTCTAAGGGGGGCACGCCGTAGTAGATGAGCTTGTTGACGAAGATGCGCTCGCCGTCGTGCAGGCGCGGCAGCATCGAAGTGCCCTCGACCTTGACGGGCTGGACGACGAAGACCAGAACGAGCGCGACGATCATCAGCGCGACGACGAGGTCGCGCGCCAGCAGACGCGCCTCGGCCCAGAAGTGTCGCCGCGACTCTTGGTCGAGCCGGCGGACTTCGATCTGCCGGTCGTCGTCCGCGCTGACAGCGCCGAAGGCGTGCGCCGAACCCTTTTTGCGCCTGAACATAGATGATGACGAGACGTTCGCCGCCGCCGGGCACGGGAACTTTCGGAGACCGCGCGGCGCGAAGTGCGATTTTCGAGGTTCGGCCGAGGCTTTGTCAACGCCGCCGAACCGTTGCTTGACTTTGCGGCGGGCGCGTCTCTATCATCTCGGCGTAAACCGTTGCCACTCTTACAGAAAAGCCCTCCCGAGGGTTGACCGGTTCGGAGCCGAGCGAGAAGGAGACCGCCGTGATCAAACTCGACATCGTCAACCGCGTGGCCGAACGCACGGGCGTCCCGAAGATGAAGGCCGAGCAGGCCGTGGACGCGCTCTTTCACTCGATGAAGGAGGCGCTGGCGCGCGGCGAGCGGATCGAGCTGCGCGGCTTCGGCGTCTTCGTCGTCAAGCCGCGCAAGCGCGGCGTCGGCCGCAACCCTCGCACCGGCGAAGAGGTCGCCATCCCGTCGGGCAAGACCATCCGCTTCAAGCCCGGCAAGGAGCTTCAGGCGCACGGCTTCGAGGGCGAGGACATCCACGACACCGACACGCCCGACGACGGCGGCCCGCGCCCCGTCACGGAAGCGGAATTTTAAAAGTAGTGATGGGCGACGAGTGGCGGGTGACGAGCAAGAGATTTTTTTACTCGTCACCCGTCACTCGTCACTTTTTTTATGTCTGAATCACTCCGGGCCGTTCCCACATTCATCGACGAGAGAGGGGCGGGGCGCGCGCCGTC
The DNA here is from genome assembly GCA_035634035.1 of Pyrinomonadaceae bacterium. Lineage (GTDB taxonomy): Bacteria > Acidobacteriota > Blastocatellia > Pyrinomonadales > Pyrinomonadaceae > DASQDT01. The sequence continues at coordinate 2,343 of DASQDT010000158.1, read as the reverse complement.
GCGCCGGCGGGCGGCGCGCCCGACCGCGCGCGAGTGGGCGCGTCACGCCGCGCTCTTTCTGCTGACGGGCGTGACGGCGCTGTGGGCCGGCGTCACGCTGATGATTCCGTTCGGCGCGGAGGTCGAGCCCGCGCTGCCCGCGCCCTCGACCTCGCTACAGTTTTTAACCTACGTCCCCGCCTACTACTTCGAGTGGCAGCGCGCCGTCGTCTCCTACGCGCTCGCGCACGCGGAGGTGGCGGCGGGCGGCGCACTCTTCGCCCTCTCGCTCCTCGCCATCCTGCTCGCGCACGAGGCCGGGCACTACGTCGCGTGCCGCCGCTACGGGGTCGACGCCACGCTCCCCTTCTTCATCCCGATGCCGCCGCCGTTCCTCGCCGGCACGCTCGGCGCGTTCATCAAAATCAAGTCGCCCATCCCGTCGCGCCGCGCGCTCTTCGACATCGGGGTGGCCGGGCCGCTCGCGGGCTTCGCGGTGCTCGTGCCGGTCGCGCTGCTGGCGATGTGGACGGCCGAGCCTTACGGCGTGGCGTTGCCGACCGAGGGCGTGCTCATCTTCAACGACCCGCCGCTGCTGAGACTCGCGGCGGCCGCGGTCGGCGTGAATGATCTGGCGAACATCGCGCCGAACCCGTTTTACTGGGCGGCGTGGGTCGGGCTTCTGGTGACGAGTCTGAATCTGATTCCGGTCGGGCAGTTGGACGGAGGCCACGCGACCTACTCGCTGTTCGGCCCGCGCGCTCACGCTCACGTCGGGCGCGCGGCCTTCCTCACCGTCGTCGCGCTCGTCCCCATAGGCTGGCTCTGGCACGGCTCGCCGGGCGGCGCGCTCTACGCCGTCCTGCTCTACTTCATGCTCCGCATCAGCCACCCGCGCGCGCAGGACGAGCGCGACGCGTTGGGGACGGCGCGCGTCTTCGTCGCCGTCGTCACGCTCGCCGTCTTCCTGCTCTCCTTCACGCCGTTCCCCATCACGGTGCTCTAGGCGCGAAAGCATCAAACGCGAAGGACGCGAAGAGTCCGCCAAGAGCGCGGAGAGTCGAATCTCCTGCGTGCCCTTAGCGGACTCTTCGCGTCCTTCGCGTTAAGTCTCGGCCGTTCCGGCTAGAACCTTGTGACCGGCGCGCTCTCGGTCTGCGTGACGCGCGCGTCGCCCTCCGACTTGAAGACTTTCACCGTGCCGTCAGCGCCGCGGACGACGATGCGCGTCTGCTTCCGCGAGCGGCGCGCGGGCGCGGGCGGCGGCTCGGGCGCGGCCGCGGGCTCGGGCGCGCTCGGCATCACCATCACCGCGGGCGGAGGCGGAGGCGGCGTCAGGCTGCGCACGCTGCCGCGGCACGAGCGCCGGGGCGGGTCGGAGCTGATGACGAAGCCCGCGCCCGCCGCGCGCGGCTTCTGAGCGCCGAAGAAGAGGCCGAAGGCGTAGGCCGTCGCCACGCCGACGAGGAAGGCGAGGAGCGCAACGATCAGATGAAGCACGGTGCGTCGCATGAATTAAACCCTTCTTTCTCTGTTAGTCCTTGTCCCTGTGCCTGCCATGATGCCACAGGAGCGCGGGCGCGTTAACCCCCGACTTGTAAAATTCGCGTAAAACTTCTCACGCCCCCGCCGCCGCCGGCAGCAAGCCCCTTATCTCACGCACGATGCGCTGCGCGTCCTCTTGGTCGCGGAGCGCGATCATGAAGAACTTGTAGCCCTGCTGGAAGCAGATGACGCCGTTGGCGAAGAGCCAGACGCCGCTCAAGAGGGGGTTGCCGCCGATGAGCCAACTGACGGGCGCGCCGACGACCGTGCCCGGTTGGAGTATCTGCGCCCACATGGTGAGCCCCGCCGCGCAGCTGAACGCGCCGAGCAAAGGCGCGCCGACGTACTTGACGATCTTGCGCTCGAACTCGACGCGCTCGCGCTCGGCCTCGTCGAGCTGACCTTCGGCGATCAGCGTCTCGCGCTTACTCAGGTACTCGTCGAACTTCGTGCCGGCCTTGCGCAAGGCCCAGACGGGGAGCGCCGAGTGGGTGAACCAATGGGGGTGGGCGCCGAGGAAGACGGCGTCGAGTCCGGGGAAGGCCGCGCCCGCGCGCAGGCCGCCCGCGAGAGAGAGCGTGACGACGATGGCGCGCTTCGGGTTCTCGCGCGCCCACTCGTACGCGCCCGCGAGGCCGCGCGTCGAGGCCGAAGTCAGGCGCGCGCCGGCCGCGCCCACGCGGTAAGTCTTCGAGGCGCGGTCGTAGTAGCGTCGCGCGCCGCCGAAGACCTGCGCGGCGCGCTCGCTCGCGGTCTTGCCCGCCGACTTGGCGCGCTCGCCCGCGCCCTTCGAGGCGCTGCGGGCCGCGTCGCCGGCCG
>DASQDT010000157.1:0-19908 GCA_035634035.1 Pyrinomonadaceae bacterium | reverse complement strand
CAAATGTGCTCCGCGCCCTTCACTCTTTTAAGTGACGGCCTTCTGCTTCTCGGTCAGCTCGACGCCCATCTTTTCAAGCGTCACGCGGTTGAGCGTGCCCGTCACCTTGATTCCCTCGGCCTCCTGAAACTTCCTGAGCGCCGAGCGCGTGTCGGGGTCGAGCTTTCCCGTCACCTCGCCCGCGTAGAGCGAGCGCCCCTTGAGGATGGTCTGCGCCTGCTTGATCTGCTCCTTCGTGGCGCGGAAGATCGGCCCGCGCTTGCGCGCCGGCGCGCCCGCCTGCGCGCCGCCGCCCGAAGTCGAAGTGTTTGTGTTCTGCGCGTGCGCGACGCCCGCCAAGACGAGACACAGCGCCATGGAGACTAGAACTCTTTTCACGGGAGTTTTGTCCTTTCGGTTTTAGCGCAGGGTGGGAACGCTTTGGAGGCGTGTGGCTAGGGTGAGACCACGGCCGGTTTAAAGCCCACACATCATACACCCGCCGTCAACACTTTCGCGCCGCGCCCCGCGCGCCGCACCCGCCAGACCCTTTCCGACCTCAAAACGGCCTTCGGCCCGTCCCGTCAGCGACAAGCTAAGCGGTGATATTTCAACACTTAACTCCGGCCCCGCCGTCCGGTTTTATTGATGTTGATACGTGTTGGCCGTTCGTGCTATTTTACTTCGTGCCCCTCCCGTGGGCAGTCTCTGACGCTCTCCGGGGCTTACGGCCCACGACCCGGAAGCCCCTTCCGCCCGATTCTCAGCAGCACCCAATTTCGCTCAGACGAAAGACGCGACCATGAAAAAGCTTTTCCCCTTCGCCGCCGCCCTGCTCGCCCTGTCGGCCTCGACGGCCGCCGCCCAAAGCTCCCGCTACCACTTCGACAACTTCGACACGCGCGGAGGCGTCCGCGTCGAGGCGCCCGCGCCGGCCATTAAGACCGCGAAGCGCGAGCGCAACGCGAAGGGGCGCGTGCGTCTGACGGCGCGCGCCGCGGCCGCGCCGGGTGAGGCGCGCGTCGGCGCGTACGTCGTCGAAGCGCCGCGCGTCGAGCAGGCCGTGGCGGAAGTCCCGGCGGCGGCGACGATGGCCGCGGGCCGCGCGCTCGACGGCTTCTCGACCGGCAGCGCGCTCGTCGACTCGCTCATCGTCGACTCGGGCCGCCGGCACGGCGTCGACCCCGTGCTGCTCTACGCGATCATGCATCAGGAGTCTTCGTTCAAGCAGCGCGCCACCTCGCACAAGGGCGCGCGCGGCTATATGCAGTTGATGCCGGCGACGGCCCGCCGCTTCGGCGTCACAGACATCTACGACCCGCGCCAGAACATCGACGCCGGCGCGCGCTACGTCCGCTGGCTGCTCAACTTCTTCGACGGCGACGTGCGCCTCGCGCTGGCCGGCTACAACGCCGGCGAAGGCGCGGTGCTCAAGTACGGCCGCCGCATCCCGCCCTACAACGAGACGCAGGACTACGTCCGACGCATCTTCCGCCGCTACTCGCTGATGCGCGACCCTTCGACGGCGCGCACCGCGCCGCGCATCACGACCGCGCAGGTCGCCAAGCTCAAGGCCGCCGAGCAGCAGCAGTTCAACGGCTCGCTCTACGAGCGCAACGTCTACGCCGTCCGACTGCCCGACGGCAAGCTGCGCCTCGTCAGCCAGTAGCCCGCGGCGGCGACGACCGACCGAATCCTTCTTAAGCGAGAGACCTTCAGGACGGCCCGCCTCGCATGATTGAAACCGTCCCCACGAAGAGGCCGCGCCGCGCCCGCGCGAAACACCCCACGCGGGGCTGCGCGCTGGCCCTCGGCGGCTTCATGTTTCTGGCCGTCGCCGCCGCGTTGTTCTTCGCGGGCCAACCCTCTTGGCCGTTGGTCCTCGCCCTCGGCGTCGCCACCAACCTCTCCGCGTCGATTCCGCCGGGCCGCGCCAAGCGTCGCCGACGCCGCGCCGGGCTCCCGCCCGCCCACGAGCCCGTCACGCTCCCGAAGCCTCCGCGCGTGCGCGCGACGAGCAGGCGTATTAAAGTGCCCGTCGCGCAGTTCGACGCCGAAGGGCGCACGCCGCTCGAAAGGGCCCTGCAAGTTGACGACGCCGAACAGTAACGACTCAACGTCTCGCCGCGCGCTCGTCGCCGCGGACGACGACGGCGAGCGCGTCGCCTTGGCCGGACGCCTCCGCGCCGCCGGTTACGAGACGCGCGCGGAGCCGTGCGCCGACGCGCCGGCCGCCGCCGCGGAGTTCGCGCCCGACGTTCTGTTGGCCGTCGCGGGCGGGGGCGTCGAAGGCTTGGGCGGGGCCGTCGCGCTCGTGCGCCGCCTGCGCACGGAGGCCGCGACTCACGCCCTCCCGGTCGTCGTCCTCTTCCGCGAGGACGCGCGCTCGCTGCGCTCGGCCGCCGCAGGCGTCGGCGCGGACGACTACTTCGCGCTCGACTCCGCGGCGGAAGAGTTGCGCGCGCGTCTCGAAGCACTCTTCTGGCGCGCGGAGGCGGGCCGGCGCGCGTCGCCGACCGAGCAGCGCGAAGAGATCGACAACTTCCTCCTCCTGCTCGACGCCGTGCGCTCGGACGCGTCCGACGGTGACAGGCGCGGCTCGGTCGCGCTCGTCGCCTGTTCGACTCGCTCGGGCGGCGACGCCGGCACGCTGCTCCGCGAGGCGCACGGGTTTCTCAAGCTCAACCTGCGGCGTCTTGACGCGGTCGCCTTCTACGGGCCGACGCTACTATTCGTCTACCAGCCGGGCCGCGACGCGAACGAGGCGCGCAACACGCTCGCACGACTCGCCGACGAGTTCGAGACGACGCGCCCGCGCGCGCGACTTTTGACCGGCGCCGCCTCATTCCCCGACGACGGTCGCGGCGTCGAACAACTCATCGAGACGACCGAACGCCGCCTCGAACGCGCGCGCGAGGACGACTCGGAGACCGCGCACGCGCCCGCCGCCTCGCGCGCGGCGCGGATGATTAACGCGCTCGACGCCTCGACGCGCACGCTCCTCGGCGAGCGACGCGTTGACGCCGCGACGCGCGAGAATCGGACGACGGGGGGCGACCCGCGCGGCGTGCACGCCGGAGGCGGCGTCGCCTTCGCGCGCCGAGTCCTGCTCGTCGTCTCCGACGCCTCTTTGATGGCGCGTCTTAATCTGCTCCTGCGCTCGGCCGGCGCGGAGGTGCGCGCCGCCTTCGACGCGCGTCAGGCCCTCGGCCTCCTTCGCATCGAGCGCCCCGACCTCGTCCTCGTCGCCGAAACGCTCGCCGATATGCAGGGCGTCGAGATGCTCCGACGCCTCGCCGCGACGGCGGACAATCGGCTCGCGTCCGGCGCAGTCCTCCTCGTCACGAACCCCTCCGGGCGCGCGGCCGGCGAGGCCGCCGAAATCGGTGCGAACGCCGTCGCCTGCGTGCCGTATAATCCCGAAGAGATTTTGGACGGGATTCGGCGCGCGGCCAGTCGCGCCGACTGAAGGGTTCAACGAAGGATGAGATACTGCTCGAACTGCGGGGGCGCGGTGGGTGACGCGGCGCGCTTCTGCCCGGCCTGCGGCGCTTCGTCCGACGACGACGTGACGCGCGTCGCCTCCGAAGAGACGCGCGTCCGCCCTTCGCAGACGCTCGCGCCGCGCGCGCCGAACGTCCCCGCGCGCGTCGAGCCGATTCCGCAGGCCGTCGCCCCGCGAAGCGACGCGCGGCCGTCGCGGCAGGATGACGACATCGAGCGCGTCGTCTTCACCGTCCGCCCGACGCTCCTCTTCGTCAAGATCGGCTACGCGCTCGCGGCCCTCGCGGCGCTCGCCACGGTCATCCTGCTCAGCTTCGTCTCGGCCGTCCCCGTCTGGGTCTCAGTCCCCTTCGCGCTCGCGCTCCTGCTCATCCCGGCCTACTACCACGCGCGCCGCATGATGGTGCGCTACACGCTCACCGACTCGAAGCTCGAAATCGACGAGGGCTTCATCTCGCAGACGACGCGCAACATTCCTCTGCGCAACATTCAGGACGTGACCGTCAAGACGACCGTCCACCAGCGCCTCTTAGGCTTCGGCGACGTGCTCGTCGACAACGCCAACGAGGCGGGCGGCCCGACCGTCCTCGACGACATCCCCGACCCGCGCCGCCACATGGACATGATTCTGCGCGAGCTGCGCCGCTGGCGCTGAGACGCCCCGGCCGCCTAAAATTCAACCTTCGGAAACGTCTCGGCCCGCGCCCCTCTTCGGGGAACACCGCGGCGGCGGCGGGCATCTAAGCTCTTGTCGTCATTTCATGCGGCGCGTCATTTTTTTTAGTCGCCGCCGGACGTTTCTCAGGGAAAGGTGTTTGGCCCGTGCCCCGTCTCATCGCAAAACTCTTCTTGACGGCCGCGCTCATCGCGACCATTTTTGCCCCCGCCCGCGCGCAACAGGCCGTGCCCGACTCGGCCGCCGCGCTTCTGCCCGACCAACTCGGAGAGTTCCGCGCGCAGGGCGCGGCGCAGACGCCCGAGCGCGGTCTTTTCGCGCACGTCGTCCCCGAAGCCTACGGCATCGCGTCGCAGGCCCGCCGCCGCTACGTCTCGGACGACGGGCGCGCCTTCGGCGTCAGCCTCGTCAGGACGCGCGGCGACTCGGGCGCTTACTCGTTTCTGACGAACGTCGGCGCGCAACTCTACGGCTCGCCGTCGACCGACGTTGAGTTTGGAGAGGTCGGGACGGCGAGCGTCGCCGGGCCGAACGGAGTCGCCTTCTTTAAAGGGCCGGTCTTCGTCGGCGTGAGCGCCGAGGGCGGCGAGACGCGGGCCGAAGACGACGCGCCCGCCCGTCTCGCGCGCCGGCTCGCCGAGACGCTCGACGCGGGCGAGGGCGGCCCGCCCGTCCTCGCGCTCCACCTGCCCGAGTGGGAGAAGGTTTCGGGGTGGGCCGGATACGCGACGAGCCTTCAGGTGCTTCAGGAGTCGGTCGGCGGAGCCCGGCCCGTGCTCGAAGCCGTCTCGTTCGACGGCGGCGCTGAGGCCGCGACGGCCACCTACGGGCAGTCGCGCCTCGTCGTCGTCGAGTTCACGACGCCGCAGTACGCGCAGGACTCTGACGCCCGCATCAACGAGCGCATCGCGCAACTGCGCGCCGAGGGCCGCCCCGTGCCGAGCGCCTATCGTCGCGTCGGCAACTACTCGGTCTTCGTCTTCGACGCGGAGGGCGAGCAGGAGGCGGCGTCGCTGGTCGAACAGGTGAAGTACGAGAAGGACGTGCGCTGGCTCGGCGAGAACCCGAACGAGCTTGCGCGGATGCAGGAGCGTTACCAGTCGACGATGGGCGGCGTCATCGTGGCGACGCTCAAGGCGACGGGCCTCGCGATTCTTCTCTGCCTCGGCGTCGGCGGGCTCTTCGGCGGCTTCGTCTTCCTGCGCCGGCGCACCCGCTCGGCCGCCTCCGAAGCCTTCTCGGACGCGGGCGGAATGCTGCGCCTCAACATCGAGGACGTGAACGCGCCGCACGGCCGGCCGCGCCTTGTGGGCGACGGCGAGAAGTAAAAGTTGAGCTTGGTGAGATAAAAGGCCGGTAAAAAACGGAGAGGCCCGGCGAGTTACGTTTACTCGCCGGGCCTCCCCGTTTAAAGCAGCGAATCAGACAAAAAGTGCGGGTTGCTGGCCTATCTGCGAGGTTCCCCCAAAGCCTCTACAGAACGTTGACCAGCAACCCAGCAACTATGCCCTTTGACGGCCGGTTGGCAACCACTCCGTTCCCCCGAAAGAGTCGCCGCCGACCTGAGAGTGAGAGAAAACCTCCCCCAAAGTTTTCACTCACTGCCGTCTCCGAGCCTGACCCGATAACTCTATCTAACCCCTCTACGATTTTAACTATTCTCGTCTTGAGCAACGTCCGTGCCAAGACGCCTAACGCCCGCCCTTTCGACGCGTCTCCGCGCTTTCTCCAAGAAATTCGCACGTCCCGCCCCGAACTCGTTTCCCGACAACCTTTGCGCCCCCGATTTCTGTACGGGAGTCGTACTTGGGCGTCCGTACAGGTGTCCGATTATGACGCGCCCGGTGAGCGAATTTTCCGCGACGCGGCCGCGCTAAATTTTGTCCCCGTTAATTTTTTTACTTGTCGCGGCGAAAATTTTTTACGCCCGCAGAAGCTCGAACGCCGCGCGCACCTCCCCGACCCGCTCGCCCCGGTGATTGTTGATGGGAAAACTCGCGTACGGCGCGAGTGCTTCGAGCCCCGAGGCGTCGAGCAGTCCGAGCTGTCGGAGAGCCTCGATGGCGACGGTCGGGCGGGCGCGCCGGTCTTCGCCGTCCTCTATCTTGAAGGCGAGGCCCAAGCCGCGCGGCCATCGCTCCGACGGCAGGACGCCCGCCGTGTAGACGCCCTCCGCGCCTATCTTCGAGACGACGCGCCCGCCGGCCGCGCGCATCACTTCCGTGTCGAAACGCTCGCGCGTGCCGCCGACCATCTCCGGGTGCGACGCGACCGCGCGCACGATGCGCCGGCACGCGGTGCGAACCTCGTCCGTCAATGATTCGGGCGGCGCGACCAGACGCGCGAACATCAGCGCCATCGCGCGCACGCTCACGGCGTAGACGGGCACGCCGCAGCCGTCAGTCCCCGTGACGAGGTCGTCCTCGGAAACGTCAGAGAAGAGCGCGACGGTGCGCCGGATGGCGAGTTGGACGGGGTTGTCGGGCTCGTCGTAAGTCTCGGCGGGCGCGCCGAGGTGGAGCGCGAGGGCGAGCATTCCGGCGTGCTTGCCCGAGCAGTTGTTGCGCAGGACGCCGGGCCGCTCACCCTTCTCGACCAAGCGTCGGGCCGTCTCGCGATCGAACGGCTCGTGCGTGCCGCACTTCAGGGCGGACGCTTCGAGGCCGATTTTCCCGAGCATGACGGCGACCGTCTCGGCGTGCTCGTCCTGCCCGCTGTGCGAGCCGCAGGCGATGGCGACCTCGCGGTCGGTGAAGCCGAAGCGCTCGGCCGCGCCCGTGGCGACGAGCGGGACGGCCTGATGGAACTTGGCCGAGGAGCGGAGGTACGTGACGGTGTCGGGCGCGCCGAGCGCGGCGACGAGGCGGCCTTCCGGGTCGACGGCGGCGACGTGGCCGCGGTGGCGCGACTCGACTACGGGGCCGCGCCGAACCTCGACGAGCGGGGCCGGCGTTGCGATCTGCATCAGGTTAGCGTCGTCCTCTTGGTCGAAAATTTGGGGCATCTTAAACGCCCCGCGCCGAAAGTGGAAGGCCCGGAGGTCGAAAGTCCGAAGGTGAAAAGTGAAAGGCCGCCGTCTTTTGGGGGACGGCGGCCTTCACATTTGGCGGGCAAGATGGCCTTCCGGGATTATTCGGTTGTAGTGGTCAGCGGCGCTTGCGCGCCGGGGTCGCGGCCTTGCGTGCTGCGGGCCGGCTCAGGACGGTCAGTTTCACCGTCCGGCGTCCGAACCGCATCGCCTCGCCCGAAGAGGGCATCCAGATGTCGATTTTCCGGCCGCGGACGAGCCCGCCCGTGTCGGCGACGACGTACTCGCCGCTGTAGGAGCCGGCGTCTAGGCGTACGCGCGAGCCGAGCGGGAGCACCCGCCGGTCGGCGGCGATGAGGCCGCGGGCGACCTGACGGCCGCTGGCCGTCCGCCCCCGCAGGCTGTAGGCGGTGGCGACGAAACTCTGCGCCCGCCCGGCCTCCGCCGAGTCGGACTCGGGGCGCTCGCCCCGGCCCGTCGATTTTGCCAAAGAGCTTTCGGTCTCCGTGTCCTCGACTCCTTTGGAGTCGGCTTTCGCGGCGGGCTCTTCCGCCTCGGGCGTCGCCGCGTCAGTCGCGGCCGACGGCTGGTTGCTGGTGGTGGCAACGGCTGCGAAAGCGAGGGGTTCCGCGACCGACGTTTCTGCGCTGAATATCAAAGAAGCTGAGAGGAGCGCGACGGCCGTGGCCGCCCCTCCCCCCAGGAGGGATCTACTCATTTCGGTCTCCTGTCCGAGTTAAGTCTTTCGGCGGCGCGCGAGTTCGGTCTGTTAGTCCCGTTCTCGACCTCCGGCTCTAGGAGTGCGAGGGTGCAGTCAGCCGGAGTGGGGATGATCTCCTTGTTGCGGAGCGCCGAAAGAGCGTCTGCGAAAAAAGAAATGACAAGCGAGTAAACCCGCTTGCCACATAAGGGAGGCTATCACAAGGCTTTAGCGCGTGTCCAGCCTCGACGGGGGGCCGTTTTCGGGGACGGCGCAGCCCCTCAGCACCACGCTCCCGAACTTCCCGTCGCAGCGCCCGACGAGTGTGACGAGCTGCCCCTTCTTCAGGCGCGCGACCGACCCGGCGCGCGCGCGGTCGAAGTGGCACTGGACGCCGACGCCCGAGACGGTCTCCGGCGGGTCGAGCGTGACGAAGGCCGCCTCGTTCAAATCGCGGCCGAGGCTGACGACGTGGCCCGAGACGGCCAGAAGCCGCCCGCGGTAGACCTCGTCGGCCGAGAGCTCGTCGGCCGCGTAGGCCGAAATGAGCTGCGCGGCCGTCACGACGACGGGCGGCTCGGGCGGGTCGGCCTCCTCGTCGGTCGCGCAGGACGAGAGCGCGAGGGCGCAGAGGGCGAGCGCGGTCGCAACGAGCGGGCCGGACGACGGGCGGGGAAGCTTTCTCATCTTTTCGGGTCGCGTTAGGCGTCGGACTCAGCGGGGCGGGCGGGATTTTATCACTACGCGGCGTCGAAAAGCTCCCCCGAATAGACGGCCTCGGCCTCGCCCGTCAGCAGAACCTCGCCGTCCGCCTCGCGCCAGAGGACTTCGAGTGTCCCGCCCGGCATCGAGACTCGCACGCGCCGGCCCGTCAGGTCGTTGACGGCCGAGGCGACGGCCGCCGCGCACGCCCCCGTCCCCGACGAGAGCGTCTCGCCGACGCCGCGCTCCCAGACGCGCGCCTCGACGTTCTCGCGGTCACGGACGCGGACGAACTCGACGTTCGTCTTTTCGGGGAACTGCCGGTGCGGCTCTATCTGCGCGCCGAGACGCCGCCAGTCCGTCCGCTCGAAGTCCTCGACGAAGACGACGCAGTTCGGGTTGCACATCTGGAGCGCCGTGACCTCGACCGTCCGACCGTCGGGGAGCGCGAGCGCGTGGCCGCGCACCTCTCGGAGCGGCGCGGGGGCGGCGAACGGTATCGAGTCGCTGTCGAAGACGGGGCGGCCCGTCTCGGCCTCGAAGCGGTAGCGCGTCGGACTAACTTTTTCCTTCAGCCGGTAGAGCTTGACGCCCGCCCGGGTGGCGAGGCGCAGCTCCTCGTCCGCCCAGAGCCGGCGGTGATGGAGGTAGGCGGCGGCGCAGCGCGAGCCGTTGCCGGACATGGCGGCCTCGCTGCCGTCGGCGTTGAAGATGCGCAGGCGGTAGTCGGCCGCGCCCGACGCGAGCCGTTCGAGCGTGGCGACGCCGTCGCCGCCCGCGCCCGTGTGCCGGTCGCAGACGCGCCGGACGAAGTTCCCGAACCGCCCGACCTCCCCGGCCGGCGCGAGCCCCGACGGGAACCCCGCCGCTTCGAGCTCGCCCGCCTCGAAGACCAAGTAGTCGTTCCCGTAGCCGTGAAATTTAGCGAAGCGCATGGCCTCTTTTAGGAGCGGCCGGCGAATGACGCCAGCAGGATGGTGATGGCGTCGGTGAAGGCGGAGCGCGGGTCGCGCTCGCGCGGCGGGTGGTTGATCATCAGCGAAAAGACGAGGCGCTCGCCGGCGGCGCTCGTCACGTAACCCGACAGGGTGGTCGAGCTGCTGAGCGTGCCCGTCTTGGCGCGCGCGTTGGCCTGCGCGGGCGTGCCCTTCATGCGGTTGCGCAGCGTGCCGTCCACGCCGGCCACCGGCAGGGTGTCGCGGAAGACGGCGGCGTAGCGGTGGCGGTTCATGTGGACGAGCAGCTGGAGAGTCGTCTCGGCCGTCACGAGGTTGCGCTGCGAGAGGCCCGAGCCGTCGACCATCTGCACTTTGCCGTCGTCAATCCCCGCGCCGCGCAGGAAGGCCTTGACGGCATCGACGCCCGCCTCGTCCGTCTTCCGCCGCGCGTCGGTCGCCGCCGTCTTGCCGAGCGCGCGCAAAATCAGCTCGGTGTAGAGATTCTGACTCGGCTTCATCGCCTGCGCGGCGACGACCGAGAGCGGCGGCGACTGGCGCGTCGCCAACTCGACGAGCGACGAGACGGGGAGCGCGGCGGCCGCCCGCTCGCGCGCGTCGACGGTGCGCGTCCGCCCCGCGACGCGCACGCCCTGACGTTCAAGGGCCTCGCGCAGGAGCGTGACGAAGAAGAGCGCGGGGCGCGCGACGGCGACGCTGCCGGTAAACGGCCGGTCGTCGACGGGCATCCCGCCGGAGATTTCGAGCGTGTTCGTGCCGAGCGGGCGGTGGACGACGAGGTCGCGCGGCGTCCCGCGCGGGGTCGTTCGCGTGCGGTCGACGACCGTGACGTAGCTCGTCGCCGGGCCGAGCGTGATGCGGCACGGCTCGCCCGCGCGGGCGCCGGGCCTGACGGTCAGGTCAACCGAGTTGTCGTTCACGGAGAGCGCGCTCACCTCCGCGCCGTACCACCACTGAAGGTCGTCCCACTCCCAGCCGGGCGCGAGCGCGTCGCCCGCGAAATAGCTCTCGTCGCCGACCAGATCGCCCTCGACGCGGCGGACGCCCGCCGACGCGACGCGCGACGCCAGCTCGTCAATCGCCTTGAAGTACTCGGCGTCGGGGCGCGCGGACGACGCGGCGCCGCTGCCCGCGGGCGTCGCGAAGCCCGACGCGCCCGTCACGCCCTCGTCCGTCGTTGCGGTCGTGCTTCCGTTCGCGCGGGCGGCCGCGGCGTCCGTCGCGTCCGTGCCGAGGGAGTTGAAGCGTTTGGCGTAGGTCGGGTCGCCGCGCCCGTAGACGATGAGGTCGCCGCGGACTGTGCCCGAGGCGTCCGGGCGCGCGGGCGCGTAGACGGAGGTGACGAAGCGGAACTCAGGCGAGAGCCGGTCGAGCGCGGCGGCGATGGTGTAGAGCTTGAGGTTCGAGGCGGGCTGAAGCCACTTGTTCGCGTTCTCCTCGAACAGGACGCGGCCCGTGTCGAGCGACGCGACCTTGACGGCCAGCATCGACGACGCGAACTCCGGGCGCGCGAGCAGCTCGCGCACGCGCAGGCGCAGCTCGTCGAGCGTCTGCGGCCCCGCGGAGCGCAGCGAGGGCGTCGCGGCCGGCTGTGTCGAGGGCGTCGCGGCGGGCGTCGGCGTCGCGCTCGGCGTCGTGACCGAAGGCGTCGTGCGCGCGGGCGCGGCGCGCGGGGTCGGAGTCGGGCGCGGCGCGGTCGCGCCGACGCGGCGCTCGCGCTGCTGCTGCGCCGCGGGCGCGACGGCGTCGACGTGCGGCGTCGCGCCGGTCAGGAGTGCGATTAGGAGGAGCGCGTTGAGTGTTCCGGAAAAGTTTTTCGGCATCAGGCGAATGACCTTAAACCCGCTGATTCGTTTCGGCGGCCCGCGTCAGGGTTCGATGCGGACGGGCGTGCCGACGGGGACGGCGTCGAACAGCTCTTTGATGTCGGCGTCTTCGAGCGCGATGCAACCCCACGTCCAGTCGCTCGACGCGCCGCGCCCGTGGATGAAGATTTCGCCGCCGAGCGCCGTGTTCCACGGGGGCGTCTGCTTGCGCCGCACCGCGTTCACGATGCGGCGGTACTGCGCCCGCGTAATCAAGCCGTCGCGCAGCCCGCGCTCGGCCGCCCGCGCGTCCGGGTAAGAGATTCCGAGCGACAGGTAGAAGGCGCTCCGCTCGTTCTTGACGCAGACGTAGAAGTCGCCCTCCGGCGTCCGCATATCGCCCGCGCGCACCTTATCGCCCACGGGCGACGTGCCCAACCCCACCCGGTAGACCCGCGCAACGTCGTCGCCCGCGTACAGCGTCAGACGCCGCGCCGCCTTCTCGACCACGATCCGCGGCCTCGCCAGCGGGAGCTTGAGAGGAGTCCTGACGGCCGTCTCTTCGACAACCGCCGCGCGACGAAGCTCGGCCCTCTCCGTCGCATAATACCCCCCTGACGCCAGAGCCGCGACGACCGCGACGATGAGCCCGACGCTTCGCACGGCCCTCACCCTCAGTCGAAATCGAACAGGTCTGACAGAAAGCCTTCCCGTTTCTTCTTCTTGTAATGACCGCCGTGGTGAGCGTCGCGGTCGCCGTGGGAAGGGCCGGGCCGGCTCGAATAGCCGCGGCCCTCGTCATCGTCCCTCCGGCCGGGCGATGCGCCCGACGACCGGTCGATGATCTTGTCCAACTCGCCCCTATCCAACCATACCCCGCGGCATTGCGGACAGTAGTCGATTTCTATGCCCTCTCTTTCGGACATCAACAGGTTGACGCTCTGACAAGCCGGACAGTTCATCATCAGCCTCCTCTAAGAAATTAACCCGCCGCCTGCAATCCCCTTCACCCGACTCTTCGCCAAATGTCTTTCATCCGCCCTAAGACTTCCCGCCCGCGTCGAACGACGCAATCAACTCCGCGGCCGAGGCGGTGGCGGTGCCGAGTTTGGCGACGACGATGCCGGCGGCGTGGTTGGCGAGCGCGGCCGATTCGAGGAGCGTCGCGCCCGAGGCGAGCGCCGCCGAGAGCGTGGCGATGACGGTGTCGCCCGCGCCCGTCACGTCGTAGACCTCGCGCGCGACCGTGCCGACGAAAGTCGGCTCGCCGTCGCCCTCCAAAAGCATCATCCCGCGCTCGCCGCGCGTGATCAGCACCGCGTCGCACGCGAGGCGCTCGCGGATGCGGCGCGCGGCGAGGGCCATGCCGTCGTCGGTGTCGTCCTCGGAGTCTGTGAGGCGCAGGGCCTCGTGGTGGTTCGGCGTGACGAGGGTCGCCGGGCGGTACGCGCCGAAGTTCCTGATCTTCGGGTCGACGAGCGAGGGCACGCCGCGCTCGCGCGCGAGCGGCAAAACTTCCGCGAGCACGCGCGGCGTGACCGCGCCCTTGTCGTAGTCGGAGACGACGAGCGCGTCCGCCTCCGCCAGCAGGCGCGCGAGCGTCTCGACCAGACGCGCCTCGGTCTCTTCACGGACGGGCGCGCGCAGCTCGCGGTCGGCGCGCACGACGAGTTGGTTGTGCGCGATGATGCGCGTCTTGACGGTCGTCGGCCGCGCCTCTTCGACGACGAGCGACGACGACGAGCGCTCCGCGCCCGCTTCGCCTAACGCCGCGCGCAGGCGCTCGCCCGCCGCGTCGGGCCCGACCACGCCGACGACCGACGCCTGCGCACCCAACGCCAAGAGGTTCGCCAAGACGTTGGCCGCGCCGCCCAGACGCACGGACTCGCGCCGGATGTCGACGACGGGCACGGGCGCTTCGGGCGAGATGCGCGACACGTCGCCCCACACGAACTCGTCGAGCATCACGTCGCCGAAGACGACGACGCGGCGGCCCCCCATCGCGCGCGCGAGCTCGGCCGCGCGCCCTGCCGTTAGTCTCTCCATCAACTTTTCATCGGGCGCGGAAACCGGAGTGCCGCCAGAACCATTCAGACCACACGGCCGTGACGAAGACCGTTAAGAAGCCGCCGACGAAGATGCACCACCACGCCATCCTTTTGCCCGAGAGCCGTCCCCCCGACCGTCTGATTCTTTCGCGCGCCACGAGCCCGATGACGAAGGCGGCCAGCGAGCCCAACCCGCCGACGCCGAAGAGCGTGAAGGCGAACCCGCAGCCGAGCAGCACACCGAGACGAACCTGCGCGCGCAGCTCGGGCGTGAAGATGTTCGGGTCGGCGTCGCGGAAGCCTTCGGGGACGGAGTACCTCAAGGCCGTCAAACCTCCCCGGCGTCGCGCGCGGCGCGGCCGGACGCGGCGAGCACGCGCTCGACGGCCGCCGTCACGCGCGCGACCGAGACGCGGCGGATGCACTCGGGCGCGCCGAACTCGTCGCAGCGGTAGCCGGCGCACGGCGCGCAAGCCATCTCCTCGCGCACGACCTCGGCGGGCGCGCTCGTCCACGGGCGCCAGTGGAAGACGTTCGACGAGCCGAAGATGACGACCGACGGAACCCCGTGCGCGGCCGCGATGTGGGCCACGCCGCTGTCGTTGCCGACGAAGAGCGCGGCGCGCGCCGCGACGGCCACAAGCTCCGGCAGGCTCAAGTCCGTGAACGACGCGAAGGGCACGCGCGAGTGCTTTCGTAGTTCCTCTACGACGCCCGCCTCGTTCGGCGCGGCGACGGCGACCGAAACGACGCCGCGCGCGCCCAAGTGTTCGACGACGCGCGCGAAGTTCTCGGCCGCCCAAGTCTTCGTCGCGAACGCCGCCGCCGTGTGAAGCAGCGCGAAGTCGCGCCCGTCGTAAACGCCTGCGCCCGCGAGTCTCTTCGCGACGCGCTCGCGCGCCTCTTCAGAGACGGGCAGGCGCGACGCGGGGCGGTCGGTGACGGGGACGCCCGTCCAGCCCAGAAGCGCGAGCTGCTGCTCGGCCGAGTGCGTGCGCTCGCGTCGCCAGAGGTCGGCCGAGGGCGGGGCCGTGTGGTCGTAGAGTCGCGCGTGGCGGTAGTCGGCGTAGCCGACGCGCTCGCGCGCGCGCGTGGCCCACGTCAGGAGCGAAGCGGTGTTCCCGCCGTGCAGGTCGTAGGCCACGTCGTAGCGCTCGGCGCGCAACTCCCGCGCGGCCCTGATGCGCCCGACCGTGTTGCCGCGCTCGACGCGCACGACGCGGTCGACGTCCTCCGAGCCTTCGAGGAGCGGCGCGACCCAGTCTTCGAGCAGGATGTCGATGCGGGCGTCGGGGAGGAAGCGCCGGAGGGCGCGGAGCGAGGGCGTGGCGAGCACGGTGTCGCCGATGGAGCGGAGGCGGACGACGAGGACGCGTCTGACCCGCGTCCAGTCCCAACGCGCGGGCGCGAGCGGGAGCGCGCGCGCCGCGTCCGCCTCGCCGCCCGGCCCGTCGTACACGGGCGCGGGCGCGGCGGCGTCGCGCGGCTCAATCTCTGTCAGCAGACTCTTCATCCTCGACGGCGGCCTCTTCGACCACCATTGACGGGATTCCGTCGCGCACGGGGTAGGCGCGCCGGCACGAGACGCACACGATGGCGCTCCCGTCCTCCTTCAGACGCACCCGCCCGCCGCACGCCGGGCAGATCATGATCTCGACGAACTCCTCATCAACGCTCACTGTTTAAGCGCCTCGCTCAACTCTTCGGGATGTTCTTTCGGGCCCACCGCGACGCCCAAGATTAACAGCACGGGCGGACGGAATAAAGCGACGGTTACGAGTCGGGGCCCCGTCTTTCGAGCGTGACGGGGACGCCGCCGCGTCCCGGCCGGAGTGTGATGCGCGGCTGCAACTCGACGCGTTGGCCGCCGGGGACGCGCATACGCCAGCGGCGCGCTATTGTCGCGAGCACGAGCGCCGCCTCCATCCACGCGAAGCCCTCGCCGATGCACCGCCGCGGCCCGCCGCCGAACGGGAAGTAAGAGAACTGCGGGCGCGCCTGTCTAGCTTCCGGCGTCCAGCGCTCGGGGTCGAACCTCTCGGGCTCGGGGAAATAACGCGCGTCGCGGTGCATGACGTATTGGCTGAGGAGGACGAGCGAGCCACGCGGGATGCGGTAGCCGCCCGCCTCGTGCTCTTCGACCGTGAGACGGCCGACGGCCCACGCGGGCGGGTAGAGGCGCATCGACTCGGCCAGCACCATCTCCGCGTAGCGCAGGCGCGGGAGGTCTTCGGCCGTCGGGAGTCGTCCCCCCTCCAGAACTTCGTCCAGCTCCGCGTGCAGGCGCGCCTCCACTTCCGGGTGCTGCGAGAGCAGGTACCAAGTCCACGTCAGGGCGTTGGCCGTCGTCTCGTGGCCGGCGAGGAAGATGGTCATCGCCTCGTCGCGCAGCTGCTCGTTGGTCATCCCCGTGCGGTCGCCGTCCTCGTCGACGGCGAGCATGAGCATCGAGAGCAGGTCGCCCCGGTCGCGCGCCTCGCCGCGCCGGCGCTCGTCGATGATGCGGTAGATGACGCGGTCGAGGCGCTCGCGCGCGCGCAGGAAGCGGCGCGTGTGCGGGAGCGGGAGTTTCTCAAGAAGCTCCGCGTAGGGGAGCATCAGGTAGTTGAAGAGCGACATCACCTCGCCCAAAGCCTCGCCCACCTCGTCGGCGTCCGACTCGACGTCGGCGTCGAAGAGCGTGCGGCCGACGATGGCGAGCGTCAGCCGCATCATCTCGTCGGAGGCGTCGCGCCGCTCGCCGTCGCGCCAACGCGCCGACGCGCGCTCGGCGCACTCGACCATCGTCGCGCCGTAGCCGGCGACTCTCTGTTTGTGAAAGGCGGGGAGCGCGAGACGTTTTTGCCGACGGTGGTGCTCGCCCTCGCTCGTCAGCAGACCCTCGCCGAGCAGGCGCTTCGAGCGCTGGAGCGCGCGCCCCTTCTGGAAGCGCTCGTCGTGCGTGACGAGAACTTCGCGGACGAGGTCGGGGTGGTTGAGGAGAAAGACGTGCTGCGGGCCGAGCTTGAAGTGCGACACGTCGCCGCACTCGCGCGCGAGGCGGGCGAGGAAGCCGAGCGGGTCGCGCCGGAAGGCGTAGAGGTGCGCGCCCGGAAAACTCTTGCGCGGGCCGGGCGGCCAAACCTCACGCGCCTTCGCCGCGCCCCCGACCGTCGCCTCTTTTCTCATCGCCATCGCCGACAGTTTGCGGCCGCGGAGCGCGCGGCGGCAAGTCCTTCGCGACGCTCGCGCGCGGCCGGGAGGTTAAACGTTGACAGGCGCGCGGGCGGGCCTGTAAGTTCAAAAGTGCCTCACGCGGGCCGCAGTCGGACTTCGGCGACGCGCCGCGCGCCCCTCCCGCAAAAGCCCCTTTCGCCGACTCTCTCATGGACTCGAAACGCGAACTCGAAGACCGTGACGTGCGCCCGCGTCGCGCGCTCGCGCCGCTCAGGCTCGTCGCGCGCACGGCGCTCCGGATGCTCGTTTCGAGTCTCGTCTTTTTCGTCTGCGCCGCGCTGACGCTGCGCCTGCTCGGATACGAGCTGGAGCTCCCGCCTCGCCTCGAAGAGTATTTCGAGGGCGTCGAGCGTCTGGCCGACGTGCTCTCCTGAAACCCGCCTCGATGAACGAAGAACGCTATCACGAAACGCTCGGCCTCCGACCGGGCGCGACGCGCGAGGAGCTGAAGACCGCCTACCGCGACATGGCGAAGGTCTGGCACCCCGACCGCTTCGCGCACGACCCGCGCCTGCAAAGCATGGCGCAGGAGAAGCTCAAGGAGATTAACGAGGCCTACAAGCAACTCACTTCGCCGCGGCCCGCCCGCGCGCGACGGCCGACCCACGAACCGCACGCCGCGCACGCCGACGCGACCTACCGCGCACGCCCGCGCCACGGCTCGCCGCCGCCCGTCATCATCATCCGCGAGACGCGCGCGCGGCGCTCGCTTGTTCCCGCCGTCGCGGCCGTCGTCGTCGCGGCCGTCACGTTCTTCGCCGCCGCGCGCCTCTTCACGAACAGACCCGGCGCGACGGCCGACGCCGCGCCCGCCGCGTCCTCGTCCGACGCGACGGCCGGACGCGACTCAGCCGAGCTCTCATCCGCCGACGCGCAGAGAGACCGCAAGACGGCCGCGCGGCAGAAGGCTTCGGACGCCGCCGCGGGCGCGGACGTTGCGCCGGCGGCTCCGGCGCGCGCGCTCCCGACCGTCACGCGCGCGGTTGACCCGACGACAGGACTTCTCGCGACGCGCGTGTGCCCCGCGCGCGCGCTGATGACCTACCCGGCCGGCTCCGAGCCGCAAAGCTCATGCAACGCCGAACACGCGCCGAAGGCTTCCGCCCCGCGCCCCGCGCAAGCCGCGCGGACGCAGGACGCGCGGACGACCGCAGGCGCTTCGCCCGCGTCGCCCTCCGAGGCGAAAGAGAAGTCGCGCCTCAAGTCCGTCGTCGGCACGCTCGCGAGCCCCGGCAAGTGGTTCAAAAAGAAGAAGGAGAAGCCGCCCGCGCCGTAGTTTCGGAGGGTCGCGCGGCGTTCGGGCGTTTCTCTGTTATGATGTCCCGCGCGGAGGGCGCTGGCGTGTCGGCCGCCCGTGCGGCTCAGAGTTTCTTAAACGGACGGGGCGAGTAAAGGTTTGTCTCTAGAGTTCGCGGTCGAGTACCCGTGCGCGCTGCGCGCGCGCTACGACGAAGAGCACCTGAGGGCTTGGGGGCGCTTGGGGAGCCTGCACACGCGCCTGACGACGGGCGAGGGCCTCGCGCCCACCGAGGAGAAGCTGCGCTTCGTCGAGCGCGCCGCCACCGAGATCGAGCGCATGCAGGAGGAGACGCACGTCTGCGACTCCTGCCCGGCGCGCCTGCCCGCGGACGTGGCCGGCGAGGGCGAGCCCGTCGGCTGCTTGGGCCGCGTCACTTACCCGGTCGAGGCGCAGTTCGAGAAATTCTTGGCCGACCGCGTCCAGCTCGCCCTCGACACCATCGAGGAGCAGGATCAGCCGCGCCTCCTGCGCGTCATCACCGACCCCGACTCGCCCTTCGACGGCGAGGGGACGAAATCCCTCCGCGCCGTCACGACGCCCGAGGGCCTGCGCTTCTTCGAGCTGCGCCTGCCCATCCGCCTCGCGCGTCAGGCCGCGCACGTCACGACCGACAACCTCTTTGACGCCCTCGCCGGCTTCACCGCCGAGGACTCGCGCCGCACGACCTACAACCGCGAGCTGCCCCTCTCGGCCACGCCCGACTACTACGACTTCCTCGACCTCATTCTGCGCAACGACCTCTCCCAACAGGAGCGCGAACGCGTCCGCTCGCGCTCGCGCAACTACCAGCAGTTCCTGCGCCTCCTCGCCGCCCTCGAACTCGCCGAAGCTCTAAACGCACGCGTCCTCCTCGACTGAGGCGTCTGCGACACCGACAAGGTGGCGGCAATGCTAACTCCGAAAGGCTTGGGTTAGTGGAAGCCGTGTCGCCTCCCTGCTTATGCGCAAAAGACACTAATGATGATTTTGTTCTTCCTAACGCGGGAAAGGTTCGCGGGCGCGTAACGGCGCTAAACTTTTCCCGCGACTTTAAGACTTAGCTGCGACTTTTTAGTATCCATAATCCCCATCAGAGGGTTTTTCGCCTTACGATCTTTCCGATTGCCATAAAACCAAAGAATGGCTATCACAAGTATTAATAACGGCCACCCTATGAGGAGAACCCTCAGCGGAAAGATACCAAGAAAAAGCAGAGAGGATAAAACGGCTACCGAAGGTATGAAGCTGGCAAAGACCAGAGTTAACAATAGCAGCGCGGTACTCATTGTTTCATCCCGCTTTAGTATCCGGAGCAGTAACCCGGTCGGGGCCAGCACGACGCTTAGGATCAGGATTTTAAGGCTGTTAGGGTGAAATCTGTCTTCCGCTTCGATTAACATCCACACCCCGACTATCAATCCGCCGAGCAAGAGTGCAATGGTTTTCTGGATGATAGACGAGGTCTCCACTCCTATAATGGCCTGCAAATTGAAGCAGACCCCGACTGCGTAAAGCAGACTAGACAGCGTCAGCAGAGCCAATACTAATTGGATAATCCTATAGTGCCAGCTTTTGGCAAAATTATATCTGGTAGGCTGGTGTAACCGCTGCCAGTCGTCTATCGTTGGGCGAGGCTGCGACACAAGCTTATTAAGTAGGTTAAAGGCATTATCCAGACTCAACATACCAAACACCTTTGACAATTTATCCTCACCGGCAACCTTCAAAAGCTCCATGACGGATGCGCGCGGCTCGAAAGAGGCGACACTGTCTACCCTTTTTTTCACAGCTTTCTCATATAGCTCTAGGAATCCTTGAACGCTGGAAAGTTTTCTCATCTCTTCAGGTTGTAAATTGATTTTACCCACCGCCCTTAACGTATCAATCCTTGCTTTGTCGGGTAAGTTTTCGAAACTCTTGTGCACATTGTTCCCACCGGCGATGGCGAGCGGGATAGCCAAGCGGGGGTCAATAGTCCCGACGGCCTTCTTAACCTCAAGTGCCCCATCCTGATC
>DASQDT010000156.1:0-8572 GCA_035634035.1 Pyrinomonadaceae bacterium | reverse complement strand
ATTTGAAATCTCAAATTTAAAATTTGAAACAGGGGCTTAAGATGTCAACGAAGTTTTCAGCGACCGAGCCGGGCGAGGACGCGGCGGGGGGAGGCGCGGCCGCGCCGCCGTCGCAAGTCGATTTAGAGAAGATCGAGCGGGGCGTGCGTCTGATCCTCGAAGGCGTGGGCGAGGACACCGCGCGGCAGGGGCTGCTTGAGACGCCGCGCCGCGTGGCCGAGATGTACGCCGAGCTGACCTCGGGGATGCGCGAAGACCCGCAGGCGCACATGACGCCCTTGCCCGGCGACAAGCACGACGAGATGGTCATCGTCAAAGACATACACTTCGCCTCGGTCTGCGAGCACCACCTCGCGCCGTTCGTCGGCCGCTGCCACATCGCCTACATCCCGAAGAACGGCCGCATCGTCGGCCTCTCGAAACTCGCCCGGCTCGTCGAAACGTTCGCGCGCCGACTGCAAGTGCAGGAGCGTCTGACCTCGGAGATTGCCGACACGCTCTTTGACGGCTTGCAACCGGTCGGCGTGATGGTCGTGATGGAGGCCGAGCACACCTGCATGAGCGTGCGCGGCGTCAAAAAACCCGGCGCGGTCACCATCACGTCGGCCATCCGCGGCGGCTTCCGCAAAGACCCGCGCACGCGCGCCGAGGCGATGTCGCTCATCAAAGGACAGTGACGAGTGGCGGGTGACAAGTGACGAGTTAAAAGCTTACTCTTGCTGGTCGCACTCGCACGTCACTTGTCACCCGTCACTGTTTAGTATGAAGACTTTTTACATCACGACCCCCATCTACTACGCCAACAGCCGGCCGCACCTCGGTCACCTCTACACGACCGTCGTCGCCGACGCGCTCGTGCGTTTCAAGCGCCAGCGCGGCGTCGAGACCTATTTTCTGACGGGCACGGACGAGCACGGCGTCAACATCGAGCGGGCCGCCGCGCGCAACAAACGGACGCCGCGCGAGCAGGTCGATTTCGTCGTCGGCGAGCTCAAAGAAATGTTCGCCGCCTACGGGCTCGACGGCGCGCACGGCGGCTACGACGTGTTCATGCGCACCTCCGAGCCGTTCCACTACGAGGGCGCGGCACACTTCTGGCGGCGCGTCGCCGCGACGAAGACCCCGAAGGGCCGCGACGCCATCTACACCGATTTTTACGAGGGCTGGTTCTGCGCCGCGTGCGCCACGTTTAAGACCGAAGAGGAGATTATCGAGCCGAAGGAGGAGGGCGGCCCGCCGCGCTGCCCCGTGCACGAGACGCCGCTCGACCGCGTCTCCGAGGAGAGCTACTTCTTCCGACTCTCCGACTACGACGAGGCGCTGCTCGCGCTCTACGACGCGCGCCCCGACTTCGTCCGCCCCGAGGCGCGCCGCAACGAAGTCATCAGCTTCGTCCGCGCCGGCCTCCAAGACGTCTCCATCAGCCGGCTCAAGTCCTCCGTCTCGTGGGCCATCCCCGTCCCCGACGCGCCCGACCACTCCATCTACGTCTGGTTCGACGCACTCATCAACTACATCACGGCGCTCGGCTACGGGAGCGACGTGCGGCGCAAGGAGGTCGGCGAAGAGCTGTTAGAAAAGTTCTGGCCGGGCACACACCTCATCGGCAAAGACATCCTGCGGCAGCACGCGATTCTCTGGCCGGCGATGCTGATGGCGGCCGGCGTCGAGACGCCGCGCGCCGTCGTCGCCCACGGGATGTGGCTCGACTCGCAGGGGCGCAAGCTCTCGAAGACGCTCGGCAACGCCATCGACATCGAGCTCGCGCGCCGTCAGACATCGGCCGACATGGTGCGCTACGTTCTGCTGCGCGAGATGAACTTCGGTCAGGACGGGCGTCTCGGCTACGAGACCGTCATCGACCGCGCCAACAGCGACTTGGCGAGCGGCCTCGGCAACCTCGCCAGCCGCACGCTGACGATGATTCGCAAGTACTTCGACGGCGTCGTCCCGTCGCCCGACATTTCAGAGTCGCACCGTCTCGCGGCGAAGCGCGCCGGTCTGGACTCCGACCCGATGGAGGCGGCGAGCTCTTTAGAACTCACGCTCACGCAGTTCATCCAGCAGTTCGAGGAGTTCTCATTCAACCGCGCGCTCGAAACCCTTTGGGCGACCATCGCGCGCACGGACAAGTTTCTCTCGGACGCGAAGCCGTGGGAGTTGGCGCGCTCCGAGGAGCAGCGCGAGACGCTCGGCGCGGTGCTCTACCGCGCGGCCGAGACCTTGCGCTGGCTCGTCGTCATGCTCTACCCGGTGATGCCCGAGTCGGCCGAGAAACTTTGGAGTCAGTTGGGACAGACCGAAGCTCTATCGAAAATAGACCCCGCCTCGCTCGCGTGGGGCGGACTGAAGGAGGGGACGCGCATCGGCGAAGTCGCGCCGGTCTTCCCGCGCGTCGACAAGGCGAAAGCGATGGCAGAGATCGAGAAGGAACTCGCGGCCGCGCGCGAGAGGGAAGCGGCCGAGGAAGCGCAAGGCTCGGGCGCGCACGCCACGCAGGCGGCGACGCCCGGCTCAGAGGCCGCGGCCGACACCAAACCGCAGCCGCCCGAGCGCGGCGCGACCGAGGCCGACGCCGTGCCCGCCGCGTCACGGCAGGCGGCGGCGGGCGGGGCCGAAGGCGTCGCGAATCAGATAGTCATCGAGGAGTTCGCGAAGGTCGAGATGCGCGTCGGTCAAGTCTTGACGGCCGAGCGCGTGCCGAAGGCCGACAAGCTCCTGCGCCTGACGGTGGACGTGGGCGAGGCCGAGCCGCGACAGATCCTCGCCGGCATCGCGCAGCACTACGAGCCCGACGCGCTCGTCGGCCGCAAGATAGCCGTCGTCACCAACCTCAAGCCGCGCAAGCTCCGCGGCTTCGAGTCGCAGGGGATGGTGCTCGCCGCCTCGGTGGGCGACGAGGGCCGCCCCGTCCTCGCCACCTTCACCGAGGACGTTCCGAACGGCGCGAGACTCAAATAACTGCTAGCCGTGTTCGTCGATTCGCACGCGCACATTGACGGAGAGGAGTACGACGCCGACCGCGACGAGGTCGTGGCGCGCGCGCGCGCGGCGGGCGTGTGGGCGATTCTGACGGTTGGGACGGGCGACCCGCGCGCGGGAGGTTTCGAGCGCGCCGTCGCGGCCGCCGAAAAGTACGAGTGCGTCTACGCGGCGGCGGGCGTCCACCCGCACGACGCGCGGCTCTACACGGACGAGGCCGAATCACTCCTCGTCTCACTCATGCGGGGCGAGAAGGTTTTGGCGTGGGGCGAAATCGGCCTCGACTATCATTACGACAACTCGCCGCGCGAGGCGCAGCGGGAGGTCTTCGCGCGTCAACTGCGGCGCGCGCGCGAGTCGAACGTGCCCGTCATCGTCCACTCGCGCGAGGCCGACGAGGATACGGTCGAGGTCTTGCGCGCGGAGTCGGCAAACGGCGTCTTGCGCGGCGTCATGCACTGCTTCGGCGGCGGCGCGCGGATGGCGGCCGACGTTTTAGGGCTCGGCTTCATGATCTCGTTCGCGGGCAACATCACCTTCAAGAAGGCGGAGCCGCTGCGCGAGGTGGCGCGCCTCGTCCCCCTCGAAAGGCTTCTGATCGAGACCGACTGCCCGTACCTCGCGCCCGTCCCGCACCGCGGGCGGAGGAACGAGCCGGCCTTCGTCGTCGAGACGGCGCGGCAGTTGGGCGAGCTGCACGGGATGGAGGCGGCGGAGGTCGGCCGCGTCACGTCGGAGAACTTCGCGCGCTTCTTCGGGCTCACAGTCCCGACGCTTTAAAGACATTCTTCTTTTGCGCACGCGCCGCTTAGTGTTATAAAAGAGCGCGACGGTTCGCGGGGCCGCAGCGCACGCGAAAGGCCCGCAGCGCAGATTCCTTATGCACACTTCCGGTCACACGGCCGCGGTCGACGAGGCGCGCACCTCCTCGCGCCGCATCTTCGGACTCATCGCGCCGGAGCTGGCCCTCGTCGAGGAGGAGTTCGAGCGTCAGGCGCGCTCGAACATCCAAGTCATCGCCTACATCGGCGACTACCTCCGCTCGTCGGGCGGCAAGCGCGTCCGCCCCGCGCTGACCATCCTCTCGGCGCACGCCGCCGGCCGCGACGCGCCGTCCGCGAACGTCATCCGCATGGCGACCGTGATGGAGTTTCTCCACACGGCCACGCTCGTCCACGACGACATCATCGACAACGCCGAGACGCGCCGCAACCGCCCGTCCATCAACAGCCGCTTCGGCAACCAGACGGCCGTCCTGATGGGCGACTGGCTCTACATGTCGGCCTTCGAGACGAGCCTCCAAGAGCGCTCGCTCCCCGTCCTCGACATACTGACGGCCGTCACGCGCCGCATGACCGAGGGCGAGCTGATTCAACTGACGCTCATCGGCCGCGCCGACCTGACCGAAGAACAATACTTGGACGTGCTCTACCGCAAGACGGCGTACCTGTTCAGCGCGTGCTGCGAGATAGGGGCGCTCTTGGGCGGCGCGTCCGCGGCCGAGCGCGAGGCCCTGCGCGAGTACGGACTCAAGCTCGGCGCGTCGTTCCAGCTCGTCGACGATCTGCTCGACTTCACGGGGACGGGCGAGGTCTTGGGTAAAGCGGCCGGCGTCGATTTGCTCGAAGGTAAAGTGACGCTGCCTCTCATCTACCTTCTTGAGCGCGAGCCCTCCCTGCGGCCGAAGATTCTGAAGGTCATGCGCGAGGGCAACTACGACGACGCGCCGCGCGCCGCCCTGCTCGACGCGGCCCGCCGCACGGGCGCGCTCGAACGCGCACGCGCGCGCGCCGACGAGTTCGCCGAAGAGGCCCGCGCCGCGCTCTCGGCGCTGCGCCCTTCCGAGTACACGGACGCGCTCCACGCCATCCCGACCTACATACTCGAACGCGAGATGTGAACTCATGCCCGACGAAAATCTCCTCGCCACTCTAGAGCAGAGCCTGCGGCAGACGCGCGCGACGCGCGGGCGTCTGGCCTCGCGCCTCGCCGACCTCGAAGCCGAGGCCGAGCGCGTGCGGACGGAGTTGGCCGAGGTCGAGGCGCTTTCGAGTCAGACCGAGGCCGCGATGTTCCGCATCCTCTCGTCGATGTACGGCGGCGCCCAGACCAACACGCCTTCGGACGCCGAGATCGAGGCCGCGCTCCGGCGCGACGCGGCGCGCGCGGCCCGCGAGTCGGCTCACGCGCACGCCACCGCGCCCCCCGCCGCCGCGCGTCACGCCATCCCGCCCGTCCGGACGGAGGTCGAGGCCAAGAGCGACCGCTTCTTCGACCGCACCATCCCGCAGGCGACCGCGATGCTTTTGCGCGAGGCGGGCGGGCCGCTCCACGTCAACGAGATTTACAACCGCCTGCTCGAAGGCAGCTTCCAGTTCACGGGCCAGCACCCGACCATCAGCATCGCCGTCTCCCTCAACCGCAACCGACGCTTCCGCAAAGTCGCCCCCGGCACGTTCGACCTCGTCATCCGCGACGCCGCGCAAGCCTCCAACCTCTGACCTCTTAAATCTTATGCGCGCGATGATTCTGGCGGCCGGCTACGGGACGCGCCTGTGGCCTCTGACGATTGACCGCGCGAAGCCGGCGATACCGTTCATGGGGCGGCCGCTCGTCGGCTACGTCGCCGAGTACCTCGCGCGCTTCGGCTGCCGCGAGGTCGCCGTCAACCTCCACCACCGGCCCGAGTCCGTCCGCGCCGCGCTCGGCGACGGCGGCCGCTTCGGCGTCCGGCTCGAATACGTCGAGGAGCCCGAAATCCTCGGCACGAGCGGCGCGCTCGACAACGCGCGCTACTTCTTCGAGCGCGACACGTTCGTCGTCGTCAACGGCAAGATCGCCACCGACATCGACTTGGGCGCAGCCTTCGAGACGCACCGCCGGGCGGGCGCGCTCGCCACGCTCGTCCTCCAGCGCAACGAGGCCCGCGAGCGCTTCAGCGCGGTCGAAGTCGAGGGCGGACTCGTCACGCGCTTCGCGGGGATGCCGTCGAAAGCGGGCACTGGCGACGCGCCCCTGATGTTCACGGGCATTCAGATTC
The DNA here is from genome assembly GCA_035634035.1 of Pyrinomonadaceae bacterium. GTDB lineage: Bacteria > Acidobacteriota > Blastocatellia > Pyrinomonadales > Pyrinomonadaceae > DASQDT01. The sequence goes on along the minus strand of DASQDT010000156.1, from coordinate 2,550 downwards.
TTGAGCCGCGCGTCTTCGACTACATCCCGCGCGGCGTCTTTTCGCACACGACGACGGACGTCTACGTGCCGGCCATCGCGCGCGGCGAGCGCGTCGCCGCGCACGTCGCCGAAGGCTACTGGTACGAGCTCTCGACCATCCCGCGCTACCTCGACATCAGCCTCGCGCTGATGAAAAGGGAAGGCGTCGAGACCGTCGTCGGCGAGGGCGCCGTGATTGAGCCGGGGGCCGACGTGACGGAGGCCGTCCTGTGGGAGAACGCGCGCGTCGGGCGCGGGGCGCGCGTGCGTCGCGCCGTTCTGGGCGCGGGCGTGAGCGTCGGCGCGGGCGAAATAATCGAGGACGCGGCCGTCGTGCGCGCCGAGCTGGTCGAGGGCGAGGAGCGCCCCGAGAAGGCCCTGCCGGGTGAAGTGCGCGGGGCTAATTTTGTCGTCCCGCTTGGCGGGTGATACAATCCCACGTCGCGCCACAAACAACGTAACACGAACGGGCCGAGCCCGCCGCGCGGCTTTCATGCGGCCGGCAGCGGACGGGCCTTCCCATCCGCCCCCTTGAAGCACCCGATGGGCCACCCGACGAGCGTCACTTCCAACGCCTTCAACACGACAGCCCGCGAGAGGTTGGCGCAGTACCTTTCGCGCGCCGGGGCGAAGCTCGACAAGGTCGTCGCCCTCACGCCCGACGCCTCGACGCGCGAATACTTCCGCATCCCGTGGAAGCGCACGACGGCCATCGCCGCCGTCTACCCCGAGCCCTTCGACCCCGAAATCCACCCCTTTCTAGACGTGACGCGCCTCTTCGTCGAGGCCAAAATCCCCGTCCCGGAGGTCTTGGACGTTGACGCCCTGAGCGGCATCATCGTGCAGGAGGACTTGGGCGACAACCAGCTCCGGCGCGTCTTCGAGACGGCGACCGAGGACGAGCGCGACGCCCACGTCGAGCAGGCCGTCCGCCTCATCGCCGACATACAGGCCGCCACCCAACGCGCCGTCGACCGCGACTCCATCGCCAGCCGCCTCGCCTTCGACGAGGCCAAGCTCTCTTGGGAGCTCGACTTCTTCTGCGAGCACTTCTTCAAGAGCCTGCGCCGCGAGGAGTTGAACCACGCCGACGAGACCGAGTTGAAAGTCGAGCTGAACGACATCGCGGCCGAGCTCGCCGCCCGCCCGCGCGTGCTCTGTCACCGCGACTATCACTCGTCGAATCTGATGCTCGATAAGAAGGGCCGCCTGCGCGTCATCGACCATCAGGACGCGCGCATGGGCCCCGCCAGCTACGACCTCGTCTCGCTCCTGCTCGACCGTCAGACCTCGCCGCCGTCTCTGGCCGAGGTGCGCGAGCGGCGGCTCTACTTCCTCGACGAGCGGCGCGCGCGCGGGCTCGAAGCGGTTGACCCGGACGAGTTCGCGCGCGAGTTCCGCCTGATGACCGTGCAGCGGTGTCTGAAGGCGACGGGGACGTTCTCGTACCAGACGGCCGTCGCCGGCCGGCGCGGCGCGTACGACCACTTCATCAACCCGATGCTCCTCATCGTCATTCAGGCGGCCGAGTGGCTCAACCGCTTTCCCGCGCTCCGGCGCGTCCTGCGCGCGCGCGTCGAACAATCATAGAGAGGTTTCATCCACGCCAACACCATGAGTCAGGTCTACATCAACCAACTTTCACGGCACGCGGGCGAGGAGGTGACGCTGCGCGGCTGGCTCTACAACCTGCGTTCGAGCGGCAAGCTCCTCTTCCCGCAACTGCGCGACGGCACGGGCCTCGTCCAATGCGTCGTCTTCAAGAAGAGCGTCCCCGAGGAGGTCTGGGAGACGCTCAAGGGCTTGGGTCAGGAGTCGGCGCTCGAAGTGCGCGGGCAGGTGCGCGCGGACGAGCGCGCGCCCGGCGGCTACGAGATAGACGTGAGCGAGGCGCGCGTCTTCCAGCGCGTCGAGGGCTACCCGATTTCGCCGAAGGAGCACGGGACGGAGTTCCTCATGGATCACCGCCACCTCTGGCTCCGCTCGCGCCGCCAGCACGCGATTCTGAAAGTCCGCCACACGGTCGTCCGCGCCGTCCGCGACTTCCTCGACGACGACGGCTTCACGCTCCTCGACACGCCGATTCTCACGCCCGCCGCGTGCGAGGGCACGACGACGCTTTTCGAGGTCGACTACTTCGAGGACGAGAAGGCTTACCTGTCGCAGTCGGGCCAGCTCTACAACGAGGCGACGGCCGCGGCCTTCGGCAAGGTCTACTGCTTCGGCCCGACCTTCCGCGCCGAGCGCTCGAAGACGCGAAGACACCTGACCGAGTTCTGGATGGTCGAGCCCGAGATGGCCTACGCCACGCTCGACGACGTGCTGAGCCTCGCCGAGCGCTTCCTTTCGGCCATCGCCGCGCGCGTGCTCGACGAGCGCAAGGAAGAGTTGAAGGTGCTTGAGCGCGACGCGTCGAAGCTCGAAGCCATCGTGCCGCCGTTCCCGCGCCTGCACTACGACGAGGCCGTCAAGATTCTTCACGAGGGGCACGAGCGCGGCGAGCTCGAAACACGCTTCGAGTGGGGCGGCG
>DASQDT010000155.1:0-4409 GCA_035634035.1 Pyrinomonadaceae bacterium | reverse complement strand
GCCTTCGTTGAAGCCGAGGAAAGAAGTGTCGAGCGAGCCGTCGGCGTTCAGGCGCGCGACGTTTCGGTCGACGGCCCCCTGCACGTTCCCGAAGCTGCCGGCGATGATGACCTTCCCGTCCGGCTGCGGGACGATTGCCTGCACGAAGCCGCCGATGGAGCGCACGTCGGGGGCGAAGGCCGTGTCGAGCGAGCCGTCCGCGTTGAGGCGGGCGACGTGGCGGCGCGAGACGCCGTTGACCATGATGAAGTTCCCGCCGATGAGGATGTCGCCGTTCGGCTGGAGCGCGACCGCGCGCACGGTGCCGACCACGCCCGGCAGGCCGTTGAGAAACGTCGTGTCGAGCGAGCCGTCCGGGTTGAGGCGCGCGAGGCTGCCGACCCCGACGCCGTTCACGTTGTTGAAGCCGCCGCCGACGATGACCTTCCCGTCGGGCTGACGCGCCATCGCCCCGACCGCCACCTCCCTGAAGACCAGCGGGGTGAAACTGAGGTCGCGCCCGCCGGCGCTGTTGAGGCGGAGCAGGCGCTGGTTGGAGAAGCCGCTGGCGGAGTTGAACGAGCCGCCGGCGAGGATGTCGCCGTCGGGTTCGAGCGCGATGACCGAGACCGTGGAGCGTGTCGACAGGCTCGGGAAAGAGTTGTTGAGCGTGCCGTCGGGGTTCAGACGGACTAACCCGTTGCTCTCCGCGCCGCGGAAGGTGGTGAAGTTGCCGCCGACCAGAATCTTCCCGTCGGGCTGGACGGCGAGTGAGAGGACGTTGCTGTTCGGGCCGGTGCCGGGGTCGAACGTCGTGTCGAGCGAGCCGTCCGCTTTCAGGCGCGCGACGCTCTGGCGCGGCGTCGTGTCGATGAAATTGAAGAAGCCGCCGATGAGAATCTTCCCGTCGGGCTGGACGACGACGGCCTCGATGTTGGCGGGCGGGTGGGGGTCGAACGTCTGGTCGAGCGTCCCGTCGGCGTTGAGCCGCGCGAGAGCGCCGCGCTGCACCCCGTCGACTAAAAAGAAGAAGCCGTGGATGACGAGCTTGCCGTCGGGCTGGACGGCGAGGCCCCGCACGAGGTCGTCGGGGCCGGAGTTGGAGGAGAGGAAAGAAGTGTCGAGCGAGCCGTCGGCGTTCAGGCGCGCGATGTTGTTGCGCGCGACGCCGTTAACGGTCGTGAACGAGCCGGCGATGATGATCTTGCCGCCGGGGAGCAGCGCCAGCGAGGAGACCTGCGCCAGCCCGGGGAGCTCCCCCGTGACGGTCGGGGCGAAAGTCTCGTCGAGCGAGCCGTCCGGGTTGAGGCGCGCGACGACTTCGCGCGTCACGCCGCCGACCCGCAGGAAGTTGCCGCCGACGAGAATCTTCCCGTCCGGCAGGACGGCGAGAGCCTCGACGACTCCGCCGCGCAAGTCGGGGTCGCGGAAAGACGTGTCGAGCGTCCCATCGGGGTTGAGGCGCGCGAGGTTCTTGCGCTGCACGCCGTCCACGTTGCTGAACGACCCGCCGGCCAGAATCTTCCCGTCCGGCTGCAACGCGAGCGCGTTGAACGACCCCGGCCGGCCCACGCCCACGCCGGGGTTGAAAGTCGGGTCTACGTCCCCGGCGGCGGCGAGCGCCGAGAGGGAGGCGGAGAGCAGCAGGGCGAGCGCCAGAGTCGGGCGGGCGAGGCGCGGCACGAAGCCGCGAGACGCACGGCGGCCGCGAGCGAGGTGTCGGACGAGGGGCATGATTGGTGGAACTCCTTCGGTCTTGATTTAACGCGGACGGGGAGAAGAGTGCGGGGAGCGGCGAGCCCGTCTGGGCGGAATTAAAGTTCGGACGCCGTCGGGATACGGCCGAGCGTGAGACGGCGAAACCCGTGCGGGCTCGCCGAGCGGAAGGGAGAAATTAAGGCACGGCGCGCGAGGTGTCAACCGGAGACGGCCGCGCCCGACGCGGCCCGCTAGCCGAAGATGCTGCGCCAGCGGCGGTCGAGCGAGCCGCCGAAGAGGAAGGCCGTCAGCGAAGGCGTCTCGTGCGAGCGGTCGTAGCCGACGAGCTCGACGTAGGCGCGGCCTTCCACCTGAGAGTCGCCGTGTCGGCCCTCGACGCGGCACGCGCCCTCCCAGTAGACGATCATCGTCGTCCCGCGCGTGTCGAGCTCTTGGTCTTCGATGACGGGCGTCACCGTCACGTCCACCCCCACGGACGGCGCGCGCAGACGCCAGCGGCTCGGGTAGGCCGCGCCCGTGTGCGGGCTGCGCCAATGCGAGAGCGCCTCGACTCCGAAGTCCTCGCGCGCGAGGTGCGTCCAATTGCCTTCGGGCGAGACGTACGTGCCGCTCGAAAATGAGGTCGGGCGTCCCGCGCGGTCGCGTATCAGGTAGGCCATCAGCTCCGCGCCGTCGGAGAGTTGGAGCGAGAACCAGTCCCACCCCTTCTGCCCCTCGGTCGTGCGCCAAGTGCCGAACTCCCTGTCCATCCAAGCCGACCCCTGAAAACGCTCGGTGCGCCCGCGCCAAGTGATGTGGCCGTCGGCGGCCATGCGCGTGTAGGAGAAGTAGCGCGACGCCTCGCCGCGGTCTTTGAAGCTGACGCCCGTGCGCTCGTGCCCGTTGAGCACGGCCGGCTTCGTCGGGCGCAGAGCCGCTTCAAAAATAAGGTCGTCGCCGAGCGTGGCGTGCAGGATGTGCAGGCCGCCCGCCTCGCGCACAGACCAGTCGCCGAGGCGCAGGAGGTAGCGGCGCGCGCTGGCCGCGGCCGGCGGGTCGAAGACCGAGTTGGCGCTCTTGCGGTGGTCGTAGCGGAAGGCGCGGCGCGTCTCGTCGGTGACGGCGAAGTGCGCGAGGTAGAGCGGGTTGGCGATGAGGCGCAGCGGGACGACGCCGAAGCGGTCGAGGTCTGTGCGACGCTTGAAGAAGACCAGCTCGAAGCCGAAGCGCTCGCCCCGTTCGGTCTGCACGTGGCCCGTGTAGTACCACCACTCGGTCTGCGCCTCGCGGTGCGCGTAGAGGTCGCGCGGCAGCTCCACCCCCGCGTGCTCCGTCCCGTCGCGCAAGGTCGAAGCCTCGCCGACGACGATGTCCGCGACCGCGTCGAGCACGTCCGACGCCGCCTGCCCCAAAGTCTCCACCAGCCCGTCGCCCGTCATCAAAGAACCCCCCCCTCGAAAATTATTCGGGCGCGAGCGTACTTAAACCGCTTGGCGAAATTGTCGCGCCGAGCTTGAGGTTTAATCTGCCGTGACGCGCGGGATCGCCTCGCGCGGCTCGACCATGAGCGTGCGGAAGGAGGAGAGGCGGACGAGGCCCGGCGCGCCGCCTTTGATTTTGGAGACGAACTTGCGCTCGGTGTAGTGGACGGCGACCTTCGCGTCCTTGCGCGCCTGACTGAAGTGGGCGGCGAGCTGCGCGGCCTCGACGACCGTGCGGTGCGGCACCTCTTTGCCGCGCAGGTGGTTGCGGACGACGACGTGCGAGCCGGGGTAGTCGGCGGCGTGGAGCCACACGTCCGACGGGCGCGCGACGCGGAAAGTCAGGTGGTCGTTGTCGCGCGCGCCGCGCCCGACGAGGACTTCGTAGCCGTCCGTCGAGCGGTAGCGGCGCACGCCCGGCACGCTCTCGGCCTTCTTCTGACGGCGGCCCGCGCGGCCCTCATCCTCGACGCGGCGGCGCGGCCCCTCGCCCGTCGCCGCGCGCGCCTCATCTTCGAAGGCTTCGAGCGCGGCCTCGTCGCGTGATTCGGCAACGTCTGTGAGTCGCGCCTGCAACTCTTCGAGCGCGGCGAGCTCGGCCGTGAGCGCGTCAAGACGGCGCGCGATCTCTTCCGCGGCGCGGCGGGCCTTCGCGTAGCGCGAGAAGCGCGCGGCCGCCTCCTCCTGAAGCGTGCGCTGCTCGTCTATTTCAATCTCGATGGTGGGCGCGCCGTCGGCGTAATAGTCGGTGAGGCGCACCGCGCCGCCGCGCCGCTCGGCCGTCGCGATGTTGGCGAGCAGGAGGTCGCCGACGCGCCTGTGCTCGTCGGCGTCGCCGTGCGCGGCGCGGTCGCGTTCGAGGTTGCGCAGGAGCTTCCGACGCTTCTCGGCGGCCTGACGCAGGCGGGCGGCGAGGGCGGACGCGCGGGCGTCGAAGGCGCGCTCGCGCACGCGCCGCGTGTAGAAGTCGTCGAGCGCCTCGGACAGCGTCGCGAAACGCCCGCGCGCGTCGGGCGGCGCGTCGGCCGCGCGCTCGGCGGGCGGCGTAGTGACCTGCGCAGAGTCGCGCGCCTCTGTTCGTGTCGAGTCGCGCGGCTGCGCGGGCGGGGCGTAGATGTCGCCCGTCTCCTGTCCCGCGCCGCGCGCGGGGCGGAGCGAGTCGAGGACGCGGCCGGCGTCGTCGAGGAGAAAGAGGTTGGCCGAGCGGCCGGTCAACTGCGCGACGAGCGCGGGCGCGTGAGCGCCGCCGAC
>DASQDT010000154.1:0-27698 GCA_035634035.1 Pyrinomonadaceae bacterium | reverse complement strand
CAGAAGGCGGCCGAGAAGGAGAAGCTCGGCGAGGACGGCTCCTCCCTCCGCACCTTCCACAAGCGCGAGGCCAAGCTCGACGACCGTCAGGCCGCCGCGCTCGACCGCATCGCCGCCGAGACCGAGTCGAAGGTCGAGAAGTTAGACAAGCGGGCTAAGGAGATCATCAACGAGGCGCGCGCCGCCTTCCCCGGCGGGCGCATCCCCGAGGGGCAGACGCCGCCCGAGCCGCCGGCCGAGCTGCGCGCCATGCAGGACGAGCGCGTCGGCACGCTCATGAAGGCGCGCGACGAGCTGCGGGCCGCCCTCGGCGAGCGCGAGTTCAAGCGCTTCGACGACTACGTGCGCGAGAGCATCGGCAAGAAGGTCAAGCCCGTCCGCTTCGACAGGCCGCGGCCCGATATGCCCGACAGCCCGCGCAGCAAGAAGGTCAGGCAGAGCCTCGACGAAACGAACTAGAAGGGAGGGCACCGAGCCATGAGGAGATCAACCCTGTGCGCGATGGCGCTGGCCGCGCTGTGCCTCTTCCTGTGGCCGCAGGAGGCGCGGGCGCAGTACGCTTACGGCATCTCCGCCATCGAATACGACTCCAACACCAAAGAGGTCTTCGGCTACTCGGCGACCGAGGTGGACTACTCGGCCGGCTTCTACTACGACCCGTACGTCGAGGGCTTCATGTACGGGCCGTTCGGGCTCATCGACTACGGCTCCAGCCGCGGCTACGAGTCCTACTTCCCGGCGCAGGTCTTCACCTACACCTTTAACGCCCTGCCGAACAGCGAGTACGACGTCATCAGCGACCACTACGTGATCCGCTGGTTCAGCGTCGACATCATCATCTACGACGACGACTGTTACTACTACTTCATGGGGTGTTACGGCTACAACTGGTACGACCCCTACGGCTTCAGCTTCCTCCCCGGGGGCAACTTCGGGCCGTACAACTACTTCTGGGGGTGGAACTACTACGGCTACGTCCCCGAGTGGACGACCTACGTCGGGACGACCGCGGTCGGCATCTTCACGCCGCCCGACGACCCGTGTAGTAGCTCGACGGCCGACAAGACAGACTACATGGACATGAGCGCCGAGGGCGGCGACTTCTGCGAGCCGATGCCCTCGGTCACCATCGGCGCGATCAACGCCGTCTCCAAACACAGCGTCACCAACGAGACCTTCACAGTACCCGTCGAGGTCTCGCCCTCGAACAACAGCGTCCCCATCACGCTCTCGCTGCGCACGACTTCGGGCTCGGGGTCGGCCGTCTTCGCGGCGAACAACTCGACCTCGCTGACGATCACGCAGACGACGAACGTCGAGATTAAGGGCCAGAACGAGAGCAGCACGGTGGACAACATCCGTCTGGAGGCGAAGGCGCGCAACCGGACGCGCGACACGGAGGACTTCACGGTCGTCCTCGTCACGTTCCAGTTCCGCACCAGCGGCACGCTCTCGTCCGACAACGCGGCGCGCGCCTACATCGCCCAGCAGATAGGGACGGATTCGCTCGGCCTCTTCCAGTCGACGGGCCTGGCCCGGAGAATCTGGCGGCACAACGTCGAGATCGTCGGCGTCGTCAGGCCGAGCAACTACCGCGACCCCATCGTCTTGCAGCGCAACGTCTTGCAGGCGCGACGTTACGTCAACAACGACCCGAACCCGCAATTCGCCCGGGATAACTTCCCGGACACGACGGACGACCCGAACCTCGTCGACACCGACCCGCAGTCGGGCGGCTCGAACGGCCGCGTCTTCGACTACGACGCGCCCGGCATCGGCTTCGGCTCGCCGCCCGCCAACGGGACGATTCTGCGCGCGCGCACCAACTTCCGGCAGTGGGCGACGGCCGGCGGCGTGCGCGTCTCCGACTACCTCTACTGGTACCAGCGCCTCTCGATCAGGCAGACGAGCAACGGCGTCGTCATCGACAACTCGCAGAACGGCGACAACGCCGTCGGCGAGGGCACGACCGACATCGGGCTCGGGACGCCGCGCACGCGCTTCGGCCTCTTCATCGCCCAGAACGTGCCCGACACGATGGAGGCCGGGCAGGCCTACAACGTCTCGGTCACGATGATGAACGGCAGCGACCACACTTGGACGCCCGGCGAGTACTACCGACTCGGCTCGCAGAACCCGCACGACAACACGTACTGGGGCCTCGGGCGGGTCGACGTGCCGGGGCCGGTCGCGCCGGGCCAAGAGGTGACGTTCAACTTCACCGTCGTCGCGCCCTCGTCGCCGGGCTACTACAACTTCCAGTGGCGTATGCTGCGGGAGTGGGTCGAGTGGTTCGGCGACTGGACGCCGAACGTCGTCGTCAACGTCACGTCGCCCTACACCTACTGCGACTGGTATCAGGAGCAGAGCTGCTACAACAACGGGGGCTCGTGGGACTACTCCACCTGCACCTGCTACGGCGGCTGCGGCTATTACGGCGGCTACTGCTACTAGCCTCCGAGGCCGTGCGGCCGATTGAATGAAGGCGCGGGCGCGCCCCGGCTGGGCAACGGGGGCGCGCCCGCGTCACGTCAAACACCCCTGAGACCTTCCGGGGAGATTACGATGGGCAAGAAAACTTTTGCACGCACTCTTCTGCTCGCCCTCGCCGTCGCCGCGCCCGTCCTTCCGCCCGCGCCGGCCGGGGCCGCTCAGACGAAGGAGCGAGCGCGCGTGGAGAAGATAACGGAGCTGCTGGCCGTCGTCCGCGACGAGGAGACTCTGCGGGCCGACCCGAACCGCGCGGCCGAGGCCGTGGTGCGTCTCGGCGAGATGAAGGCCGTCGAGGCGATTCCAGACCTCGTGCGCCTGCTCGACTTCCGGAGGACTTTCGACTGGGAGGAGGTCAACGCCGGGGGCGTCGAGGTCGTCAACGAGATCACGCTCATCACGACGGCCAAGCGCTACCCGGCCGTCGGCGCGCTGGCGGCCATCGGGCGGCCGGCCGTGCCCGCGCTCCTGAAGGCGGTCGGCGAGCGCGAGACGGATTCGACGGCGGGCGAGAACGCGCTCGCGGCCCTGATGGGCGTCTTCCGCGAGAGCCCCTCGAAGGGCGTCAAGCTGCTCAAAAAGGCCGCCGCCGCCGGCGCCTCGCCGCTCGCCGCGCACCGCCTCCTCAACGCCGCCCAAAGGGCCGAAAACTCTCTCGACGAGGCGAGGAAGCAGTGACGGGCGACGAAGTCGCGGGCGACGATTTTTAAGAACTTTCGTTCTCGCCCGCCGCCCGCCGCCCGTCACGGCTTTATAGATTTGGGCTGCGCGGGAATTTGACGAAGGGGAGGCGCGCGCCGCGGATGACGAGTTGGTCTGAGCGAATCTGCGCGGGCGGCGCGAAGCCCTGCGCGCCGGCCGCCGCGATGATGTCGTCTTGGTCGATGCCGTCGCCGCTGATGCCGATGCCGCCGACCAACTCGCCGTTCTTGTAGAGGGGAATCCCGCCCGCGAAAATCTGCGCGCCGTTCGCGAGGTTCGGAATCGTCGAGCAACGCACGTCCGCGCCGTCGACCGCCGCCAGCAAGTTCGTCCTTATCAAATCGAGTTGTAACCCGACGTTAAAGACGCTCCACTCGCTCACCTCCGTGCTCAGCGGCCCCGCGGGGCTCGGGTTGAGTCCGTCCGGGTAGAACGGGCGGTGTAGGAAGCCGACGGCGCGCGTCGAGTAGGCCACCGAGCCGTCGAGCGCGAGCCCGTCGGCCGCCGCGCGCTCCACGTAAGCGCCCACGCCCGCGCCCCTCAACAGCAGCGCCGCGTTACGGTTCGAGAAGAACGCGGCCGCGCGCGCCTTCTGCACCGACACGTCGAAGCCGAAGACGGGCGCGTCCTGCGTGCGGAAGACGCCGAGCACGCGGCCGTCCGCGTCGACGACCGCGATTGAGACGCGCGCCTTGCTGCCGAGCGGCTGTCGTATCGCGGCCCGCGTCACCTCGGCCTGCTGCGCCGCGTGCGCGATGATCGTATTGACTTCCGAAGCCGCGAGCGCGTTCGGCGAAAGCGACGTGCTCCCGACGAACGGGAAGAAGCGCGTGTCGGCCTCCCCGACGACGCCGCCCACGTTCGCCGCGACGAACGACGACGGCCGCGCCCCCCGAACGGGGAACGACGCGTTGACCGCGCCGGGCAGACTCGCGAACGGAATCGCCGGCGCGCGCGGCGCGTCCGCGTCCGTCGAGTTCGAGTAAGCGAGCCGGATGCCCTCGACGATGATGTTGTCGCCGCGTATGAGCGCGGGCGGCTCGAAGCCGCGCGCGGCGGCGACGGCGATCAACTCCTCGAAAGGTTTGTCCGAGTCGAAGGGCTCGCGGTCGAGCGTGTAGAGCCCGTCGCCCTCGACGGCGACGCCGCCGACCGCGACGCCGTTACGGTAGAGCGGCGCGCTGCCCGCGTCGGCCGCGAGCCCGAGCGGGAGCGCGGGCCGCTTGATGTCCGTGCACGGCAGCTGCGAGAACTGCACGCCGTAGAGCGGCCCCGAGGGTCGGAAGTCGACGCGCGGCGGGAAGTGCTCTTGGATGATGAAGGAGGCGGTGCGCGTCGTGAAGGCGTTGCCGCCGGTGCTGAAGAACGAGGCCGTGCCCGCCTTCGACACGGCGGCGAGCGGCGAAGGGACGCTCAAGCCTTCGAGCCCGCGGCCCGCGGGAGCGCCGCCCGTGATGCGCGTCGTCGCGGGCGCGCCCGTCATCTCGAAGACGCCGAGCACGTTCCCTTCCCTGTCCGTCACCGCGACCGTCACGCTACGTCCCAACGCCGCGGCGGCCGAGACGGCCTGCGCGATGACCGTCTCGACTTCCGAGGCCGAGAGGTCGCCGGCCGTCAGGGGGTTCGTGTTCGGGGTGGGCGAGACGGCGGCGGGTGCGGGCGTCGGCCGCGAGCCCTCGTCGTCGGGCGGCCCGCCGCCCACGTGCCCTAGCCCGACGCGCACGCGGTTACTCGCCGCGCCGCGAAAGATTACGCGCACGAGCACGTCGCCGGCGTTCTCAAGCTCGGGGCGCAGGCGCACGACGACCGCGCTCATCCACTCCTGACCGGGCACGGGCGCGACCGACTCGACGGCGAGCGGGAACGTTTGTCGCGCGGCCGTTTCGGCGTCGGCCGTGACGGACGAGAGGTCGCCCGCCGCGACGTGCAGGTTCATGGCGAAGAGCATCAGACGCGCGCGCCTGTCCGTGCCGACGGCCGAAGGCGATTCGAGCGCGAAGGGCTCGCGCACGCGCGCCAGCGAGTCGAGCGCGACGGCGCGCGTCGAGTCGGCTTCGCTGATGAGGACGGGGCGCGTCGTCTGCGCGCCGGTCGTGCGGAGGAGAAAGGCGGCCGCGAAGACGACGAGCGCGGCTGCGAGCGCGCGGGCGCGGGCGTGTCGGGCGAAGGTGTGCGCGGAGTTTGAGAGCATCGCTGAGGGCCTCGTGCAATGTAACACTTGTTTTATCGGGGCGGAAGATTTTCGTTCTCGCCGCCGCGCCGCGGGGAAAAAGAAAATCCTTTGCGCCGCAGTTCTGCGTGTGCTACAAGGCTCGGAGTGACTCGCCGCCGTTCACGGACGCTCCCACACACGCTCAGACAGTCCGCACGCGCGCTCGCGCTCGCGTGCGTTCTCACGTCGCTCGTCACGCCCGCGCACGCGCGCGTCGACGTGACGCTCGCGCAGGGTCGCGGCCGAATCGGCGGGAGAATCCTGAGCGCCGACGGGACGGTCGCGTTCGGCGCGGCCGGGGTCGTCGTCGTCGCCGTCAATCAGGTGACGGGCCGCGCGGAGCGCGAACGCGCGGGCGCCGACGGGCGCTACTCGATGAGTCTCCCCGCGGGCGCTTACCGCGTCCGACTCGAAGCGCCGGCCCGCGCCGACTTCAGCAAGGGCAAGTACGGCGAGTTGACCATCGCGCGCGGCGACACGATTGAGAACGTCCTCGTCGAGCCGGGCCGGGAGACCGCGCTCGACATCACGCTCGCAAAACCGCCCGACCCGGCGACCGCCGCGCAACCCGCACAGACGCCCGCGAAAGAAGAGACGCCGCTCGGCTACGCTGGCGCGTCGGGCGTCGGGAGCGCGCCGCAGACGCGGCCCGACCGGCGCGAGGTGCGCGACCGCTGGCGCATGGGCTTCCCCGAATACGACCGCTACGGCGACCGCGGCGCGCGCGGGCGCGACGTGCCTTTCAAGCGCGGGCGCTGGTACGACCCCTTCAACCAGAACCTACTGAAGGGCGACTACCCCGTCTTCGGCCAGAAGGTTTTCATGATTCTGTCGGCCGTCTCGACCTCGACCGTCGAGACGGCGCGCACGCCGAAGCCCTCGAACGTCAGCAGCGCGCGCCCCGGCTCGGCCGAGTTCTTCGGGCGGCCCGAGACGCTCTCCGTCAACCAAATCTTCCAGCTCTCGTTCGAGATGTTCCACGGGCAGACGACCTTCCGCCCGCGCACTTGGGCCTTCAAAATCTCGCCGACCTTCTCTCTGCCGAACTACGTCGACGCGCGCGAGACCGGCGTCCTCTTCGTCGACCCGCGCCGCGGCACGAACCGCACCGACACGCACTTCTCTTTGGAAGAAGCCTTCGCCGAGGTGAAGCTCGAAGACGTGAACGCGAGCTTCGACTTCATCTCCTTGCGCGCCGGGATTCAGCCGTTCGTCTCAGACTTCCGCGGCTTCGTCTTCTCCGACAACAACCTCGGCCTCCGCCTCTTCGGCGGCTTCGACAACAACCGCTTCCAGTGGAACGTCGCCGCCTTCTCGATGCTTGAGAAGGACACCAACTCCGCGCTCAACCGCTTCGACACGCGCCACCAGAACGTCTACGTCGCCAACCTCTTCCGCCAAGACTTCCTCGCCAAAGGCTACACCGTTCAGGCGAGCCTGCACTTTAACGACGACCGCCGCTCGCGCGAGTTCGACCGCAACGGCTTTCAGGTGCGCCCCGCGCTCGTCGGCAGCGCGCGCGAGCACTCCGTGAAGGTCGGCTACCTCGGCTTCTCCGGCGACGGCCACCTCGGCCGCCTGAATCTTTCGCACTCTTACTACTACGCGCTCGGCCGAGACGAGCTCAACCCCATCGCCGGGCGGCCGACGCGCATCAGCGCGCACATGGCGGCCGCCGAGTTCTCCGTCGATAAAGATTACCTTCGCTTCCGCGCCTCAGGCCTCTTCGCCACGGGCGACGACGACCCGACCGACGAGCGCGCCAACGGCTTCGACGCCATCCTCGACGACGTGAATTTTGCGGGCGGGCAGTTCTCCTACTGGAATCGTCAGGGCATGCGCTTAACGCAGACGGGCGTCGCGCTCGTCGAGCCGAACAGCCTGCTTCCCTCTCTGCGGAGCAGCAAGCTTCAGGGTCAGGCCAACTTCGTCAACCCCGGCATCGGCATCGTCAACGCGGGCCTCGATGTCGAAGTCACGCAGCACCTGAAGGCGATTTTTAACGCCAACTACCTGCGCTTCCACCGCACCGAGTCGCTCGAATATCTGCTTTTTCAGAACCGCATACGCAAGGAGATAGGCTACGACCTGAGCGTCGGCGTCGCGTACCGCCCGCTGCTCATCAACAACGTGACGATGACCTTCGGCGCGGCCCTCTTCAAGCCCGGCCGGGCCTTGCGCGACATCTACACGGACGCCGCGCGCAACTGCCCGCCCAACGTCTCGGACTTCTGCACGCCCGACGACACGGTCATCAACCCGACGAAGTTGCAGTACCAACTCTTCGGGCAGTTGAAGTTCATTTTCTGAAGCGTCCCTTTTATGAGGCCGAACGCCGAACGCCTGAAGCTCTCCCTCCTCGTCGCCGCGCTCGCGGCCCTCTGCGCCGCGCTGCCCGGCGGCGCGCGCTCGTCCGCCGATTCAAAGTCGCAGACGCAAACAACACAGAACGCCGCTCAGTCCTCGCAGACTCCCGCGACGCCGTCTCCGACTCCCGCGCCGCGCGTCGAAGGCTGCATCGCCTGTCACGGTCAGACCGAGCCGATGCACGCGACGCGCGACGGGCGGCTCGAAGACGGGAAAGATGGTCAGGGGCTCTCCTGCACCTACTGTCACGGCGGAAACCCCTTCGGCAAAACCGAGGACGAGGCGCACGTCCGCCCGCGCTTCCCCGAACGCTGGCGGCGCGACGGGCGCGCTTCGAGCGCCAACCCCGAACGCTCCAACACGCTCCTCGCCGACGAGAGCCGCGAGTTCGTGCGCTTCGTCAATCCGGGCGACCTGCGCGTCGCCAACGTCACCTGCGGCGAGTGTCACGCCGCCGAGACCTCGGCCAACTCGAATAGCATGATGCGCCACGGCGCGATGCTCTGGGGCGCGGCCCTCTACAACAACGGCGGCTTCC
Source organism: Pyrinomonadaceae bacterium (assembly GCA_035634035.1). GTDB lineage: Bacteria > Acidobacteriota > Blastocatellia > Pyrinomonadales > Pyrinomonadaceae > DASQDT01. The sequence goes on along the minus strand of DASQDT010000154.1, from coordinate 19,389 downwards.
CCCTCAAAGACACGCGCTTCGGCGAGAGCTACGCCGAAGAGTCGGGCGCGCCCGAGCGTCTGATTCAAGTGCCGGAGCCGACGCCCGCGCTCACGCGCCTGCGCGGCATCCTCCCCTTCCTCGACCCTCTGCCGCGTTGGGAAGTCTCGCAGCCCGGCAACGTCCTCCGAGTCTTCGAGCGCGGAGGCCGCCGCCGTCTCGAAGTCGGCCTGCCCGACAAAGAAGAAGAGCCCGGCAAGCCCGACAAGGGCCTGAGCCCGCGCGGCTTCGGCACGGCCAACCGCACAGACCCCGTCTACCTCGGAATCCAAAAGACGCGCCTGCTCGACCCGACGCTCAACTTCCTCGGCACGAACGACCACCCCGGCGACTATCGCTCGTCGGGCTGCACGGCCTGCCACGTCGTCTACGCCAACGACACGAGCGTCGTCCACTCAAGCCCCGTCTACGCGAAGTTCGGAAACACCGGGACGACCGCGACCGAAGACCGCGCGCTCGCCCCGCGGCGCAACGAGTCGGGCCACCCCGTCCGCCATCAACTGACGCTCCAGATCCCGACCTCGCAATGCATGGTCTGCCACATGCACCCCGGCACGAACATGGTCGCGAGCTTCACGGGCTTCACTTGGTGGGACAACGAGACCGAGGGCGAGAAGATGTACCCGGCCCGCCAGCACAACCCTTCGCAAAGCGAGGAGCAGCGCAAGCTCGACCGCAACCCCGAAGCCGCTTCCCTGCGCGGCCTCTGGTCGGAGCCGGACTTTCTTCTGAAGACCGGCACGCGCGAATTTAACGAGGGCCTGACGCGCACGCAGTTCGCCGCCTTCAACGGGCACGGCTGGCTCTTCCGCGCCGTCTTCAAGAAGAACCGCAAGGGCTACCTCCTCGACTCCGAGGGCGAGGTCGTCAAGAACGTCACGCCCGAACAGTTGCGCCGCGCCGTCGAGTACCGCGACGCCGACGGCGACGTTTCGCCGCCGCCCGCCGGCCAGCCCGTCCACCTCAAAGACATCCATCTCGAACGCGGGATGCATTGCATCGACTGCCACTTCCGTCAGGACGCGCACGGCAACGGCATCCTCTACAACGAGCCGCGCGCCGCCGTCGAGATCGGCTGCGTCGACTGCCACGGCACGATTCAGAAGCCGGCGACGCTCGTCACCTCCGGCCCGGCCGCCGGCCAGTCGGTCGTCGAAAAAGACGGCAAGCCCGCGCTTGAGAAGGGCGCGGGCCGTCGCCTCGCCGCGCCGCGCACCGGCCCGCGCCTGCTCGCGCGCAACCTCTACGCGAAGAACTCCGAAGGCGCGCGCGTCCCCGTCTTCGAGCGCGTCGCCGAAGACGGCGCGCGCAAGCTCGCGGGCCGCGACGTGCTGTTGCGGCGCGGCGACGTGATTCAGAACTCGCTCGTCGAGCCCGGCCTCTGGTGGCGCGTCCCGCAGACCGTCGACACCGTCACGCCCGGACGCCCCGACTACAACTGGCGCTCGCACTACGCCAAGACCGTCCGCATGAACGACGAAGGCATGGAGACGTGGGGCGAGCCCGTGCCCGAGGAGAAGGACGAGGCGAGGCTCGCGCACCCCGACAGCAAGATGTCGTGCTTCGCCTGTCACACGTCTTGGATGACGAGCTGCTTCGGCTGTCACCTCTCGATGACGGCCAACCGCAAGATGCCCAACCGCCACAACGAGGGCGGCGACTCGCGCAACTTCACCTCCTACAACTTCCAAGTCCTGCGCGACGACGTTTTCATGCTCGGCCGCGACGGGACGGTGACGGGCAACCGCGTCGCGCCCGTCCGCTCCTCCTCGGCCGTCCTCGTCAGCTCGCAGAACCAGAACCGCGAGTGGATCTACTCGCAGCAGCAGACGACCTCGGCCGAGGGCTTCTCCGGCCAAGCCTTCAACACGCACGTCCCGCACACCGTCCGCTCGCGCGAGACGATGGGCTGCACCGACTGCCACGTCTCGGAGGCGAACGACAACAACGCTTGGATGGCGCAAGTGCTTTTGCAGGGCACGAACTTCGTCAACTTCATTGGGCGCTACGTCTACGTCGCCGCCGAGCACTCGCTCGAAGTCGTCCCCGTCACCGAGCGCGACGAGCCGCAGGCCGTCATCGGCTCGACCCTGCACAAGGTCGCCTTCCCCGACAACTTCGCGAGCTTCGTCCGTAGCGGGCGGCGGCTCAAGACCTTCTACGAGCACAAGGGCAACCCCGAGGTTTTGCAGGTGCAGGTGCGCGGCGAGTACGCCTACGTCGCGGCGGGGCGCGGCGGCCTGCGCGTCTACGACGTGGCGCAGATAGATCACAAGGGCTTCTCCGAGCGCATCGTGACCGCGCCCGTCTCGCCCGTCGGCCAGAAGTTCTACGTCGACACGAAGCACGCCGCGGCCGTCGCCGCGCCGACGACGCTCGCCGTCGACCCCGCGCGGTGGCGTCTCACTGCTGAAGGCAAATGGGTCTCGCCCGAGGAGGCGCGGCGGATGCTCGACGAGTGGCGGCGACTCCCGCCCGACGAGCGCGCCAAGCGCCCGCACCCGCTGCCGAACGAGGAGCAGCCGATTCACCCGCTCTACGGCTACGTCTACGTCGCCGACCACGAGGAGGGGCTGATACTCGTCGGCGCGGAGACGCTGCTCGACGGCGACCCGATGAACAACTTCTTGAGACGCGCGCTGACCTTCAACCCCGGCGGCGCGCTCGACGGCGCGAACAACCTGACGATTGCCGGCGCGCACGCCTACGTGACGACCGACCGCGCGCTCGTCGTCATCAACTTGGACGACCCCTTGCGGCCTCGAATCGTCGCGCGCTTCGACTCTCCGGCCGTCAAACACCCGAAGGCCGTCGCCGTCCAATTCCGCTACGCCTTCGTCGTCGACGAGGAGGGCCTGAAGGTCTTCGACGTGACTGACCCGTCGCGCGCGCGCCGCGTCGAGGGCGCGCACGTCCCTGTCGCCGACGCGCGCGACGTGTACGTGGCGCGCACGTATGCGTACGTCGCCGCCGGGCGCGACGGCGTCGCGATTGTCGACGTGGAGCGGCCCGAAGCGCCGCGTCTGTACAGGAAGTTCGACGCGGGCGGCGAGATTAACGACGCGCGTCAGGTGAAGGTGGCGATGACGAACGCGAGCCTGTTCGCCTACGTCGCCGACGGGCGCAACGGCCTGCGCGTCGTGCAGCTCACCTCTCCCGAGACGATGCCGACCTACGCGGGCTTCAGCCCCGCGCCCGAGCCCGCGCTCGTCGCCACGTTCCGCACGCGCGGGCCGGCGCTCGCCGTCTCGAAAGGGCTCGACCGCGACCGCGCCGCCGACGAGAGCGGGAACCAACTCGCGGTCTTCGGCCGGCGCGGCGCGCGCCCCTTCACGCTCGAAGAGATGCAGAGGCTTTATCTTTCGGGCGGGCGACTGCGCACGGTTCTCGACACGGACGCCCTCGACGCCCCGCCGCCGCGCCTGCGCGACCCTTCGCGGCGTGCGGACGGGTCGGACGCGGCGGCGGTCGCGGCAGCGACGCCGACGGCCGACGCCGCCCGCGACTTCTTCGCGGGCTCGGTCGCGTCAGTCGTACTTCTTAGCTGACTTGATGAATCGATTTAAAAGGTGGGATTAAAGGGCCGCCGTCTCGACGGACGCGCGGCCCTTTATCATTATTGCCGGCGAAACTAGCGCCGCTTGCGGGCCGCGCTCCTCGAAGGCTTCGCGGCCGCTTTCCTTTTCTCCGCGGCCTTCCCGCCGGCCTTGCTCGCGACGGACTTCTTCTCCGCGGCCTTCGACTTCGCGCTCGCCTTCTCGTTCGTCTTCATCTTCGACTTCTCGTCGTCGTCGTCATCTTCGGGCGCGGCTTTCGCGCGCGAGGCTGAGGCGGCGACCGTGCCGAGCGAGCCGCTGATGAGCGATTCGCCGGGGCGCTTGCCGTCGACGAAGGCGAAGACGTGGAAGTGGTCGCGGTTCTCGCGGAGCACTTCGATGCGCGCCTCGTCGCGCAGACGCGCCAGATGCTCCATGACGTGCGCCTGCTCGTCGGCCGTCAGGTGACGGTAGAGGATGTCGAAGGCGAGGCCCGTCGAGTGGGGCGGCGTGTCGATGCGCGTCGCGTTGGCGTTCGTCTCGCCGAGCTGCCGCTGGTACTCGTCGGGGCGGACGAGCGACGTGACGGGCAGCGGGCGGCCGAAGCGCTCGCGGTACGAGCGCGCGACCTCTTCGAGGACGGCCAGAGCCTCTGGGCGCAGGTGGCTGAGCATCCGCACCTTCATCTCTTTGCGCGCGCGCGCGTTCGTCAAATCATACGTGCGGCCGCCGAAGTCCGAGGCCAGCTCGGTCAGAGAGGCGCGCTCGTCACTCATGCGGCGGCGCGCGGCCTCGTCGCCGTAGTGCTCGTCGATCAGCTCGCGCCACTCGCGCTCCGTCTTGAGCGTGCGCTCCCACGTCGCAACCTGCGAGAGGATTTCGGCGCGGCGCTTGCGCTCCGTGCGCCCGAGCGCGGCCGACTCGCGGCGCAGCGCGTCGAGTTCCTCGCGCCCGCGCGCGAGCGTCTCATCCGAGCGCGCGAACTCGCCCCCAAGCTCGGCCTCGTCGTAGAGCCCGACGCTCTCGCCGGCCGACTTGTCGAAGTGCGTGAAGTGGCCTTCGCCGGCGTGCCCGCCGACGCCGATGAGGACGAAGTTGTCGGAGGCGGCCGGGACTTCGACCAGCGCGCCCGCGCGAATCAGCGAGGCCAGCTCGGCGTAGTCGTGCGGGGTTTCGAGCTCGTGCTCGACGCGCTCGGCGACCTGTATGGCGAGGAAGCGGCGCTTGTCGCTGTAGTGGCGGAGTTGGTCGGGGACTTCGACCTTCGCCTGTCGGCCCGTGGGCTCGCCGCGGTCTTCGGTGGCGAGATTCGCGGCCTGACGCCACGAGCGCGGCGCGGCCGAGGCCGGCGCGGTCGGGAACTCGAAGCCCGCACGCTCGACGGCCGTCTTCGCGCCCGACAGGACGGCGAGGGCCACGAGCGCGGCTAAAGGCAGCGACAGCAAAAGCTTTTTCCGACTTCTCTGCTCGTTCAAGCGTTGTTCTCCTAATAAAAATGGCCCGGCGGGTTGGGCGCGACCGCGAGAGCCGCCCGACTCGTCAAGCCTGTACAATCTTTGATGAACTAAAGGGCCGAAAAGTACCCAAACGCGGCGTAAAAAAAGTGCCCGAAAAGTGCTCGATTTGAGCCGAAAAAGCGCGCCCGGCGGCCCTCCGCCCGCCGCCCGTGTATACTCGCCCCCGGAATCTCAAATCCGCGCGGGAAAGGCCGAAAGGGGGCGTTTTATGGAGAGGCGCGTTCTGGGCGGGACGGGCATGGACGTGAGCGTGCTCGGCTTCGGGGGCTCTGAAATCGGCTACGAGGGGGTCGACGCCGCGACCGTCGGCAGACTTCTGGGCGGCGCGCTCGACGCCGGCCTCAACGTCATCGACACGGCCGAGTGCTACCTCGAAAGCGAGGAGCTGATTGGCCGCGCCGTCGCGCACCGCCGCGACGAATTTTATCTCTTCACCAAGTGCGGCCACGCCTCCGGCCTCCCGCACCCGGACTGGACGCCCGCGCTCGTCACACAGAGCATCGAGCGCAGTCTCAAGCGCCTTCGGACTGACCGGCTCGACCTCGTGCAACTGCACAGTTGTTCGGCCGAAGTGCTGCGCGAGGGCGGCGTGATCGACGCGCTCCGGCGCGCGCGCGACGAGGGCAAGACGCGCTTCATCGGCTACAGCGGCGACGGCCGAGACGCCCTCCACGCCGTCGAGTGCGGCGCGTTCGACACGCTGCAAACCTCCGTCAACGTCGCCGACCAGCAGGCGCTCGAACTGACCCTGCCCCCGGCGCGCGGGCGCGGCATGGGCGTCATCGCCAAGCGCCCCGTCGCCAACGCCGTCTGGCGGCACGAGTCGCGGCCCTCGGACGAGTACGTGCGCCCCTACTGGGAGCGCGTCCGTCGCCTCGGCTACGACTTCCTGAAGCGAGACGTGGGCGAGGCCGTCGGCACGGCGCTGCGTTTCACGCTGAGCGTCCCCGGCGTCCACACGGCCATCGTCGGGACGACGCGGCCGGGCCGCTGGCGCGAAAACGCCGAACAGCTCGCGGCCGGCCCGCTCGCGCCCGAGGAGTTCGACGCTATCCGCGCGCGCTGGAAGGAAGTCGCCCCCGACGACTGGGGCGGCGAGGTCTAGCCCCGGCGTCAGTCAGTCCCTCCGTCAGAAGGGTGTAGACAGACTACACCGTAGGGTGTAGGATATCTACATGGCTAAGAAGAACCGCTACCAGAACCGAATCGAGCTGCTACAGGGGACGCTCGACCTGCTCATCCTCCAGACCCTGCGCTGGGGGCCGCAGCACGGCTACGGCATCAGCCAAGCCATCCACGTCAACTCGGGCGACGTTTTGCGCGTCGACACCGGCTCGCTCTACCCGGCGCTGCACAGGCTCGAACGTCAGGAGTGGATCGACTCCGAGTGGAAGCTCTCGGAGAACAACCAGCGCGTGAAGGTCTACCGCCTGACGGCCGAGGGCAGAAAGCATCTGGCGGCCGAGCGCTCGCGCTGGGAGTTGTTCTCGGGGGCCGTCGCGCGCGCCCTGAATCCGCAGCAGGAGGAGGGCGAGGCATGAGGCTAACGTGGCGGCGTCGGCGTCGGATGGACGAGGAGCTGGACGAGGAGTTGCGGGGCCACATGAGGATGGCCGTGCAGGAGCGCGTCGAGCGCGGCGAGTCGCCCGAGCAGGCCGCGGCCGCGGTGCGCCGCGAGTTCGGCAACGTGGCGCTGGTCAAAGAGGTGACGCGCGGGATGTGGGGCCGCGTCTGGTTAGAGCAGCTCGTGCAAGACCTCAGGTACGGGCTGCGTATGCTGCGCCGCTGGCCGGGCTTCACGGCGGTCGCGGTGCTGACGCTGGCGCTCGGCGTCGGCGCGAACACGGCCATCTTCTCGGTCGTCAACTCCGTCCTCCTGCGCCCGCTGGACTACCCCAACGCCGAGCGCATCGCGGCGATTCAGGAGCTCAACGAGAAGGGCACGCGCGGTCAGGTCACGCCGGCGAATTTTCTCGACTGGCGCGCGCAGAACACGGTCTTTGAACGACTCGCCGCGATCCACGCGCGCACGGCCAACCTCTCGGCGGCCGACGAGTCGGAGCGCATCGACCTCGCGATGACTTCGATTGACTTCTTCCCGGTCTTCGGCGTCGGCCCGCACCTCGGCCGCTTCTTCGTGCCGGAGGAGGAGAGCGCGGGGCACGACCCCGTCGTCGTCATCGGTTACGGACTCTGGCAGCGGCGTTTCGCGGCCGACCCCTCCATCGTCGGCCGGAGCATCATGCTCGACGGCCAGCCTTACACGGTCGTCGGCGTCGCGCCCGCGGGCTTCCGGTACCCGGACAAGACGGAGGCGTGGGTGCCGCCGTTCCAGCGCGTGCCGACCTTGAGCCCGCAGATGGACGTCGAGCGTGCGCGCGGCTTCGGGTTCCTGAGCGCGGTCGGGTTGCTCAAGCCGGGCGTCACGGTCGAACAGGCGCATGACGAGATGACGGCCATCACGGCGCGCCTGCGCGAGCAGTACCCCGAGGCGAACAACAACCGCTTCAACCGCGTGCTCTCGCTCCACGCGCACCTCGTCGGCGACAGCAGCAGGGCTCTGCTCATGCTGCTCGGCGCGGTCGCGCTCGTGCTCCTGATCGCGTGCGCGAACGTGGCGAACCTGCTTCTGGCGCGCGCCAGCGCGCGGCAGAAGGAGATCGCCGTCCGCCTCGCGCTCGGCGCGACGCGCCTGCGGCTCATCCGTCAACTGCTCGCCGAGAGCGTCTTGATTGCGCTCTTGGGCGGCGCGGCGGGGATGCTCTTGGGCTGGTGGGGCGTCGACCTGATGCGCGGCGCTCTGCCCGTCGACTTCCCGCTCGCGCAGAGCATCGGCGTAGACCTTCGCGTGCTCGGGTTCACGCTCCTCGTCTCGCTCTTGACGGGCGTCGTGTTCGGGCTCGCGCCCGCGCTCCAATCGACGAAGGCGGACGTTAACGAGTCGCTCAAGGAGGGCGCGCGCGGCGCGTCGGGCGGCGCGCGACGCAGCCGCGTGCGCTCGCTGCTCATCGTCTCAGAGGTGGCGCTCTCTCTGGTGCTGCTCATCGGCGCGGGGCTTCTGTTCCGCAGCTTCCTGCGACTGCAAGCGGTCGAGCTGGGTTTCCGCCCGCAGAGCGTCCTGACGTTTCGTCTGACGCCTTCGGGCGAGAACTTTCGCGAAGACCGGCAGTACACGGCCTTCTACGAACAGGTCGCCGAGCGCGTCAGGGCGCTGCCCGGCGTCGAGAGCGTCGGCCTCATCAACACGCTGCCGCTCGTCAAGGGGCCGACGGCCGGCTTCCGCGTCGAGGGCCGCCCGCCGCTGACGCGCGACAAGTGGGCGATGGTCAACTTCCGCAGCGTGAGCCCCGACTACTTTCAGGCCGCGGGCGTCCCCGTCGTGAAGGGCCGCGCCTTCGACGCGCGCGACGACGCCTCGGCCCCGCGCGTCATCCTCGTCAACCAGTCGGTCGCGCGGCGCGACTTCCCCGGCGAGGAGCCGGTCGGCAAGCGCATCAACTTCGGCGCGACGAACCCGGACGGGCAGCCCGCGTGGTTCGAGATCGTCGGCGTCGTGGCCGACGTGCGGAGCCTCGGTTTGGGCGAGGAGCCGACGCCGGAGATTTACACCTCCTACCTGCAAGACCCTTTCGCGGGGATGTCGTTCGTCGTGCGCTCGTCGGTCGAGCCGGGCGGACTCGTCGCGGGCGTGCGCGAGGCCGTGCGCCAGATAGACAAGGCGCAGCCCGTCTCGGAGGTGCGCGAGATGGAGCAGCTCGTCACCGAAGCGGCGGCGCAGCCGCGTCTGAACTCGCTGCTGCTCGGCCTCTTCGCGGGGCTCGCGCTCCTGCTCGCGGCCGCCGGCATCTACGGCGTGATGAGTTATTCCGTGTCGCAGCGCACGCACGAGATAGGCTTGCGCATGGCGCTCGGCGCGCAGAAGCGCGACGTGCTGCGGCTCGTCGTCGGGCAATGCATCAGGTTCACGCTCATCGGCCTCGCGCTCGGGCTGACGTGTGCGTTCGCGCTGACGCGCGTCATGGCGACGCTGCTCTACGGCGTCGACCCGACCGACCCGCCGACGTTCGCCGCGGGCGCGGCGTTGCTCATGCTGGTCGCAGTCCTGTCCTGTTACCTGCCGGCGCGCCGCGCGACGAAGGTCGACCCGCTCGTCGCCCTGCGCTACGAGTAAGTTCGGGCGCGCTTCCGTTAGACCCGCCCCGCGGTTTAGAGTTCGGGCGTGCGCGACGCTGATAACGGACGACGATTCAAGCTCTACGTCTTCGACGCCGACGGGACTCTGCGGCGGACGACCGTCGCGGGCCTCCCGTGCCCGAACCGCGCGGGCGAGTGGGAGTTGATTCCCGGCGTGAGGGAGCGGCTCGCGCGGATTGAATGGGGGCCGCGCGGCGCGCGCTTCGGCGTGGCGACGAATCAGGGCGGCGTCGGCTTGGGCTACATGACCCTCGGGGCGGCGCGCGGGTTAGTTGAGGACATGGTCAGAGAGGCTTTCGGCACGCCTGCGCCGCCCGGCTCAATCGAAATCTGCCCGCACGCCCCGCACCGCCGATGCCCGTGCCGCAAGCCCGAGCCGCTCATGCTCCAACGTCTCATGCGACGCTTCCGCGCCGAGCCCGAAGAGACACTCTTCGTCGGCGACATGGAGGCCGACGCCGAGGCCGCCCGCCGCGCCGGCACACACTTCTCTTGGGCGCACGACTTCTTCGGCTTCCCTCCCCAACAGGAGTGCAGTTCCTGACTTCGTCAATGTCGTCTTCGTTATCGGACGGGAGGCGCGACGACGCGTCACGCTTCGCGCTTCAGGGCGTGCGCTTCATCCATTCGACGCAGCGCGCGAGGTGTGCGCGCATCCGTTCGGGCGTGTCGCGGTGGATGCGGCCGTGGCCCGGCAAGACCCACTCGAAGCGGTAGTCGAGCAAGCGTTCCATCGAGCGCGTCTGCGCGGGCCACGAGTACCACATCGCGTCGCGGAAGGCCGTGAGCGTCTGGCGCGTCGGAGACCAAGAGAGGTGGTCGCCGGTGAAGAGGTACTCGTCGCGGTAGAGCAGAACCATGTGGCCGCGCGTGTGGCCGGGGACGGGGACGACGACCATCTCGTCGTCGAGCCTGTGTTCGTCCTCGCCTTCGACGACGCGCTCGACGCCGAAGCGGCGCGCGCCGTCGTCGGCGTGCATGACGCGCTCCGCGCCGAAGTGCGCGGCGAAGCGCGCGGAGTCGGCCACGTCGTCGCGGTGCGTGAGGAAGATGGTGCGGACGCCGCCCAGAGCCTCGATGCGGCGGACGAGCGGGCGCGTGAATCTCGGCGAGTCGACGAGGACGTTCCCGCCGTCGCTTTCGTCCCGGGCGACGAGGTAGCTCCACGCGCCGAAGCTCGACTCGGCCGTGAAGCCGCAGAAGTAGACGTTCGCGTCAATCGGTTCGGGGTAGGCTTCGACGCCCGCGCGCGCGTCGTAGTCGCGCGTCGTGCCGATGCTGGCCGTCGGGCACGAGACGAGCGCCTTGAGGGCGTCGCGGACTTCCGGCGCGTCGCGCGGCTGGCGGTAGACGCTCGACTGGTCGCCGTGGTCGCGAAAGACGGCGGGCGCGATCTGCCGGCACGCGTCGCAGTCGATGCACGAGTCGTCCACGTAGAAGTCGCCCGCGACGTTCTCGCGCAGGCGTCGGGCCGGGTTCGCCATGTCTTAAATTCTAAGACAGCGGCTCACCTTTTGCCGAGGCCGTCGATGAGGATTTCGGAGAGCCGCGACATGAGGTGGAAGGCCGGGTTGTCGGGCGACCAGACGGGCTCGGGCATATCGTCGACGGTGACGGCGACGGCGATGCGCCCGCGCGGCGAGTAGATGACGCCGACGTTGCTGCGCAAGTGGTCGAGCGCGCCCGACTTCGTCGCCTTCGGGACGCGCCACAGCGCGCGGCCGAGCGCGTTCTGCCCCTGCTCGCGCTTCATCAATTCGAGCATCTCCTTCGACGCCTCGGCGCTCACCACCTCGCCGCGTTCGAGCTTCTCCATCAGCGCGACCATCTCGCGCGGCGTCGTCCGCCCGAGGCCGAAGACCTTGTTCTCCTCCCGACGCCCCTCGGCGCTCTCGCCGCCGCCGAAGACTTTGCGCATCAGACGCGTCTCCTTGAGGCCGAGCGAGTCCATGCGCGCGTTGACGGCGTCGGCCGTCAGCGCGTCGATGACCATGTTGGTCGCCGTGTTGTCGGAGAGCGTCATCATCAGGCGGACGGCGTCGCGGAGCGGAATCTTCAAACCGTCGGAGAGCTCGGGCAGGATGCCCGCGCCGCCGACCTTCTTCTCCTTCGTGAGTACCAACTCGTCCGCCCACTTGGCGCGCCCCTCGGCGACGCGCGCGAACGCCTCGACCATGACGGCGAGCTTGATGGTGCTCGCGGTGCGGACGCGCTCGTCGCCGCGCAGAGAGTAGACGGCGCCGGTGTCGAGGTTTTTGGCGTAGAGGTAGACGCTGCCGCTGAAGCTCTCGACCTCGGCGCGCACGCGCGAGTCGAGCCACGCGGCCGGAGTCGGGACGGGCGTCGGCGAGGTCGTCATCGCAGGTGTCGGCGTCGGCGTCGGATTTTGGGCGCGGGCCGCGTGCGCGAAGGAGGCGCAGGCGATGAGGGCCGCGCTGGCGAAAATTTTTATCATGCTCGGCGTCGCCTCCGTGCGTCGCGTCGTCTCAGCGCGCGTGCGAGAGGAACTCGCGCGTGCGCGGGTCGCGCGGGTCTTTCAAGACTTTTTCCGCCTCGCCGTACTCGACCGTCTCGCCCGCCTCCATGTAGAGCAGAGAGTCCGCGAGTCCGTCGACGAAGCTCATCGAGTGCGTGACGACGACCATCGTGTGGCCGTCGCGGACGAAGCCGCGCAGGGTCGCGCGCAGCTCCGACGTGCGCCGCGGGTCGAGCGCGCTCGTCGGCTCGTCGAAGAGTAGGACTTCGGGCTTCATGGCGAGGGCGCGCGCGATCGCCACGCGCTGCTGCTCGCCGCCCGAGAGCGCGTCGGGGAAGCGGTCGGCCTTCTCGCGCAACCCGACCGCGCCGAGAAGTTCGAGCGCCCTCGCTTGCGCCTCGGCGGGGCGGACGCGCGCGACGTGGACGGGGGCCTCGGTGACGTTGCCGAGCGCCGTCAGGTGCGGGAACAGGTAGAGGTGCTGGAAGACCATCCCGACGTGGCGGCGCAACTGTTTCACGCGCCGCGCGTACTCCGACGCGCCGAGCGACGCTTCGAGGCGGACGCCGCCGGCCTCGACCGCCCCGCCGTCGATGCGCTCCAGACCGTTCAGACAGCGCAGCAGGGTGCTCTTGCCGCTGCCCGAGCCGCCGATGACGCCGAGCACCGTCCGCGGCTCGACGGCGAACGTCAAGCCTTTGAGCACGCGCACGTCGCCGTAAGACTTTTCGAGATTTTCGACGCGTATCACGGGGCCTCCTCCGCGAGTTCGAGCGAGGCGTCGCGGCGGCGGCGCATGCGCAGTTCGAGGCGGCGCGCGAGGTGCGCGAGCGGGAGACTCATGACGAGGTAGAAGACGGAGACGATGACGCCGAGCAGCAAGAATTCGCCGGTCGCGTTGGCCAGCTCGCGGTAGGCCGTCGCCAGCTCCCAGACCGAGATGGCGAAGGCGACCGACGTGTCTTTGAAGAGCGAGACGAAGTCGTTCGTCATCGGCGGGAGCGCGACGCGCAGGGCCTGCGGCATGATGACGCGGCGGAAGGCGAGGACGGGGCTCATGCCCAAAAGGTAGGCCGCCTCCCACTGCCCGCGCGGCACAGCGTCGAGCGCCGCGCGGTAGACCTGCGACTCGTAGGCGGCGTAGTTCAAACCCAGCCCGACGAGCGCCGTCAGCCAGCCCGGCATCGCGACGCCGAGCTTCGGCAGTCCGAAGTAGAGGAAGAGGAGTTGGACCAAGACGGGCGTGCCGCGGAAGAACTCGACGTAGGCTGTCGCGAGCCAGCCCGACCAGCGCGGCCCGTGCGCCTGCGCGACGGCGAGCACGAGCCCGAGCGCCAGCGCCACGGCCATCGCGCCGAACGCGAGCAGGATGGTGATGAGAGCCGCGCGGCCCAAGCGGACGAGCGCCTCGCCCCAGTTGAAGGTCGTCGAGGTCAGGTCGTAAGCGACGCCGCCGCCCGTCTCGCCCTCGCCCGCGCTCCCCTCGCCTTGCGCGCCCGCCGTCTGCCCGGTCGCCTCCTGCACGCGCTCGACCTTGAGCGCGGCCTGCGCCTCGTCCCACAGATTCCAGCGGCGGAGGATTTGTTCGAGCGTGCCGTCGCGGATGATCTTGTCGACGGCCGCGTCCACCTCGCGCTTCAGGGCCTCGTCCGTTTTGCGGAGCCCGACGACGTACGCGCCGCGGTGGAACGGCTCGCCCGCCGCCTTCAAGCGCGGGTTGCGCCGCGCGTAGTACATCTCCATCGGCACGTCCATCAGGACGGCGTCGACGCGGCCGAGCTCAAGGTCGCGGTACGCGCCGACCGGGTCTTGATAGCCCTTGTAGCGGTAGCCGTCCCTCTCCAAAAGGCGCGAGGCGGCCGTGTTGACGAGCGTGCCGACGGTGCGCCCGCGACAGTCTTCGAGCGAGTCGATTTTCTCCTCCTCGCGGCGGACTGTGATTTGGAGTCGGAAGGCGTAGTAGGGCTTGCTGAAGAGGATGAGGCGCGCGCGGTCGGCCGTCGGCTCAAGGCCGTTGACGATGACGTCGAACTGCCCGCGCTCAAGCGACGAGACGAGCGTCTCCCAGTCGCTCGGGACGAACTCGGCGCGGCGTCCCATCGCGGCGGCGAGCGCCTCGACCATCTCCTTCTCATAGCCGACGTAGGTTTCGGGGTGCGCCGGGTCGGCGAAGACGTAGGGCGCGCCGCCGCTCGGGTCGGCGCCCCAACGCAGAGTCGTCTGCGCGCGCGCCTGCGAAAAAAGGATGAGGGGCGCGAGCAGGACGAGCGCCGCGGGGCGTGCGTGGGGGCCGGAGAAGAGTCTGCCCAATTAACGTCTCCTTCGCCGCTCAGCGGCGACTTGCGTCCGCGCCGACCGACTCCCGAATGAAGGACGCGATCTCGTCGAGGTACTCTTCGCCCGCGACGGCGACGAGGTCGTTGTGTCCCGCGCCCGCGACGATGCGGAGGCGTTTCGGCTCGCGCGCGGCGGCGTAGAGAGCGCGCCCCTGCTCGACGGGGATGGTCGCGTCGCGGTCGCCGTGCGCGACCATGACGGGGCAGCGGACGGAGGCGAGCTTGCGCGCCGAGTCGAGCCGGTTGCGGCCGAGGCGGTGCGTCCAGCGCGGCGCGAACGGGAGGACGAGCGCGGCCATGTCGCTCGCCGAACTCAGGCCGGATTCGAGCACCAGCGCGCCGCAGGTCTTGCGCGCCGCCACGTCGGCGGCGGCGGCCGTCCCCAGAGACTGCCCGTAGAGGACGACGCGCTCAGGGTTGACGCCGCGCGTCCGTGTGACGAACTCGTACGCCGCCTCGGCGTCGCGGTAGAGCGCCGCCTCGTCCGCGACCGCGCCGCCGCTGCGCCCGTAGCCGCGGTAGTCGAAGAGCAGCACGTCCAGACGGCGGCGCGCGAGGTGCGCGGCGAGCCAGTCGAGGTAAGAGAGGTTGCCGCCGTTGCCGTGGAAGTAGACGACGGTCGCGTCCGGCGGCTCGCGCTCCGCGCGGACGAGCCAGCCGTGCAGCCGCACGCCGTCCGAGGTCTCGAACCACACGTCCTCGGCGCGCTCGGGCAGCCGCCACGGGCGCGCGGCGTCGTAGGCTTCGGGGTGAAAGACGACGGCGCGCTCGAAGCGTCGCGCGGCGAGATAGAGGAGCGGCAGGGCGGCCAAGATGATGAGCGCGACTGTCAGCATCAAGCGCCGGAAACCTCCGCGCCTCCCGCGCGCGAGCGAGTCATAAGAGTCGAGCACCATGCGACTACCGGAAGCACCCGCGAAGGACACAAAGGATTTAACCGCCGGGCGCGGCCGACGAGTGGCGTTCGAGGTATTCGACGAGCGTCGTCGCCATCACCTTGACGCCGACGACGAGGCTGTCCTCGTCCACGTCGAAGTCGGACGTGTGCCACGGCGAGGTGATGCCGCGCTCGCGGTCGCCCACGCCGAGGAAGTAGTAGAAGCCCGGTATGACTTTCTGGTAGTAGGCGAAGTCCTCGGCCGGCATGAAGGGCTTGATCGAGACGGCGTTCGCGTCGCCGACGACGCGGCGGATGGACGGCAGAGACTCTTCGACGAGCGCGGGCTCGTTGTAGGTGACCGACGCGTTCTCCTCGAACGTCAGCTCGAAGGTCGCGCCGTAGGCGGCCGTGACGTTCTGAAGCGTCTCCCTCATCAACTGTTGCGCGCGCTTCCGAACCTCTTCGTTCAGGGTGCGCATCGTGCCCTCCATCTTCACCTCGTCGGCGATGATGTTGAAGCGGTTGCCGCCGTGGATGCTGCCGACGGAGATGACGAGCGGCTCAAGCGGGTCGATGCGGCGGCTCCTGATGTTCTGAATCGCGGTGACGCACTCGGCCGCGACGACGACCGAGTCGACGCCGTTCTGCGGCTGCGCGCCGTGCGAGCTTCGGCCTTTTATCGAAATCTGGAAGCGGTCGGACGAGGCCATCGCCGGGCCGCTGTGAAAGCCTATCTGGCCGGCCTGTAGGTTCGGCTCGGTGTGCAGCCCGAAGATGGCCGACGGGCGCGGGTTCTCAAGCGCGCCCTCCTTAATCATCAGGCGCGCGCCGCCCTCCTCGCCGACCGGCGGCCCCTCCTCGGCCGGCTGGAAGATGAACTTGACTGTGCCCGGAATCTCGGCGCGCATCCCGGCGAGCACTTCGGCGACGCCCAACTCGACCGTCGTGTGCACGTCGTGGCCGCAGGCGTGCATCACCCCCTCGTTGCGCGACTTGTAGGGCACGTCGCGCGACTCGCGTATGGGGAGCGCGTCCATGTCCGCGCGGACGGCGACGACGGGGCCGGGCCGCCCGCCCTTCAAGACGGCCGTGACGCCGTGGCGCGCGACGCCCGTCTTGATGTCGGTCAGCCCGAGCGCGCGCAGGCGTTCGGCGACGACGCGCGCGGTGCGCTCCTCGCGGTTGGAGAGCTCCGGGTTCATGTGAAAATCGCGCCGCTGCGCGACGAGGCGCTCGCGCATCGACTCGGCCGCGGCGGCTATCCTGCGCGCGCGCTCCGTTTGCGCGTCAGAGGCCGCGAGGCCCTGCGAGTCGCCGCCCGCGCGCGGCGCGGCCGTCGCGGCGACGGCGAGCGCGGCGGCGAGCGCGAGAGTAAGTTTCGTGACGAGGTCGTGTCTCATGTGTCAGGCTCCGAAGAGTGTCCCGTCGCGCCGCTTCGGGCGCTCGTGGCGGCGCTGCACGCGGCGGTAGATGGTGATGCCGAACCAGAACTCGTAGAAGACGGCGAGCGCGACGATCGAGGCGATGACCGAGACGAGGGGCGAGTCCGTCACCTTCTGCACGACGACGTAGAGGCCGCCGCAGACGCCGAGCGCGAGCGGGACGAGCGAGGCGACGACGAGGCGGCCCGCGAAGTTGTGAAAGTGCTCGGTCTCCTCTCCGCGCTCGACGATGCGGTGGTAGGCGGCCGGCGTCATCAGCAGAATCGCGGCCAGAGCCATCAGCGCGAGGCTCGCCAGATGGACGTACTGCGAGAGCGCCGGCAGCTTCTCGAAGCCCGGCGTCAGGGTCGCGATGAGCTGGAAGCCCAGAAGCGCCTGCACGCCCGGCAGAACCGTGCGCGTCTCCGTCAGCACGTGCTTGATGCGGTCGGTCAGCTTCGCGCCGCCGCCTCCCTGCCCGCCGCCCTCCTGTTCGCCGCCCGCGCTCCCGGCCGGCTGTTGCCCGCCGGCCGCAGGGCCTTCCGCCTTCGCGCCCGCTTCCGTGTCCACCTTCGAGACCTCCTTAACGCCCTGCTGCACGCCCGCGCGCCCGCCGCGCGCGCCGAGCTCCAGACCGAACCAGAAGAAGAGCGCCAGCGCCAGCGCGCCGAAGCCCGCGACCGCCGCCAGCGTGCCCCCGACCGCACGCCCCGCGGCGACGTAAACGTCCAAGCCCAGAGCGAGCGCGAACGGCAGGAGCGCCCACGTCAACGTTCGCGTCGCGTAACGGTGCACCTCGTCCGTGTCCTCGCCCTCGGCGACGATGCGGTGGTAGGCCGTCGGCGCGATGAGCAGCGTCATCGTGGCGAGCAGCAGCCAGAGCGCGACGAACAGGAGCAGCTGCGACGTGAACGGCAGGCGCTCGTAACCCTCTTCGAGGAAGGCGCGGAACTGAAAGCCGATGAGCAGGTGCGCGCCGAGAATCAGGATGCGCCCCTCGTCGAGCGCGTACTGGACTTTGTCTTTGAGCTGCGTCATTCGACCCCTTCGCCGCGTGCGTGTGGCCGAGAATATATCAGAACGGCCCGCGTAAACAGAAAGTCGCGCCCGCGCCGCGCGTTGTGATACGGTTCGGCGTCGGGCGGGAAGAATTTTTTGACGGGGGCTAGCGTGATGAAGACCTTAGGCGTCATCGGCGGCATCGGGCCGGAGTCGACCATCGAGTACTACCGTCTGCTCATCGAGACCTATCAGGAGCGTACAGGCGACGGCAGCTACCCCTCGCTCGTCATCAACAGCATCGACCTCAAAAGGATGATCGACTGCTTCACGGCCGGAAGGCTCGCGGACGCGGCCGACTACCTCGCCGCCGAAGTCGGAAGGCTCGCGCGGGCCGGCGCTGACGTGGCCCTGCTCTCGGCCAACACCGCGCACGCCGTCTTTCACGAAGTCCGGAGCCGCTCGACCGTCCCGCTCCTGAGCATCGTCGAGGCGACGTGCGCCGAGGCGAAGGCGCGCGGCTTGCGGAGGCTCGCGCTCCTCGGCACGCGCTTCACGATGGGCGGGCGCTTCTACCCGGAGGTCTTCGACCGAGAAGGCGTCGCGCTCGTCGTGCCTGACGCCGAGGAGCAGGCCTTCATCCACGACCGCTACATGAACCAGCTCATCAAGGGCGTCTTCCTCGACGAGACGCGCGACCGGCTGCTAGGCATTGCCGGACGACTGAAAGAGCGCGAGGGCGTCGACGGCCTCATCCTCGGCGGCACGGAGCTGCCCCTCATCCTGCGCGGCGACGAGGCCGCCGGGCTCCCGCTTCTGGACACCACGCGCATCCACGTCAGGGCCGCCGTCGCGGAACTTTTGCGTTAGGCGAGCGCGGCCGCGGCCGCCTCCCGCAGCGTCAGCGTGCGTCCGCGCGCCCACTCGCGCTCCAGCGTCGCCGCGTCGAGCGCCGCGCGCAGCTTCGCCACGTAGCGGTCGCGCAGCGACTGCTCCCAAGACTCCAGCGGGTCGCCCGCCGCCTCGCAGAGCGCCTCGGCCGCGCCGGCCAGCAGCGCGGCCTTCTCCGCCTCGCCCGCTTCGAGGGCCACGGCCGCCACGCCGTCGAGCGCCATCGCGCCGAGCCAATGGTCTCCGAGCTCCGCGACCATCGCGAGCGACTCGCGGTAGTAGCCCGCGGCCGTCGCGAACTCCCCCTCTTCGAGCGACACGCCCCCGAGGTTCGCGAGCGTGACCCCGTTCACATTCGCGTGGACGTGCCTGCCCTTCGCCTCTATCGCCTGCTCGTAGTAGGCGCGGGCCGCCCGAAAGTCGCCCGTCCGGCGGGCCACCTCGCCCAAGCCGTTGAAGGCGATACACAGTCTGTGGCTGTCGCCGATCTCGCGGGCGTTCGCGGTGTACTCTTCTAAAACCTCACGCGCCGCGCTCAAGTCGCCGGCATCCATCAGCGCCCCCGCGAGACCGGTCAGGGCGACGTCGAGCACGACCCGGTCGCCGGAGGCCCGCCCGGCCTCGACGGCCTCGCGCCCGAAAGCGGCCGCCGCGTCCAAGCGGCCGAATTTCCGCTCACACGTACACAACCCGTTCAGGAGCCGCGCTCGGACGGCCGGAGGCAGCGCGCCGGCCCCGAGGGCCCGGGCGTACCACGCGCGCTGCTCCGAGAAGCTGTGGCTCTGCGCCACCCAGAACGAGCGCACGCTGGCGACAAACGCCGCCCCCTCCCCCGGCGCGGCCGCCAGCAGGTGCGCCATCGCCGCCTTGACGTTGTCGTGCTCGCGGCTCAGCCGCCTCACCCACTCCACCTGATTCGGGCTCCGGATCTCGGGCTCGGCCTCGTCCGCCATCCGCTAGAAGTAGCGCGCGAAGGCGAGCCGCGCCGCCCCGGCCTCGCCGCCCGCCTCCAGCCGCTCGAGCGCGTACTCCCTGACCACCTCCAGCATCCGGAAGCGCGGCTCGCCGCCCTCCTGCTCCCGCTGCCGCAGCAGACTCTT
>DASQDT010000153.1:0-4251 GCA_035634035.1 Pyrinomonadaceae bacterium | reverse complement strand
CTCGCAGGAGCACGCCTTCGCGCTGCTTCGCATGGCCGAGAAGCGCGGCCTCCGGCGCGTCTTCGTCCACTGCTTCCTCGACGGCCGCGACACGCCGCCCTCTTCGGCCGAACGCTACGTCGCCGCGATGCGCGAGAAGTGCGCCGAGGTGGGCGTCGGCGAAATCGCGACGGTCGTCGGGCGCTACTACGCGATGGATCGCGACAAGCGTTGGGAGCGAACGAAACGCGCCTACGATATGCTCGTCAAGGGCGCGGGCGAGCGCGCCGCAGACCCGGTCGCGGCCGTCCGCAACTCCTACGGGCGCGGCGTCACGGACGAGTTCGTCGAGCCCGTCGTCGTCACGCGCGAGGACGGCGAGCCGGTCGCCACGATTGCCGACGGCGACTCGGTCATCTTCTTCAACTTCCGCGCCGACCGCGCGCGACAACTGACCAGCGCGCTCGCCGTCCCCGGCTTCAGCGACTTCGACGTGGCGGGCCGCCCGCACACTCACTTCGTCTGCTTCGCCGTCTACGACAAGACCTACCCGCTGCCCGTCGCCTTCCCGCCGACGCAGCCGACGAACATTCTCGCCGAAGTCTTCGCCGCCGCCCGCGTGCGCAACCTGCGCGTCGCCGAGACGGAGAAGTACGCGCACGTCACGTACTTCTTCAACGGCGGCACCGAGCGCGAGTTCCCGCACGAAACCCGTATGCTCGTCCCCTCGCCGAAGGTCGCCACCTACGACCTCGCGCCCGAGATGGCGGCCTACCCGGTGACCGACAAAGTCCTGCGCGCCATCGAGGCCGGCCAGAGCGACGTTCTCATCATCAACTTCGCCAACCCCGACATGGTCGGCCACACCGGCAACCTCCCGAAGACCGTCGAGGCCGTCCAGCACATCGACACCTGTCTCGGCTGGATCACGAAGGCTCTGAAGACGGCGCGCGGACGCTGCCTCATCACCGCCGACCACGGCAACTGCGAACAGATGATCGACCGCGCGACGGGCCAGCCGCACACGGCGCACACGACGAACCTCGTCCCCCTCCACCTCATCGACGACGACTCGCGCGGCGTCGTCCTGCGCGAAGGCGGCGCGCTCGAAGACGTGGCCCCGACCATGCTCGCGCTCCTCGGCATTGAGAAGCCCGCCGAGATGACCGGCCGCGACCTGCGCGAACTCTAAATGGCTAGCGCCGCGTCTTTGTCGCCCTTCCCTTCCGCGCGAGTCTGACCCCCGCAGTTCCTCTCTCTATCGCTCCGCTGATGAGTCGCACGGGCTCGTCCTGCGGCTTCGGATGCCCCGTGAGCGGTAGAAGATAAAGTTTTAGCGCGGCCCCGTGTGCGTCTGTGTGTAGATAAGCCGACCCGATGATAGACAACAGCGCATCGCTCGCCTCTTTAACGCCTTGCGGGCCGCCATCAATTGCTTCTTTGAGGACAAACAGCGCGCGGGCGATAGAGTCGGTTGCCTTCGGGTCGTCGATGGCCAGCCGAGTTCTTTCGTCAATAATCAAATCCTGACAATTTTCCAATCGACTCACCTTAATACAACACGCCGCGACCAAGAGACACCACGACGCGTCGGCAGGGTGACGACGGCCGGCTGGTTTTGCTATCTTTGCGCCCGCGCTCTTTCGATTACAGGCAACGGTCAAACGTGCGGCTCAAACCTATTTACTGAGTAATGAGCATCACCGTTGAGCGCCAAATGAAGCGGCTCGCGGCGACTCTCAGACGCAGCCACGTTTTACCTATATTTCTAGGGAGGCGCGGGCTTTCCGGCGTGACCCTCATTCTGTCAGGAGGCGACTTCTGATGGGGCGGAGGGCACGTCTGAAGCCGGAGCGTCTGGCAGAAAAGCTCGTCCAGATTAGGAATGGCCTCGGCTTATCTCAAAGCGAGATGTACAGGAGGCTCGGTCTCGAAGATTTGATCGACTACAAAAGAATCTCAGAGTACGAGCTAGGAAACAACGAGCCGCCGCTGCCGGTTATCCTGCAATACGCACGCGTGGCGGGGGTACACGTGGAAGCTCTGGTTGACGACGCGCTAGACCTGCCCGCTAAACTGCCGGGTACGACCGAACACGCGGCCATCAGACGCCAATACGCCCCGCGCCGCAAAGCGAGGCGATGAGGTGAAACGTCGTCGGGTGAGTCTGCGTTAGTTACAAGGATGGATTTCGAGCCGCGCAACATTCTGGTCGTCGACTTCGGGCAGTTGGGCGACGTGGTGCTCAGCCTGCCGGCGCTCGCGGCCGTGCGTGCGCGGTTCCCCCGCTCGCGCGTGACGGTGGCGGTGGGGAAGCCGGGCGTCGCGGTGGTCGAGTTGTCGGGCTACGCCGACGAGGTCTTGGGCGTCGACCGCGTCGCCCTGCGCGACGGGGCCGCGCCGCTCTCGCTCCTGCGCATCGGTCGCTTCGTGCGAGACGTGCGGCGCGCACGCTTCGATTTCGTCATCGACCTGCACAGTCTTTCCGAGACGAACCTGCTCGGCTTTCTTTCGGGCGCGAAGCAGCGCCTCTACGCGCGGCGTCCGGGCCGCTCGCTCGACTTCCTCTCGAACTTCCGCCCCGCGCCCGCCGTCGAGGACACGACGAAGCACGCGATTGACCGTTATCTGGATGTCTTGCGGCCGCTCGGCGTGGGCGAGGTCGCGCGCGTGCCGCGACTGCGCGCGCGCGAGGAGGACGAGCGTTTCGTCGAGGAGTTGTTTAAGAAGGCGCGCGTCGGGAGCGAGGGGCCGCTCGTCGGGATGTTCCCCGGCGCGGGTCACGAGAGTCGCCGCTGGCCGCTCGCTCGCTTCGCGGAACTCGCGCGGCGTCTCGAAGCGGGCGACGGCTTGAGGGTCGCGCTCTTCGCGGGGCCGGAGGAGCGCGCGATGGTGCGCGAGATGCGCGCCTCTTTCCCGCGCTCGACGCTCGTCTTCGACCGCCTGACCGTCCCGCAGCTCGCCGCCGCGCTCGCGCGCCTCGCCGTCTTCGTCTCGAACGACACGGGGCCGATGCACGTCGCGGCGGCCGTCGGCGCGCCGGTCGTCATCCTGATGGCGCACCACCCGATGTTCAGTTGTTACCTCCCCCCCGGCGAGCGCCACCGCGTCGTCCACGCCCCCTCGATGCAAGAGATCACGACCGACGCGGCCTACGAGGCCGCGCGCGGAGTCCTGACCGCGGAACGCATGACGGCCATCTTCTCCCGCTGAAACGCCGAACGACCACCGCCGATGCCTGACACACCCGACACGAGGGCCGCGCTCCGACGAAGCGCCGCGACGGGCGCCGCCATGCTCGCCCTCCTCGCGCTCCTCTCCTACCTCGGCTCGCAACGCTTCGACCCCGACGCGCAGACGCGCAAGGGCACGGCCCCCAAGTCCGAGGCCGCGCGCGAGCCGAAGCGTCGCGGTGATGCGTCGAATAAAAATGCGGAGGACGACGCGCCGCCCGCCCGCCAGCGCGGCGCGAATGAGACGCGGCGCGCCGACGAGGAGCTTGCACGACTCTTCGACCGTCAGATCGACGAGGGCGAGTTCGCGCGCGCGCGTTGGGGCGTCTTCGTCCTCTCCCTGCGCGACGGCCGCACCGTCTACGCGCGCAGCCACGACCGGCTCTTTACGCCCGCCTCGGTCTTTAAGGTCTACACGACGGCCGTCGCGCTCGACACGCTCGGCGCTGACTACCGCTGGCGCACCTCCGTCTACGCCGCGCGCGAGCCCGGCGCGTCCGGCACGGTCGAAGGCGACCTCACGCTCTACGGACGCGGCGCGCCCGACCTCGACGCGCACAACCGCGCGCAGTCGTCACGCAGCCTTGAAGCGTTGGCCGACGAGCTTTACCGCCGCGGCGTCCGACGCGTGCGCGGCAACGTCGTCGGCGACGAGAGTTATTTTCGCGGCGAGGCTTTGGGGTCGGGCTGGCTCTGGGAGGACGTGCAGTGGTACTACGGCGCGCACCCGAGCGCGCTCACGGTCGGCGGCAACGAGTTCACCCTGAGCGTCGCGCCCGGCGCGCGCGAGGGCGCGCCCGTCGAAGTCAAACTCGTCCCGCCGACCGACTACGTGCGCGTCACGAACGAGATGAAGACGTCCGAGCGCGGTGCGCGCCCGCGCATCGGTATCACGCGCGCGCTCTCGTCGAACGACGTGCGCGTGTGGGGCGGCTTCCCCGCGGGCGGCGCGGCTTACGGCGTGCGCCTCTCCGTCAACCGCCCCGCGCTCTGGGCCGCCGCGCGTTTCCGCGACGCCCTGCGCGCGCGCGGCATCGAG
>DASQDT010000152.1:0-6117 GCA_035634035.1 Pyrinomonadaceae bacterium | reverse complement strand
CGCGCCCCGACCCTGTTCGAGAAGATTGACCTCAGTTTAGAAGTTTACGAGGCTGCTGCTTTGCTCGCTTTCCCGCCCTTGGCTTGTTAGTCGCCCGGCGTACCGGGGCAGTTTTGGCGACCGTGAGCCGTTCCACACCTGTCAATATCAAAACGCACAAGGCAATCGTCAAGGTGCTGAGTATCGCCACGTCGTGCTGATGTGAGATCAGTGCGGAGGAGACTGCGTGACCGCCAAATAGAAAGAAACCGTTCGCGAGGCCCGCGCTTTTCAGGTTCATTTCCGACATGGCTTTGTCCTCGTTGTTGTTGTCCACTCCGTGGGGGCACTTGTAAAACTCCTTTACTGTCCGAAGCGTGTTGCAGAGGCTTTGGCGACCGCGAGTTAGTCACCAGTTCCGCCGCCCGTAAGAAGCGCAAGCGGCGTTCCAGAGAGCCGGAGTCAATTTGCGTTGTACCGCGGGTTCGGCGCTCCTGAGTGAAATCTCCCATGCCCAAGACGGACAAAAATTAAAGAATGCTAAAACGATTTAAACCTTCGCGACGCAATGGGTTGAGGCCAAATACTTGTCTCTTCAGAGGCCAATTCTTGTCACCCCGCAGGTGACACAATCTGTCGCCTGAAAGGGACTGTTCGGCGCGAAGTTTTGGTGGCGGTCAGGTGAGGAGGTTTTTGATGAGGTCGTTGAGGAAGCTGAAGTCGATGGGCTTGGTGACGTAGGCGTTGCAGCCGGCGGCGAGGGCTTTGGCGCGGTAGTCGGCCTCGATGTGCGCGGTGACGGCGACGATGGGCGTGTCCCGCATCTCCGGGTTGGAGCGGATGATGCTGGTGGCTTCGAGGCCGTCGAGCCCGGGGAGGCTCAAGTCCATCAGGATGACGGCCGGGCGCTCGCGCAGGGCGATCTCGATGGCCTGCTCGCCGTCGGAGGCTTCGAGGATGCGGAAGCCCTGCTCCTCAAGCCCGATGCGCATGGTGAAGCGCGAGTCCTCGTAGTCTTCGACGACGAGCACCGTCGGGTTTGGCCGCTGGTTGTCATCCATCGGTCGGGACAGACCTCCGCTCCGAAATCTTAGTCGAGATTGCGCGCCCACGCGGCGTCGCGCGCGCGCGCACAAATGTAAAGTCTCCGTCGGAAGACTTTTTGCGTCGGGGTTATTGTTGACGAGGTTCGGCGGCGGATAAGATTTACCACCGCGCGGCGTCAGACGGCAAGCGGTTTGCCGCAGCGGTTGCAGAAACGCGCCGAAGGGTCGCGCTGCGGGGCCCCGCACGACTCGCAAGCGGCGCGGCCCGCCGAGAGGTTCGCGCCGCAGCCCGAGCAGAAGGTCGAGCCCGTGACGTTGGCCGCGCCGCACGTCCCGCAGCGGCCGGGCATCGGCGGGACGTAGCCGCCGGCCTTGCGCGCGACGTGCGCCTCGATGGTCTTCCAAGCGTCCTCGGTCAGCTTGTGCTGCCAGTAGAAGCCGAGGGCGGGCAAGGCGAGTAGGATGCCGGCCGAGAGCGCGACGGCGACGGCCGCCACGACGGCCTTGTCGAACCACTTCTGCATTCCTATCTCGACGCGCGTGCCGCCGTGCTCGGGCGTGACCTTGATGGTGAGGGCGGCCGACAGACCCGTCAGGTCGCGCAGGGTCGAGGTCTTGCGCGCCTGTAGGATGGCGGTCGAGGAGATTTGCATGGTCTGCACCTCGAAGGCCTCGTCGCCCGCGAAGAGCTGCCGGAGTTCGGCGAGCAGTTGCGCCGAGTCGGCCTCGACGCCGGGGTAGTAACGGCTGTCCATCGTCTCTAGTTCTTCCTCTAGTTCTTCTCTGACTTCTTCTTCTCTGCCTTCTTCGCGGCCTTCTCTTCCTCTTCGGTCGGAACCTTCTTGGCCGCCGTGACTATCTGTTGCGCGTTCTCGATGGCCTGCTCCAACTGCCCGCGCTCGGCCTCGTCGGTCACGCCCGAGCGCAGCGCTTCGAGGCGCGGGAGCATACGCGCGCACGAGTCGGCGAGCTTGCGGACGGCCTTCGGGATGAGCCCGCTCTTCTCGCTGTGGATGGCCGCGTCGTCGACGTTCGTGATGGCCTCGTCGAGGATGTTGGCGATGTCCGCGAGCAGTTGGGCGCGCGTGCCCGTGACGGCGTCGGAATACTCCGAAAAGTCGGGCAGGTCTGGGTGGAGTCGCTGCTCCTCCTTCTCCGCCGCCGCCTTCGCCGACTCCTTAGACGCCGCCTGCGGGTCGGTAATCATCTGGAGACGCCTCTCGGCGGCCTTGACGAAGACGCCGACGCGCTTGTCGAGCTGCTGGTTGTCGCGCACGCGCTCGACCTCGCGCGGCGTCAGGTACTCGCGCTGGAAGGCCGGGCGCGCGTCCGCCGTCGCCGCGGGCAGAAGGAGCGACGCGAGGGCGAGGAGGGCGGGGAAGTGTCTGCGGGCGGCGTTTCGGGTCATGGCTGCTCGGGCTTCCTCTCGGGCTTCTTTTCGGGGGGCGAGGTCTGCGCGCTTCCGTCGCTTTTCGTCGCGGGGCGCTCGCGCAGGACGGTGTCGCTGTAGAAGGATTCGAGCGCGGTGGTGCGCGCCTCGCGCACGAACTCAAGACACGCCTTGACGTGGACGGCGTCCTCCGAGGGCGTCAGGCGGCGGATGGTCTCGACGCGCGGGACGTGCGCGCGCAGCGTCAGCTCAAGGCGTTTGAAGAGGTCGCGCGCCTTGCCGCTCTTGCCCTCCTGCCGGACGGACACGATGACATCTTCGATGAGCGCCTGATAGACGCCCAACTCGTCGGCCGCGGCCTCGTAGTGCTCGGAGGCCGTCAGCGTCGCCGCCTGCGTCAGACGCGCCTCGGCCATCTCAATCGTGAGCTTGAGACGCGCCTTGAGGTCTTTCGACTGCGCGAGCCGCGCGCGATCCTCCGCGGGCACGCGCTTGACGGGCGGCGGCGTCACGTCCTCGACGCCCGCCGGGGCCGTCGGCTGCTGCCGCGCGTCGCGGGCGCTGGCCCCGGCCGCGAGGCACGCGCCGGAGAGAAGGGAGGCGACGACGAGCGTCGCCGCGACGCGCGCGCGCGGGCCTGCTTTTGCGTGTGCTCGCTTCATCAACTCTTTTTCTTCTTCGACGCGTCTTTCTTCTTGACGCCCTCGCCGCGCTTGATCTGGTTGCGCAGAGAAGGCAGCCGCAGATTCACTTTCCCGATTTCGAGCGAGTTGGCGCTCTGGTCGGCGCGCGCGAGAAACGTCTCGTAGGCGGCGAGGGCGTCAGTGAACTCGCCGAGCTTGTCGTGCGCCGTCCCGATGAAGAAGTGTAGGACGGCCAAGTCGGGCCGCGCGCGCGCCATCCAGTTGTATTCGGCAATCGCCTCCTTGTAAAGCCCCATCTCGTAGAGCGCGGTGGCGAAGTTGGCGCGGGCCGCGTAGTCGTCGGGCGCGAGCTCCAGCACGCGCTTTAAGAGCGACGCCGCCTCGGGGAACTTGCGAAGCTGGACGAGGGCCGCCGCGTAGCCGACGGCGTACTTCGCGCTGCGCGGGTCGGCCTCGTTGGCGCGGCGGAAGTATTCGAGCGCGCGCGCGGGGTCGGTCGTGCGATTCAATTCGCCGAGACAGGCGAGCAGGGGGGCGTTCTTGGGCTCGGCTTCGAGGAGGCGTTCGAGCGCGGCGCGCGACTCGGGGCGCGGGTCGCAGTCGACGCTCGTGAGCGACGCGAGAAGGTTTCTCACGTCCGTCGTCAGCCGCTCCGCCTCGGGGAGCGATTCGAGCACGCGGCGCGCCTCCTGTTTGCGCTCCATGCGCGAATAGAGACTCGCGACGGCGAGCGCAAGACGCGTGTCGGTCTTGACGGCCGCGTCGAGGTGCGCGAGGTCTTTCGACGCGCTCTCGAAATCTTTGCCCTCGAAATAAATCTCGGCGCGCCGGAAGCGCGCGAGCTTGTTGCCCGCGTCAAGCCCGAGCGCGCGCGTGAAGCTCTTGAGCGCCGCCTCGCGCTCGCCCGCCGTCTTCTCGGCCTCGCCGCGCGCGACCCAAGCCTCGACGCCGGCCGCGTCGCCGCCCGCGTCGGTCACGCGCCGCAAGTGCGCGAGCACGCCCGACGAGTCGCCCGCGCGCGCGCGCAGGGCGGCGAGCGCCGCGGCGGCCTGCGC
This sequence comes from Pyrinomonadaceae bacterium, assembly GCA_035634035.1. Classification (GTDB taxonomy): domain Bacteria; phylum Acidobacteriota; class Blastocatellia; order Pyrinomonadales; family Pyrinomonadaceae; genus DASQDT01. The sequence goes on along the minus strand of DASQDT010000152.1, from coordinate 2,003 downwards.
GTCCTCTGAGTTCAACTCGACGGCGCGGCGCAGAAACTTCTCGGCCTCGGACGCGCGCGCCGGGTCGCGCGCGAGCAGAAGCCCGAGCGCCGAGACGGCCTGCGGCGAGTCGGGCCGAAGCTCCAGCGCGCGACGAAAGCCGCGCTCCGCGTCGGCGGCGCGTTCGAGGGCGACGAAGGCGAAGGCCCTCTGCAACTCGGCTTCGGGGAATTCGGGCCTGAGGCGGATGGCCTCGTCGTAGAGCTCGACGGCCGCCTCCAAGTCCTCGCGCGAGCGCGAGGCGACGCCCTTCTGGTGTGCGGCCTGACCGCGGTTGAAGATTTTGACCGGGTCGGCGTCCTCCTCGAACTCCTCCTGCGGGCGAGCGTCGCCCGCGGCGCAGACGACGACGAGCGCAGAGAGGAGCAGGCGCGTGAGTGCGCGCGCGAGAGACGACGAGCGGATGAAGTGCGACGACACTTTACAGCGACGACTGCGAACGTGAAACGGGATTGTCGAAACGGGAGACGCGGGAGTTCGGCCCGCCGCGAAAATATAACACGCGCCCGCGGGGCAGTCCACGCGGACGCCCTCGGCCGTTATGCTAGATGCCCGGCGCGGAGGTGCGGGTTGCGCGACCCCCTCCCATGCGCTAACATTTGCCCCCGTAATACTCTTCAACACAACACGCGGTCGTGCGCCGAAGACTACGGACGTGCGTAACTCCGGCCGAGCCCTGAGTCTCGGACACAGGGACGCGAGGTGATGGTGGCTCTTAAAAACCGTGCGGTCGAAGATGCTTCGTCGGGTGAGGCGGCCGTCGCCGCGGCGCCGGACGCGACGACGACGGCCGATGTCGAGGTGTCGGACGAAGCGCACGCGAAGGAAGAACGTCTGCGCGCGCTTCTGCGCGGGATGCGTTCAGTTCTGGTCGCCTTCTCGGGCGGCGTCGACAGCACTTACGTCGCCCACGTCGCCACACGGGAACTCGGCGCGCGCGCTCTCTGCGTGACGGGCGAGTCGGCGAGCCTCGCCGAGCGCCAGCGCGAGGAGACGCTGGAACTCGCGCGCCGCTTCCGGCTCCGCCACGAAATCATCGACACCGACGAGCTCGCCGACCCGCGCTACACGCAGAACGCCTCCGACCGCTGCTACTTCTGCAAAACGGAGCTCTACTCGAAGCTCGCGCCCCTCGCGCGCGAGCGCGGAATCGAATTCATCCTCGACGGCTCGACGACCGACGACCTCGGCGACTACCGTCCGGGCCGCGCGGCGGCCGGCGAGCGCGGCGTCAGGAGCCCACTCGTCGAGGTCGGTATGTCGAAGCGCGAGGTGCGCGAGCTGAGCCGGCGGGCGGGCCTCCCGACGTGGGACAAGCCGGCCAGCCCGTGTCTTTCGTCGCGCATCGCGTACGGGACGCCGGTCACGATCGAGCGCCTGCGCACGGTCGACGCGGGCGAGGAGGTCATGCGCGCGCTCGGCTTCCGCGAGTTCCGCGTGCGACACCACGACGAGCTCGTGCGCCTTGAGGTCGCGCCCGCGGAGTTAGACCGCGCGCTGCGGCGCGACGTGGCCGACGAGCTCGCCCGCCGCTTCCGCGCGCTCGGCTTCCGCTACGTCACGCTCGACCTCCACGGCTACCGCACGGGGGCGATGAACGAAGTCTTACACAGCATCCAGCAACCAGCCGCTGGCGCTCGGCCGCAGACAGAGAACTGAGAGCCGGTGGCTGACCGCTGACAGCTTCTCCGGAGAAGGAAAATGGCGAATCCGATGGTGGACGACACTCGTCGCGTACGCGAAGACAACCCCTTCGAGTCCATGATGTCGCGCTTCGACCGCGCGGCCAAGCTCCTCAACCTCGACCCAGACCTCTACGCCGTGATGCGCGTCCCGAACAGGGAGCTGAAGGTCTACATCCCCGTCCGCATGGACTCGGGCCGCATCGAGGTCTTCGAGGGCTACCGCGTCCAGCACAACTTCGCGCGCGGCCCCGCGAAGGGCGGCATCCGCTACGCGCCCGA
>DASQDT010000151.1:0-17911 GCA_035634035.1 Pyrinomonadaceae bacterium | reverse complement strand
CTCCGCCCGCCCCGAAGTACGCGCCGCCCTCACCGTTCTCACCGCCGAGCCTTAGTCGCGCCGCTCCACCAGCGACTAGCGTCCCCCCAAGACATGACGCACCGAGGAGCATCCCCAGTGACCTCACGACAGACCCGCCCTCCCCGCGGGCGCGCGGGCGACGCGCGCACGACCGCCCCACGCCTCCTCTTCGCACTCTCGCTCGCCCTCGCCGCGGCCGCCGCCGCGCGCGGGCAGGAGGACGTGCGCAGTCAGCACGACCACGGCACGCCGCCGCAGCACGCCGCCGGGGTCTCGGCCGCCGGCAGCTACGTCACGTCCGACCTCGGCACGGTCAACCTCTCGAACGGCTCGCTGAATTTCCGCATCCCGCTCGGCACCGTCGGCGGGCGCGGCTTCGCGCTCCCGCTGACACTTAATTACAGTAGTAAGGTCTGGTCGTCAGAGACCGGCACGGCCCCCGACCCCGACCCGCACCTGACCGAGACCGGCTCGACCGTCCAGCGTTGGCCCGTCGCCTGCGCCGTCTACGACTCGGGCGCGGCGAGCGTCGACATCTACCAGCGCGTCGCGCCGGGCTGGACGCTCGGCGCGGCCCCCGTGCTCGCGGCGCGCGGCGTCGGCATCTCGCCCACACATAACCATTCGACCGGGCGCACCGACTACCTGTTCGTCGTCACGAAGCTGACGCTCGTCCTGCCCGACCGCGGCGAGATCGAACTGCGCGACGATTTGACCGACGGCGCGCCTCTGGGCGCGACCGTCTACCCGCCGACCGGCGCGCGCGTGATGGACGGCTACCGCGGACGCCTCTGGCGCGCCACCGACGGCTCCGGCGTCGTCTTCATCGCCGACCACGACAACGGCGTCTCGCACGGACGCCTCTCGGGCGTCGCCGTCACGGCCGAAGGCACGCGCTACCGCTTCGAGGATCGCAACAACTCTCACTACGGCACGGCCGGCTTCCCCGGCTCGGCCGAGCTGCGCGAGTACGCGCGCGCCGAGCTGGTCACCGACCGCAACGGCAACCGCCTCTCCATCGCCTACCAGACGAGCCCGCGCCTCGCCGTCGTCTACACCGACCAGTTGGGCCGCACGACGCGCGTCGAGTTCGGCGCGCCCGACCCGGCGACCGGCGAGACCCTCGCCGTCCTCGTCACCTCCCCCGGCTTCGGCGGGCAGCCGCGCCACTACAAACTGAAGACCGGCGTGATGAATCAGAACTACCGCGCCGGAGTGAGCCCGCAGCTCCCCGTCTACACCAACTCCGACTCGGCCGCCCCGCACACCGACCTCTTCCCGACCTCCTTCGTCGAGTCGCACGACCGCATCGACGACCTCCCCGTGCTCACGCGTCTGGTGCTGCCCGACGCGAGCGCGCTGCGCTTCAGCTACAACCAGTTCGGCGAGGTCGCCGAGACGACCATGCCCACGGGGGCGAAGGTTCAGTACGACTACTCGCACGCCCCCGCGCTCCCGGCCGGCAACTCGCCCGCCTTCGAGACGCATCCGACTCCCACGCGCCTCCCCACAGACGTTCGAGCCATCGACCGGGCCGTGACGACGAGACGCATATACCCCGACGGGCAGACGTCCTCCCCCGAATCCCACTGGAGCTACGAATACACGGCGACGCCGGGACTCAACGGCGCGGCGTCACAGGGCCGCACCGAGGAGGTCGCGCGCGCCTCCGACAACGCGACCGTACTCCTGCGCCGGCGTCACCACTTCCTCCCGGCCGCGCGCTTCCTCGACGAGCGCGGCGGCACGGGCTACGCGCTCTGGTCGACCGGCCTCGAACGGCGCACCGAGACGCTCGACGCGTCGGGCGCGCAAGTCCTCGCCGCGAGCGAGCAGGACTGGTCGCAGCGCGCGCCGGTCGCGTGGTCGGGCACGTCCTACCCGTCCGAGCAGACCTCGAACGACAACCGCGTCAACGAGACGCGCTCCTTCCTCGACGACGGGAAGGTCTCGAAGACGACGACCGCCTACGACGACTTCAACAACCCGACGCACGTCTACGTCTACGACTACGGGCAGGGCGCGCCGCCCGCCCGCGCCGTTCGCCACACACACACCGAGTACGTCTCGGTCAACCCCTCGAACGGCATCAACTACGCCGACCCGTCAATCAACCTCCGGCGGCTCCAACAGTCGCAGCGCGTCTACTCCGTCAACCCGTCCGACGGTTCTGAGAAGCTTGTCGCGCACACCGAGACGCGCTACGACGAGAGCCAGTACGCCCCGCTCGCCTACCCCGGCGTGACGGGGTGGGCCGCGCCCGCGACGGCCGCGCGCGGCAACCCGACGACGGCGCGCCGCTGGCTCGACGCCTCGAACGCTTGGGTCGAGACGCACGCGCAGCACGACCAGCTCGGCCAAGTCCGTTTCACTTGGGACGCCTCGGGCGACCGCTCCGAGACGAGGTACAACGACTCCTTCTCCGACGGCGTCAACACGCGCAACACCTACGCCTTCCCGACCGCGACCGTCTCGCCCGTCCCCGACCCTTCGGGGGAGAACGGCTCCGCGACCGCGCTCGTCGCCTCGGCCGTCTACGACTTCTCGACGGGGCTGCCCGCCTCGACGACCGACGCCAACTCGAAGACGACCGCCTACGAGTACAACGACCCGTTCAACCGCCCGACGCGCGTCGTCCGCCCGTCGGGCGGCGGCTCGACCACGTTCCGCTACACGAACACGGCCGGCAACCCCTCGGGCGCCTTCTCCGTCGAGACCTTCACCGACCTCGACGCCTCGCGCACGCTCTACGAGATCAGGTTCGCCGACTCGCTCGGCCGCGCCTCGCGCGTCTTCACCCACGCCTCCGGCGCGCTCGGCTCCGGTCAGGAGAGCTTCACGACCGTCGACACGCAGCACGACGCTCTGGGCCGCGTCCGCCGCGCGTCGAACGCTTACAGCTCGTCTGGCTGGTCGTCGGCCGTCAACCCCTCGGGCCGCTGGACGACGAGCGAATACGATATGCTCGGCCGCGTCGTCACGGTGACGACGCCCGACGGCGCGGCGGCGCGGACGACCTACAGCGGGAACCAGACGACGACGACCGACCCGGAGGGACGCGCGCGCCGCGCCACGACCGACGCGCTCGGGCGTCTCACCCGCCTCGTCGAAGACCCGGCGGGCCTCGCCCACGCGACCGACTACACTTACGACGCGGTCGGCAACTTGCGCAAAGTCGAACAGGGCGGGCAAGCTCGGTTCTTCATGTACGACTCGCTCGGGCGCTTGGTGCGCGCGCGCCAGCCCGAACAGACGCCGCACCCCTCGCTCGCCCTCGCCGACCCCACGACGGGCAACTCGCAGTGGTCGCTCGCCTACTCGCACGACGCCGACGGGCACCTCGTCTCGCGCACCGACGCCCGCGGCGTCACGACGACTTACGACTACGACGCCCTCGGCCGCAGCACGCGCGTCGACTACTCCGACACCACACAGAACCCCGACATCGAGCGACACTACGACGGCGCTTCAAACGGCCGCGGGCTTCCGTGGCACGACTCGGCCTACTCGCAGGGCGGGGCCGAGGGCGAGCACTCGGCCGTCGACGGCTACGACGCGATGGGCCGCGCGCTCAACCGCCGCCAGCACTTCCTCGAAGGCGGCCAGTGGAGCGCCGCCTACAACGTCCACTACGTCTACAACCTCGCGGGCGGCGTCACGTCGGCCACCTACCCCTCGGGCCGCTCCGTCGCCTACTCGTACGACCCGGCGGGCCGCCTCGCGAACTTCACCGGCAACCTCGGCGACTCGCAGACGCGCACCTACTCGTCCGAGACGAAGTACGACGAGGCGGGGCGTCTTCAGCAGGAACGTTTCGGCACGCAGACGCCCGTCTACAGCAAGAGCATCTACAACCTGCGCGGCCAGCTCTCCGAGATACGCGTCGGCACGACCGCCTACCCCGACACGGGCTGGAACCGCGGCGCCATCATCAACCACTACAGCAATCAATCGTGGGCCGGGTCGGGCGCGGACAACGGCGGCAACCTCAAGAAGCAGGACGTCTTCGTCCCGCGCGACGAGGCCAACACCGCGTACGACGTTTTCTCGCAGTTCTACGACTACGACTCTCTGAACCGCCTGACCGCGGCGCGCGAGCAGACTAACGGCGGCGCGGTCTCTTGGCGTCAGCAGTACGACTACGACCGCTTCGGAAACCGCACCATCAGTCAGTCCGGCACGTGGGGCGGCGTGCCCGAGATGTACTGCACGGCGTCGGCCGCCACGAACCGCCTCGGCGTGCCCTCGGGCTACTACGGCTCGATGCAGTACGACGCGGCCGGCAACTTAATTAACGACACATACACCGGCGCCGGAGCGCGCACCTACGACGCCGAGAACCGGATGACCTCGGCCCGCGACTACTACGGGCAGACCTCGCGCTACGCGTACGACGCCTCGGGCGCGCGCACGCGACGCGCCGCGGGCGGGGAGGAGACGTGGCAGGTCTACGGCGCGTCGGGCGAGTTGGTCGCCGAGTACGCGGCCGGGTCGGCGGCCTCGACGCCGCGCCGGGAGTACGGCTACCGCGCTGGAGAGCTTCTCGTGACGGCCGAACCAACCCCGGCCGGCACGGAGAGCAACCTCGCGCTAGGACGTGCGGCCACGCAGTCCTCGACACTCGTGCACGCCACCAACCCCAACGCATCGAAGGCGACGGACGGCAACGCGGACGGGAGTTTCTTCAACGCCTCGATGGCCCACACCGCGAGCGGCGCGGGCTCTTGGTGGCAGATAGACCTCGGCGCGGTCAGGCAGATAAACTCCGTCCGTCTCTGGAACCGCACCGACTGCTGCTCCGAACGCCTCTCGAACTTCTACGTCCTAGTCTCCGACACGCCCTTCGCCTCGACAGACCTTCAGGCGACGCTCGCCCAAGCAGGCGTCTCCGCATACCACACGGCGGGGCAAGCGCCGTCGTCGCTCTCGCGCGCCGTCGGGCGCACGGGCCGCTACGTCCGCGTCCAACTCGCCGGCACGAATTACCTCGGGCTCGCCGAGGTCGAAGTCTTCGGCCACGCGCTCACCAACCTCGCCGCGGGCCGTCCGTCAACACAGTCCTCGACGCTCTCGCACGCGACCAACCCGGTCGCCTCCAAAGCCGTCGACTCGAACGCCGACGGCCACTTCCCGAACGCCTCGGTCGCGCACACCAACAGCGAGCCGCGCGCTTGGTGGCAGGTCGACCTCGGCAGCGTGCAGAGCGTCAACGCCGTCAAGCTCTGGAACCGCACGGACTGCTGCTCAGAGCGCCTCGCGAACTTCTACGTGCTCGTCTCCGACGCGCCGTTCGCCTCGACAGACCTCCAGACGACGCTCGCGCAGGCCGGCGTCTCGGCCTACCACACGGCCGGGCAGGCCGGGGCGTCGGCGACCGTCAACGTCGGCCGCACGGCCCGCTACGTCCGCGTGCAGTTGGCGGCGACCAACTACCTCGGGCTGGCGGAGGTCGAAGTCTTGGGCGCGGGCGGCGCCGGCGGCCCGGCCGACGTGCGCTGGCTCGTCTCGGATCAGCTCGGAACGCCGCGCATGGTGCTGGACAAGTCCGGCTCTCTGGCCGGCGTCGCGCGCCGCGACTTCCTCCCGTTCGGCGAGGAGTTGTACGCGGGCGGGCGCACCGTCGGGCAGGGCTACGCGGGCGACCCCGTCCGCCAGAAGTTCACCGGCTACGAGCACGACGCCGAAACAAACCTTGATTACGCGCGCGCCAGATATTATGCTCAGGGACAGGGCCGGTTCACCTCGCCCGACCCGTTCCTCGCCAGCGGGCGGCCGTCCACGCCCCAAAGCTGGAACCGTTACGCCTACGCCCTTAACAACCCGCTGCGGTTCACCGACCCGACGGGTCTCAGCGAAACCGATCCGAACCAGCCCACGAAGCGACCTGAGGCTCCGCCCGCCCCGAAAATCGACTTCACCCGGCTAACTCTGATCTACCCCGATGTCCCTGTCGAGCAGACGACCGATGACGGCGGAAACCCCTTTACGGTGTACGAGGACGTGGCCCTGCCCGTACCGTCCGACGTGGCCGCCGTCCTCTCTCAGCTTCACCGAGAGAACTTCCCACACTACTTCGACGCCGCCAACGAGGCCCTCGCCACGGCCCGTTTCGGCCACGAGGAGCTGGCGTCTTCGGAGGTCGGCAAGTCCAAGACGAGCGGCGCGGAGCTGAGCTCGGAGGTGAGCGCGCAGCCGTCGGTCGGCTCGTCGGCGTCCGAGTCGGCTACCGCCAGCAAGAGCGAGACTTTCGCGACGCGGCGTCAGCTCGACGCCAACATCGAACGGCAGAAGGGGCTGACCGCGAACAGCGCGAAGGCCATTGAGAGGTTGATGCGCTTGAGTATCCCACTGCCCAACGGGGGCAAGCAGCCCATGCCTCGACAGACGGCCGAGAGACTCGCCCGGGTGGCCAACGGGGTGAGCCAGAAGTGGGCCAGCTCGATGGCGCGGGCGGCGGCCGCGACCGTGCCGTGAGTGGATGCCGTTAGGAGACGCTCGCGGCTGACCGAGACGCGACGCCGAAAGGAACCCCCAGACATGAGAATCAGGCTGCACTTCATCTCGATGGCCGCCACCTTGCTCGTCGGCGTGCTGCTGGCCGGGCTGTCGCTCAAGCGCTGGACGGCGCACGACGAGCGCCCGCCCGCGGACGTGCGCCCGCAGCCGGCCCCCGCCGCCGCGCGGCCCGCGGAGACGCCGGGCGGCCCCGCTTCCGTCGTCCGCGCCTTCTGGGAGCACTCGCTCAGGGGCGAGCTCGGGCAGGCGAACGCGCTCTTCTCGACCTCTCTGGGCGAGGTCTCTTGGAAGGGCGTCGAGCCCGCCCCGCTCGCGGAGCTCATCTACCGGGAGAAGCTTGAGATTCATAAGATCGAGTGCGAGGTCGTCAAGGATCACGAGAATGACAGCTACGACGAGGCCAGAGTCTACGTCAGGTACGTCAACGAGGACGGGCGGCCCCACCTCGAACGCTACGACCTCGTCAGGGATCGCGGCGAGTGGAGAATCTTCACCTTCGCGCTGGTCACCGGACAGCCCCTCGACGCGCGTTGTAACAGGTGAGCGCCGCCGGGGCCCGCTGAATTTAAGAGAGACTGTTTCCGTCAGGCCCGGCCTGAGAATTTCCCCTTTCGAGTGCGCCGCCCGGCGCTAAACGATTCCCCCATACAACGGTCGCCCCGGCGCGCGGACTGTCGCGGCGAGGAGTCGCCTGCGGCCGACGCCGCGGCGTCACGCGGCGAGGTCTGACGCGCCGCGGCTTTTCGCGCGGGCGCGGGGGCAGTCCGCCGCGTCGGGCACGAAAGATTCACGGAGGGAGCGGGAGTACGAACGAGGCCGAGCGCGAGACTAAAGTCGACGGCTAAAACCCCGGACAGCATCGCTCGGGAGTTTCGCGCCGGGTAGTAGGGAGGTGATAGAAATGACTGCGTTAGGTTTGGTGGTGTTGGCGTTCGCCATCGTCTTCGTGTTCTTGACCTACAGGCTTCGGTTTATTCACATAGAATTCGGCCCTAGAGGCGGCGAGTCGCAGTTGAGGGGCGGCGGGGACGACCGGCCCGAAGGCCCGTGGCAAATCAAGCCCGCGCCCGACAGAAAGCAGCTTAAAGGCGGGGGAGGAGTGAGAAGGCCGCGCCGCGCGCGGCGCGAGATGTAAAAATTTCGCGTCGTCTTGCGCGCCGCCGCGCGCGGCCTTACAATGCGGGACGTTAAGAGGAAAACTCGGAGTCTCCCCGGTTCCACGGTTTTTCCGGCTCACGCGAGAACAACCGGAGCGGCGCAAGCCATCATCACACGGGGTGTCTAAGCAGCGCTTGCGAGCCCACGTCACACAGCGCGCTGACGCGTCACCCCGACAGCTCCGTCATTTTCGCAGCACGAGCAAACGTTCAGGAGGGTTTTTTATGAGACCGCAGCGCCGTCGGACTCTCACCAGAGTCGCGCTTGTCTCCTTCCTTGCCGCCGCCGCCGCAGCCTTCGCGCAGACCCCGCACGCACGCACGCAGCAACAGCAGCCCTCGGCGGCCGCCGGCGCCAGCGCGACGAACGTGACGCCCGACGCGCCCGGCCCTTCGGCCTCGCCCTCCGCCGCGACGACGGGCGGCGGCACGACGAGCACGCCCGCCGAGGACAGGCAGAAGCCCGCGCCGCTCCCGCAGGACGACAAGGAGCGCGTCATCATCCACTCGGACTTGATCTCGCTCAACGTCACGGTGACGGATATGTACGGCCGCTTCGTGACGGGCCTCGGCCGCAAGTCGTTCACCATCTACGACGACAAGGTCGAGCAGGAGATCACCTTCTTCTCCGACGAGGACGCGCCCGTCTCTCTGGGCGTCGTCTTCGACGTGTCGGGCTCGATGTCGGGCGACAAGATTCAGCGCGCCCGCGAGGCCCTGATTCGCTTCGTTGACACGAGCCACCACGGCGACGAGTACTTCCTCATCGGCTTCAACCACCGCGCGCAGCTGCTGCTCGACAAGACGCGCGACAGCGACTCTCTGACCGACAAGCTGACCTTCGTCCAGACGAAGGGCCAGACGGCGCTCTACGACGCCTGCTACCTCGGCGTCGAGAAGGTGACGCGCGGCGCGCACCAGAAGCGGGCGGTGCTGCTCATCAGCGACGGTCAGGACAACAGCTCGCGCTACACCTTCTCGGAGCTGCGCCGCCTGCTCAAAGAGACCGACGTCATCATCTACGCCATCGGCATCAACGACGGCGGCCCCTACAACTCGACGCTCGACGTGTCGGGCCGCGCCATCCTCGAAGAGCTGGCCAGCGTCTCCGGCGGCAAGGCCTTTTTCCCGAACTCGGGGGCCGAGATGAACGACGTTTTCGAGCGCATCGCGCTGGAGCTCCGCACGCAGTACTCCATCGGCTACCGCCCGTCGAACTTCGCCAACGACGGCAAGTGGCACAAGCTCAAGGTCAAGGTTCAGCCGCCGCGCGGAATGTCGCGCCTCTTCGTCCGCGCCAAAGAGGGCTACTACGCGGTCGTCAACCCGCGCTGACGGCTGGCAACGGTCGCGCCCCGTTTGACATCTTTTAAGACGCGCGCGAGAAGCCTTCGGCGACCAGAGGCGCGTGCCGGGCGCTACCAGAGGTTTTCGCTGCCCCAGCCGCGCGAGACGCCCACGACCGGCGTTGACACGTGAGGAGCGCCCCGCAGAACAGTCCTCCCCGCCCCGCACGGGGCCGAGGACGTTTCGACGGGGCGCTCATTTTTTTTTGACCAGAGGCCATATGCGACACACACCCGGACAAGCGACCCGCGCCCGCGCCCTCGCGGCGCTCGCCCTCTGCCTCGCGCTCGTCGCGGGCGCGCTCCTCGCGCCCCCGCCGCTCGCCGCGCAGAACCGCACCGAGTCGGGGCGCCCGCGCCGCGTCAGCACCTCCGCCACGCCCGCGACGACTTCGGCCGCGAGGCCCGCCGCCGCCGCGCAGACCGCAGCGACGCCGCGCCCGACGCCGACGCCGCAGAGTCCGGCCGGCGCGCCGAAGCTTCAGGTCTCGCCGCAGGGCGAGCGCGCGACGCCCGAGGGGCAGCAGCCGGGCCAGCAGGAGCAAGAGGTAGACCCTGACGAGGTCGTGCGCGTCGAGTCTAGCGAGATTCGCCTGAACGTCCGCGTCGTCGACCGCCAGAACCGGCCCGTCGGCGACGTGACGGCCGCCGAGTTCCGCGTCTTCGAGAACGGCGTGCAGCAGACCGTCGAGTCGATCACGAAGGAGGAGGTGCCCATCTCTTACGGCCTCGTCGTCGACAACTCGGGCAGTATGCGCAACCAGATCGGCCAAGTCATCGAGGCCGCCAAGACCATCGTCAACTCCAACAAGCCGGGCGACGAGACCTTCATCGTCCGCTTCGTCAGCTCCGACAAGATCGAGCTCAAGCAGGACTTCACGGCCGACAAGGACACGCTCGTCGACGTGCTCGACAACGAGCTTTTGCCCGAGGGCGGCAAGACGGCCGTCATCGACGCCGTCTACCTCGCCGCCGAGCACGCGGCCGAGCACAAGAAGGGCAACGACCTCGACGACAAGCGCCGCCGCGCGCTCATCATCGTCACCGACGGCGAGGAGCGCAAGAGCACCTACGAGCGCGACCAGCTCTTCGACATGCTGCGCGAGACCGACGTGCAGCTCTACGTCATCGGCTTCGTCAACGAGCTCGACCGCGAGGGCGGCTTCATCCGCAAGAGCCCGCGCGCGAAGGCCGTCGAGCTCGTCGAGCGGATGGCGAAGGAGACGGGCGGCCGGGCCTTCTTCCCGAACTCGCTCTCGGAGCTGCCGCAGATCGCCAGCGAGATCGCGAAGGACTTGCGCACGCAGTACGTCATCAGCTACAACCCGACCGACAAGCGGCGCGACGGCTCCTACCGCGCCGTGCGCGTCACGGTCGAGGACAGGCCGGGGCGCGAGAAGCGCGTCGCCATCACGCGCGCCGGCTACAGCGCCCCGCGCGAAGGCGGCGCGGCCGCCCCGGCGACAGGGCCCGCGCGCACCGAAGCGCGGCCGCCCGGCAACAAGCCATGAACCGTCAGGCACTTTGGCGTAGAGTCTCCCGGCCCATGCGAAACTTCACGCGAGTGCGAGCGCCGCTCACCGCCGCGGCGCTCGCGCTTCTCTTAGTCGCGCTCCCGCACGCCGCCTCGGCCCGGCCCGCGCCGGCGCATCGACGCCGCCCCCCGACACGCACCGTCAAGCTCTACTTCAGCAACGAACGCCTGCAGAAGCGTCCCGACTACTGCGACGAGGTCTTCGCCGTCAGGCGTAAGATACCGGCGACGCCCGCCGTCGCGGCCGAGACCCTGCGCCAACTCCTCCGCGGCCCGACGCGCGCCGAGCGCCGGCGCGGCTACCACTCTTGGTTCTCCGCGAAGACGGCGGGCGCGCTCATCGGCGTCCGCGTCCGGGGCGGCGCGGCCTACGTCAACCTCCGCGACGTGTCGCACCTCATCGGCGGCGCGGGCACCTCCTGCGGCTCCGCGCAGTTCTTCGCCCAAGTCGGGACGACGCTCCAACAGTTCCCCTCCGTCCGCAAAGTCTTCTACGCCTTCGAGGGCGACCCGGCGCGCTTCTACGAGTGGATGCAGGGCGTCTGCCCCGACGAGTTGAACGACTGCGACCCCGCGCCCTTCCGCGACGAATGACCCGCCCGCGCCGCGTGTTGTAGAATCGGGCGCGAATCATGATCACGGCTCTTTACATCCTCGTCGTCTTCCTCCTCGTCTTGGCTAACGGCTTCTTCGTCGCCTCGGAGTTCGCGCTCGTCGGCGTCCGACGCTCGCGCGTCGAGATGATGGCGGCCGAGGGCGGGGGCGGGCGCGCGCGCCTCCTGCTCCACCTGATCGACCACCTCAACGCCTACATCTCGGCCACGCAGCTCGGCATCACGATGGCCTCGCTCGCCTTGGGCTGGCTCGGCGAGCCGGCCATCGCGCACGTGCTCGAAGCGCCGCTCAAGGGCCGCGTCTCCGAGACGACGCTGCACACCATCTCGCTCGTCATCGCCTTCGTCATCATCACGTTCCTCCACATCGTTCTCGGCGAGCTCGCCCCGAAGACGCTCGCCCTCGAACGCGCCGAGCGCGTCGCGCTCTGGGTCGCGTGGCCGCTCCACGCCTTCTACAAGATCTTCAGCTGGCCCATCCGCGTCCTCGACTGGGCGGGCACGCGCACCGTGCGCCTGTTCGGCCTGCACCCTTCGTCCGAGCACGCCGCCGTCTACACGGGCGAGGAGCTGCGCCACCTCGTAGAGGCCTCGCGCAAGAGCGGCCACATCGAGGACGACGAGCAGCGCCTGCTCGACAGCGTCTTCGAGTTCTCGGACGCCGAGGTGCGCGAGGCGATGGTGCCGCGCACGCGCGTCGAGGCGCTCCCCGCCGACGCCACGCTCGACGAGGCGCGCGCCGCCTTCCGCGCCACGGGCTACTCGCGCCTGCCCGTCTACAGCGGGCGGCTCGACCAGATCGTCGGCGTCCTCTTCCGCAAAGACCTCGACATGGGGCAGGCGCGTCCCGAGGACTTCTCGGCCGAGCGGCTCGCGCGCCCGCCTCTCTTCGTCCCCGCGACGGCGACGCTCGGCGCGGCCCTCGCGCTCCTGCGCTCGGCGCGCACGCACCTCGCCTTCGTCATCGACGAGCACGGCGGCGTCGAGGGCATCGTCACGCTGGAAGATTTACTCGAAGAGATAGTCGGCGAGATCGACGACGAGTACGACGAGGAGACGCGCTCGCAGATAGCCGAGGAGCCGGACGGGACTTTTCTGCTCGACGGGATGCTGGCGGTGCGCGACGCCAACCGGCGTTTCCGCCTGCGGCTTCCCGAAGACGGCCGCTACACGACGCTCGCCGGCTTTCTGATGGAGCGGGCCGGGCGCGTCCTGCAACCCGGCGACGAGGTCGAGCACGAGGGCGCTCTCTTCCGCGTCGAGCGGCTCGAAGGCCGCGCCGTGCGTCGCGTGAAGTTCACGCCCGCGCCCGGCGAGGCGGCGGGCGATGCGGAGGGCGGGGACGGCGACGGCGCGGCGCGCGCGAAGGCTTCGGCGTGGCTGATCGCGTCGGGCGGCGCTTCGTCGGCGCTCGCCGAAGGCGCGGAGACGCTGGCGCGCGCGGCCGTCCTTCTGTGAGTCGGCGCGTCTACTTCGCGGCGGGCGGCATCCGCGAGATTTGCCACGCGATGAAGGCGATGAAGGCGAGCATGAGGCAGAGGATGACTAAGACGACGGGGTCGAGGCGGAAGATGCGCGCGCCCTTGCGCTCGCCCTCGACGAACTCCTTCGGCAGCGTGACGTTCGCGCTGCTGACCTTGATGGTCGCGTCGTTGTAGGCGCCGTCGCCGTCGCCCTGCGCCTCGCGGGCCAACTCCGGGTGCTGCTCTTCGAGCGGGGCGAGCAGCGCCGACAACTCCTCCGCGTGCTTCTTCCTCTCGCCCGGCCCGTGCTTGTGTCGCCGACGCCTTACAGCCATCTCACCTTCCTCAGATAAAAGTAGATCGCGAGGCCCACGACGACCATCGAGAGCAGCGCGAAGACGTAGCCGTAGCGCCACTGGAGCTCCGGCATGAACCCGAAGTTCATGCCGTAGATGCCGGCGACGAGCGTCACCGACATGAGGATGGTCGAGACGGAGGTCAGCCGCTTCATGACCTGATTCATGCGGTTGCCGGAGACGGAGAGGTAGGCGTCCATCGTCGAGCCGAGCATGTCGCGCAGGTTGTCGATGGTGTCGGCGACGCGGATGATGTGGTCGAAGACGTCTTGGAAGTAGACGAGCGTCTGCCGCTGGAAGATGGGCTGCTCGCGCCGGAGCATGGTGTTGAAAACGTCGCGCATCGGGGTGATGGAGCGGCGCAAATAGAGTAGCTGCTTCTTGATGCGGAAAATGTCTTGGATGGACTCGGGGCGGAAGTCGCCGAAGATGTCGTCTTCGAGGTCGTCCATCCGGTCGCTCAGGATGTCGAGCATCGGCATATAGTCGTCGACGATGGCGTCGAGGAGCAGGTAGGCCAGAAGGCCCGCGCCGTGGTCGGCCCTGTCCGTCCACTCGCCCCACAGGCGGCGCGCCGTCTCGATGGCGCGGATGGGGCGGCTGTGGACGGTGACGAGGTAGTTCGGGCCGAGGAAGATGTTGAGCTCGCGCAGCTCAAGGTCGTCGGTCGGGCCGACGAGCGCCGCCTCGTAGACGACGATGAAGTAGTAGCCGTTGAACTCCTCTATCTTCGGCCGCTGGTGCGCGTTGCGGCAGTCCTCTATCGAGAGCGGGTGGAAGTTGAACTCCTCGGCCAACTCCTCGAAGTCCTGCCCCGTCGGGTCGGTCACGTCGGCCCAGACGACGTTCTGCTCGGTCGCGCAGTAGTCGCTGATTTCGCCCGCCGGAAAGTCCTTCGTGAACTTCTTCGTCGCGCTGTCGAGACAGGTCGTGTTGATCACTCGGCGGAATCGGCCTCCGTTCTGGTTTCGCGCGGCGTCGAGTATACTTCCAACGCTCTGGTTTGGAAAAATCGCGCGACGAACAGACCGATGCCCGCCCGCCGCACCCACTTCGCCCTCGCAGCCGCACTCGTCGTCCTCTTCGGCTCGGGCGCGCGCGCAGCAGCCCTTCATGACCGTGGACGCCGACGTGACCGAGAAGGGCGAGCTTCTCCTTGAGTTCGCCGACGATTAAGGAAGGAGCAAACGTCATGCGTCCGTCAAGAACGACCTCTTGGTTCACGCGCTTCGCGAAATGGACGGCGCGCGCCGCGGGCCGTCCGAAGTCCTTCGCGCTCGCCCTCACCGTCGTCGTCGTCTGGGCCGCGACCGGCCCCCTCTTCGGCTTCTCCGACACGTGGCAGCTCGTCATCAACACGGGCACGACCATCGTCACCTTCCTGATGGTCTTCCTCATCCAGAACACGCAGAACCGCGACACGGAGGCCCTGCAAATCAAGCTCGACGAGCTCATCCGCGTCACGCGCGGCGCGCACAACGCCCTGCTCGACTTGGAAGAGCTCGACGACCGGCAGCTCGACCGCATCCGCGACTACTACGAGGAGCTGGCCGACCGGGCGCGCGAAAAATCGCCGCACGACTTCATCGCCACGATGCTCGACGAGCGCGAGAAGGGCGCGCGCTAAGTACGCTACCGCGCTTAAGCCCGCCGGCCGACGCTCCGACACCGCATCTTTACAGAACTATGACAAACCGCGCGCCCGCTTCCTGCTACGATACACGCACCCCCAAACATCAAAGTTCATCGGGAGTTTAGCGGCCGGGAGAATCCGGGGAGGACGTGGAGTGTCTAACGCAATCAACGAGCTAGGGCCGAGCAGGCAGCGGACGAGTATCAACTGGGGGACTATCGTCACGATGGTCGTCTTTCACGCGGCGTCAATCGCCGCGCTCTTCATGTTCTCTTGGCAGGGCGTCGCCTCCGTCTTCATCCTCTGGTGGGTCTCGGGCAGCCTCGGCATCGGCATGGGCTTCCACCGCCTCCTGACGCACCGCGGCTACAAGACGCCGAAGTGGGTCGAGTACACGCTCACCGTCTGCGGTATGCTCGCGCTCGAAGCCGGCGCGATCAACTGGGTCGCCACGCACCGCATACACCACGCGCACACGGAAGGGCCGGAAGACCCGCACACGCCGCGCGACGGCACGTGGTGGTCGCACATCGGCTGGATCCTGAGGGGGACGGCGCAGCGCTACGACGAGGCGACGCTCCGCCGCTACGCGCCCGACCTGATGCGCGACCCCGTCCACGTCTTTCTCAACCGCTGGTTCTTCCTGCCGGTCGTCCTGCTGGGCGCCCTGCTCCTCGCCCTCGGCGGCTGGTCTCTGCTCCTGTGGGGCCTCTTCCTGCGCACGACTCTGGGCCTCCACGCGACGTGGCTGGTCAACTCGGCGACGCACACGTGGGGCCGACGCCGCTTCGCGACCGACGACGACTCGACCAACAACTGGCTCATCGCGCTGCTCACCTTCGGCGAGGGCTGGCACAACAACCACCACGCGCACCCGACCTCCGCGCGCCACGGCCTGCGCTGGTACGAGATAGACCTCAACTGGTACGGCATCCGCGCGCTCGAATTTCTCGGCCTCGCCCGCTCCGTCAAGACGGTCGCCGCGACGACGCCGCTCCCGCGCGCACGCCTCGCGCCGCCCGCGGCCGAAGAGTTGTCGAACGCCGCCTGACGACTGAATCGCGGGACGCCGGGTGCGGGTCGATGAGGGCGCTGCCGTCCTCGACCCGCGCCCGGCGTCCCGGCATCCGCAACCTGACGCTTTTGTCCTAAAATGGCGCTCATGCGCGTCAGCAGCCGCCGCCGCTCCGTCGCCTTCTTCATCGCGCTCGGCGCGACGCTCGTCTCCATCGCCGTCGCGCTCAACGTCACTTGGATCCTGCTCAACTGGCAGAAGGTCGCGCTCCTCATCCTCGGGCTCGTCTTCTTCGCCGCCATCATCGCGGGCGTCGCCCTCAACACGGTCTTCCTCGTCCGCGAGATTCGACGCAACGAGCAGCACGACGCCTTCATCAACGCCGTCTCGCACGAGCTCAAGACCCCCATCGCCTCCATCCGCCTCTACCTCGAAACCCTCAAGACACGCGACGTGGACGAAGCGCAGCGACGCGAGTTCTACGACGTGATGCTGGCCGACAGCGCGCGCCTGCTCGGCACGGTCGAGCAGGTCTTGCAGGCCGCGCGCGCCGGCCACCGCGGCCGCCGCATCCGCACGCGCATCGTCGACGTGGGCGAGCTCGTCAAAGATTGCGCCGAGATGACGCGCGCCCACTACAACCTCGGCCCCGCCGCGCTGCGCTACGTCGAGGCGGCCAACGGCGCGTCGCGCGCGGCCGTGCGCGGCGACCGCGAGGAGCTGCGCGCCGCCGTCTCGAACCTCTTGGACAACGCCGTCAAGTATTCGACGAAAGAGATTGACGTGACCGTCTCGGTCGAGGCGCGCGACGCGCGCACCGTCGCCGTGCGCGTCAGCGACCGCGGCGTCGGCATCCGGCCCGGCCAGACGCGTCGCATCTTCAACCGCTTCTACCGCGCGCCGGGCCGCATCGCGGCGCGCGTCAAGGGCACGGGGCTGGGGCTGTTCATCGTGCGCTCGGTCGTCGAGAAACACGGCGGGCGCGTCTACGCCGAGTCCGCGGGGCCGGGGCGCGGGAGCACGTTCACCATCCTGCTGCCGCGCGCGGCCGGGGAGGAGCGATGACGGGTTCGGGCGCGGTTCTCATCGTCGAGGACGAGAAGCATCTGGCCGACGGCCTGTGCTACAACCTCAAGGCCGAGGGCTACCGCGTCGAGGCGGTCGGCGACGGCGAGGCGGCGCTCGCGCTCCTGCTCGGCAGCGACGGCGGCGCGCGGCGCGAGTTCGACGCGGTCGTCTTGGACGTGATGCTGCCCGGCATCGACGGCTTCGAGGTCGCCGCGCGTCTGCGCGAGGCCGGTCAGTTCGTCCCCGTCCTGATGCTGACGGCGCGCGGCCACCCCGAAGACGTTCTGCGCGGCTTCGAGTCGGGCGCGGACGACTACCTGCCCAAGCCCTTCGAGCTGGCGATTCTGACCGCGCGCCTGCGCGGGCTTCTGCGGCGGCGCGAGTGGCTGACGCGGGAGACGAAGGGCGTGGCGGCGAAAGGCGAGGCGGCGAAGGATGAAACGGCGCGCGCCGACGTGTCGCGCGTCGACGGGTCGGGCGCGAAGTCTGCCGTGGGTGAGGCGGAGGTCTTCGAGTTCGCGGGGCGGACGATCGACTTCGGGGCTTTGGAGCTGCGCGCGGGCGGGCGCACCGTCAGGCTGACTTTGATGGAGGCCGAGCTTCTGCGCTACCTCATCAGGCACGCGGGCCGCGCCGTCTCGCGCAAGGCGATGCTCGAAGACGTGTGGAATTTGCGCGAGGACACGGACACGCGCGCCATCGACAACTTCATCGTCCGGCTTCGCAAGTACATCGAGGACGAGCCGTCGAAGCCGCGCCACCTCCTCACCGTCCGCGGCGTCGGCTACCGCTTCGTCCTCTGAAAATTCATCTGCGGGGAATCACTTGCCGCGCACCGAGCCGGAGATTTTCTTGCGCGTCGTCTGGCCCGTGCGGAGGACGGGGACGGCGTCGTCGACTTCGGCGTGCGGGCGCGGGATGACGTGCGTGGAGACGACCGTGCCGACCCTTGAGGCGGCGGCCGCGCCGGCGTCGACGGCCGCGCGCACGGCCGCCACGTCGCCGCGCACGATGGCCGTCACCAGCCCCGCGTCGATCTTCTCGTAGCCGACGAGCGTGACGTTGGCCGACTTGACCATCGCGTCGGCCGCCTCGATCATCGCCACCAGCCCCATGCACTCGACCATCCCCAGAGCCTGCATCGCTTCGCGCCTCGGAGTAGGAAGTTAGGAATCCAATCGGCGGGAT
>DASQDT010000150.1:0-13954 GCA_035634035.1 Pyrinomonadaceae bacterium | reverse complement strand
CGCCGCCGTAGCCGCCACCGCCGCCACGACCGCCGCCGCCGCCGCCGTCGCCACCACCGCCGCCGCGGTTACCGCCGCCGCCGTAGCCGCCGCGTCCACCGCCGCCGCCGCCGCCGCGATCCTCGCGCGGGCGCGCCTCGTTAACGGTCAGGTTGCGGCCGCCGAACTCCTTGCCGTTGAACTGCTGAATCGCCGCCTCGCCCTCCTCGCGGCTCGCCATCTCGACGAAGCCGAAGCCGCGCGAGCGGCCCGTCTCGCGGTCTTCGACGACCGAGGCCGACTCGACCGTGCCGGCCGCCGAAAAGAGCTGCTGCAAGTCTTCGCTCGAAGTCTTGAAAGAGAGGTTGCCGACGTAAAGTTTCATGGACATGTAGGTGTACCCTTACTCCCCGCGGGAGTGTCAAAAGAAGCGTCGAATCGTAAGCGGCTTCGGTGTAACGGTGGCAGCGAAGGCCCGTATTCGGATGCTCAGACGAGCGGCCTCTGGGTTGAGAATCAGCCTGCTCTCGAACCATCCAAAACGCCGCCGCCGACCGTCGAGGCGCGGGGCGCATCACCGGTGATGCGCGAGAGAAGGAGTAACCGGTAATAGGATGCACTATTTAGGGGCTCAGTTGCAAGCCCGGAGACGCCCCGACGGCCCCTGCGGCGGCCCGTAAACGCCGCCTCCCCCGTCAACGCGGTCGGCCCCCTCGTCACCGAAAATCGCCTTTCCGTCACCTAAACGTCCACAAAGTCGGACGGAGCGACTATCATTTGCGCGGCCTTTTTACGACATTCCGGAACCCGCGGCCGCACGCCCCTTCGAGGCTTCGACATGACGCGAATCAACCGACGCACCTTCGGCGCGCAAACCTTCGCCGCGCTCCTCGCCGCGCTCACCGCGCCACGCGCCTTCTCGCAGGGCGCGAGGCGGCCGCGCAACCTGTCGGCCGATTTTCTGGCGCGCCTGCCGCGTCTGATGGAGCTGGCCTACGTGCCGGGCCTCTCCGTCGCGGTCGTCGAGGGCGGGCGCGTCGCTTGGGCGCGCGGCTTCGGCGTCCGCAGCGCGGAGACGAAAGAGCCGGTCGCGGACGACACAATCTTCCCGGCCGCGTCTTTGAGCAAACCCGTCTTCGCCTACGCCGTGCTCGGCCTGCGCGACGAGGGGCTGATTGACCTCGACCGCCCGCTCGTCAACTACCTGCCCGACGCCTACGCGCTCGAAGACGCGCGCTCGAAACTCATCACGGCGCGCCACGTCCTCTCCCACTCGACCGGCTTTCAGAACTGGCGCTTCGCCAAAGACGACAAACTCCAAATCGCCTTCGACCCCGGCGCGCGCTTCCAGTACTCGGGCGAGGGCTACTTCTACTTGCAGCGCGTCGTCGAGCAGATAACGGGGCAAGGCATCACGAAGTACATGACCGAGCGCGTGCTCGCGCCGTTCGGGATGAAGTCGAGCAGCTACGTGTGGACGCCCGAGTACGACAGACGGGGCGTCACCGGACACCGCAACCGCGGGCAGGCGGCCGAGGGCTTCTTCGTCAAAGGCGGGCGCAAGATGCACGAGGCGGCGGCGCGCACGTCGAAGCCTCTGCCCGGGTGGCGTTACGAGGACGTGGCCCGCGCGATGCCCGAAGTCGACCCTAATTGGAGCGGCCACCCCGTCTCGCTCCAGCCGAACGTCGCCGGAAGCCTCCTGACGACCGCGCCCGACTACGCCGCCTTCATGGCCCGCGTCATGGAGCGCCCCTCGCGCGACGCGCACGACCTCAAAGAGTCTTCGCGCCGCGAGATGCTCGCGCCGCAGGTGAAGATAAACAGCGCGCTCGCGTGGGGCTTGGGATGGGGCTTGGAGAGCGCCGAAGGCCGCGACTACTTCTGGCACTGGGGCGACAACGGAACCTTCCACGCCTTCGCCATCGGCGACCCCGCGCGCCGCACGGGCCTCGTCGTCCTCACCAACAGCAACTTCGGCCCGAAGATCTACCAGCGCATCATCACCCACGCCACCGGCCACGACCACCCCGCCTTCCTCTGGGTCTAAAGCGCGCGCGGCCTGCCGCGTTTCGCGTCCGCACGGGTTTCGGGTTATGATGCGGGGTTCGCCGCGCCTCCCGAAAGCCGACTGTGCGGCGCCGAAGTGTTTTTCGAGCCATGACGGAAGAAGCAATCGAAGTGCGCGGGGCGCGCGTCAACAACCTCAAGAACGTCTCGTTCTCCATCCCCATCGAAAAGCTGACGGTCGTCACAGGCGTCTCGGGCTCGGGCAAGTCGTCCCTCGCCTTCGACACCATCTACGCCGAGGGCCAGCGCCGCTACGTCGAAAGCCTCTCGGCCTACGCGCGGCAGTTCCTTGAGCGGATGGACAAGCCCGACGTGGACGAGGTGCGCGGCATCCCGCCGGCCATCGCCATCCGGCAGAAGAACTCGACGCGCAACCCGCGCTCGACCGTCGGCACGCAGACCGAAGTCTACGACTACCTGCGCCTGCTCTACGCGCGCACGGGCGTCACCTTCTGCCGCGTCTGCGGGCGCGAAGTCCGCAAGGACTCGCCCGAGTCGTCCGCGCAGGAAGTCCTCGAAGCGCTCGCCGAGGGGACGCGCTTCTACGTCCTCTTCCCCGCCGACGCGGGGATGCGCGTCGAGGAGAACGGCGACGCGTCGAAGTCTGCGGCGAAGAAGCGCGGCGCGAAGAAGAAGGCGGCGACGCCGGCCGCGCCCGCCGCCGACCGCCGCGCCGTCGTCGCCCACACGATGAGCCTCATGCAGCGCGGCTTCACGCGCCTGCTCGTCGACGGCCAAGTGGTCGAGCTGCGCACGCCCGACGACTACGCGCGCGCCGACTTCGAGGGCGTCCACGTGCTCGTCGACCGCTTGGCCGCGCGCGCCGACGTGCGCGAGCGTCTGGTCGATTCGTTCGAGACGTGCTTCGTCGAGGGTCACGGGCAGGCCGTCGTCCGCACGGCCGAAGACGCGCCGCGCACCTTTAACTTCTCCGAACGCTTCGAGTGCAAGTACGACGGCACCGTCTACGCGCAGCCCGAGCCGCGCCTGTTCAGCTTCAACAACCCCTACGGCGCGTGCCCGACCTGTCAGGGCTTCGGCAACACCATCGGCTTAGACCTCGACCTCGTCGTCCCGAACCCCGCGCTCTCTCTCGCCGAGGGCGCGATAGAGCCGTGGACGAAGCCGCAGTTCGACTGGGCGCGCGCGGAGCTGCGACGCTTCGCGCGGCAGGAGGGCATCTCGATGGACGTGCCCTTCGCCGACTTGCCGAAAGCGCAGCAGCGCGCCCTCATCGACGGCCGGGGGCAGTGGGGCGGCGTGCGCGGCTTCTTCGCGTGGCTTGAGACGAAGAAGTACAAGCTGCACGTCCGCGTCTTCCTCTCCAAGTACCGCGGCTACACGCTCTGCCCCGACTGCGGCGGGGGACGCCTTCGACAGGAGGCGCGCGACGTGCTCGTCGGCGGGCGCACGCTCCCCCAAGTCTGCGCGCTCTCAATCAAAGAGGCGACGGTGTTCTTCGAGGGGCTGCAACTGACGGAGGAGCAGGCGGCCATCGCCGACAAGGTTCTCTTCGAGGTGCGCCGCCGCCTGAAGTTTCTGGTCGACGTGGGACTCGATTATTTGACGCTCGACCGCTTGGCCTCGACGCTCTCGGGCGGCGAGGCGCAGCGCATACAACTCGCGACCAACCTCGGCTCCTCCCTCGTCGGCGCGCTCTACGTCCTCGACGAGCCCTCAATCGGGCTGCACCCGCGCGACAGCGAGCGCCTCATACGCCTGCTTCACAACCTGCGCGACATCGGCAACACGGTGCTCGTCGTCGAGCACGACGAGGAGATGATGCGCGCCGCCGACCACATCCTCGACATCGGCCCGGCCGCGGGCGAACTCGGCGGCCGCGTCGTCTACGAGGGCGACTTCGCGGGGCTGTTGGAGTCGGGCGCGACGCTGACGGGCAAGTACCTGCGCGGCGAGACCGAGATTAAGGCCGCGCGGCGCGCGTCAGCCCCCGCGCCGAAGAAGAAGCTCTCCGTGCGCGGCGCTTCGGAACATAACCTCAAAGGCATCGACGTCGACATCCCGCTCGGCATCTTCGCCTGCGTCACGGGCGTCTCCGGCTCCGGCAAGTCGACGCTCGTCCACGACGTGATTTATGCGGGCCTGAAGAAGCAGCGCGGCGAGTGGCAGGGCCACGTCGGCGCGTTCCAGAAGCTCGACGGCGCGCAGCACGTCGACGAGGTCATCCTCGTCGACCAGTCCCCCATCGGGCGCAGGCCGCGCTCGACCCCGGTCACCTACGTCAAGGTCTACGACGCCGTGCGCGAGGTCTTCTCGCAGACGCGCGACGCGCAGGGCAAGGGGCTCGACCCGTCGCACTTCTCCTTCAACGTGCCGGGCGGGCGCTGCGACGTGTGCGAGGGCGACGGGACGGTGACGGTCGAGATGCAGTTCTTGGCCGACGTGGAGCTGGTCTGCGAGGAGTGCAAGGGGACGCGGTTCAAGCCGCAGATTTTGGACGTGCGCTACCGCGGCAAGAACATCAACGACGTGCTCAGCATGACGGTGCGCGAGGCGATGACCTTCTTCCGCGACATCAACAAGATCGCCAACCGCCTGCGCGTCCTTGAAGACGTGGGCTTGGGCTACCTGCGCCTCGGCCAATCCGCGACCACTCTGTCGGGCGGCGAGGCGCAGCGCGTCAAACTCGCCGCGCACCTCTCGAAGCGCGCGGGCGCGAAGACGCTCTACATCTTCGACGAGCCGACGACCGGGCTACATTTCGACGACATCAACAAGCTGCTCGCCGCCTTCCGCACGCTCGTCGAGGCCGGCGGCTCGCTCCTCGTCATCGAGCACAACCTCGACGTGATTAAGACGGCCGACCACCTCATCGACCTCGGCCCCGAGGGCGGCGACGCGGGCGGCGAGGTCGTCGCCTGCGGCACGCCCGAGCAGTTGATGAAGGTCGCCTCGTCACACACCGGCCGCTTCCTCCGCGCGCACCTCGCGCGCGCCAACGGCAACGGTTCGGGCAAGGGTTCCGCGCGCTGACCGCCCGCGGCCCCGCCCGCGCGGGCTCACTCTTCGCCCGCCGCGGCCTTCCGCACCCCGGCGAGCACGCCCGCCACGTCGGCCTCCGCCAGCGTGTCGAACAGAAGCAGCACGCGTGTCCGGATTCCGGCGTCCTTGTTAATCGCCCGCGCCGCCCTGTACGCCCCGGCCGCCTCCCCCGCGCGGCCCGCGTCGCCGCACAGAGCCAGCCCGCACAGGGCCAGCGCCTTCGAGTAAAGCGCCCTCAAGTTCTCCTTACTGAATGTCAGCAGCGCGTCGGCCTGCGCCACCGCCGAAGCGAAGGCGTCTCGGGCCGCCGGCACGTCCCCCTGCCTGAGCAGGATGAGCCCGAGCAGGGCCGAGACGAAATGGTTATTACTCGGCTCGTCGTAGCGGCAGGCGGTCTCGGCGGCCTCGCGCGCGCCGGGCAGGTCGCCCGCGTAGAAGCGGGCTTGGGCGAGGTTGACGTAATTGAAGCTGCGGAGGTTCGGGCTGTTCAGCTCCTCCGCAATCGCGACGCCTTCCAGCGCCCGCTCTATCGCTTCCGCGTAACGGTGCTCGCCTATCAACGCGTCCACGAAGTTGCCCAGCACGTTGCCCTGCGACCGGCGGTCGCCCGTCTCGCGACAGATGGCGAGCGCCTGCTCGTGATAGGTGATCGCGTCCGGCGTCTGGCCGAGAAGGTTTTTGCAGATGCCCAGATTGTCTAGGATGCTGGCTTCGAGCCGGCGGTCTCCGACTTCGCGCGCGATGGCGAGCGCCTGCACGTAGTAGTCGGCGGCCAGCACGGTGTCCCCCACGTGGCAGTAGCAGTTGCCCAAGTTGCTTAACCAAGCCCCTTCGCCCGGCCGGTTGCGGTTATCGCGGCTGAGCCGGATGGCCCGCTCATAACAGGCGACGGCTTTTTGCACTTGCCCGACGCCGTTATACGCGATGCCCAAATTACCGACGCTCATCTGCTCCAGCAGCGGGTCGCTCAGCTTGCCTTGCAGGCGCTCGTGCATCTCCGCCATCCGGCGGTAGAAGCCCCAAGTCCACAGGTATTCGAAGTCTATCTGAAACAGCACGTGGGCCGCCGCGTCGTAGTCCTCGCCCGCGCAGCGCAGGTCGAACTCGGCGAGCTGCGGGGCGAGGTCTTCGACCGTCTTCCACTTCTCGGCCGGCAGGCGGGTCTCTTTGAAATACTCCGCGCCGCGGTGGAGGAGCGCGAACTGCGTGTAGGGCGGCGCGCCGGCCTCGCCGCGGTCGGAGGGCTCGCCGCGCGGGACGCGCGCGAGGGCGTAGGCGCGGTCGACGCGGTGAAGGTAGTAGCGGCCCGACTCGCGCCGCGCGAACTGCATGTTGACCAGACGCTTGAGGACGGGCGCGCTGTCGATGCCGGGCTGGTGCGGCTGGAGCAGGTAGTCGACGGCGGCCGGCGTGACCGGGTGGCCGTAGACGGCGAGCGCCTGCATGACCTTCTGGGCGGCCGGGTCGAGGCGGCTGAAGGCCTCGCCGACGAGGTCGTGGACGACGTTCTCGGGCAGCAGCTTGACCGTGTCCCTGAGGATGTCTGAGAGGGTCGTGTCGCGGTCGGCGGCGAGGATGGCGAAGAGGGCTTCGAGGGCGCGCGGGTAGCCGCGCGTGCGCTCGCGCGCCTCGCCGAGCAGCTCATCCGGCGACGTGCGCAGCCCGACCCGCCCGTCGGCGTCCATCTCGCGCAGGATGTTCTCGGCGTAGGGGCTCGGGAGCCCCTCGTCCAAGTGGAGCGGGCGCTGGCGGCCCGGCTGGACGAGCGCGAGGTCTTGCGGCGCGACGCGCGTCGTGACGATCACCTTCACGGCGTGGTGCGGGAGGTTGAGCAGCGCGCGCAGAGCCTCGTCCAACTCCTCGTCGAGGACGTGGTGCGTCTCGCGGTTGATGACGTCCTCGAAGTTGTCGAGCAGCACGACGACGCGCCCCTCGCCGAAGTGCGCGAGCAGCGACTGCATCTTCAGCTCGGTGCTGGCCTGCGGGTTCTTGTAGAGCGCGTCGAGCTGCTGCGCCGTCTCCTCGGGGAGCAGGCGGCAGAGGTCGGCGTAGATGTTCGGCGTGTTGACGCGGCGCGTGCCGGCGGCGCTCAGGTAGACGATGCCGTCGACGCTGAGCGGCCCGCCGCCGTCGGGCAGCTGCCCGCCCTCGACCGACTTCAGGAGGCGGCAGACGAGCGCCGTCTTGCCCGTCCCGCCGCGCCCGATGACCGTTATCAAGCGCACCGACTCGTCCTTGAGAAAACTCGCGAGCGTGCCCGTCTCCATCTGGCGGTCTTGGAAGTAGGAGGGCGAGAGGCCGGGCGGCGGGTTGATGAACTTGGCGCGCCGCGTCTCAGGGGCGGCGCGCGGCGGCTGCCGCTCGCGCTCAAGTCCGCGCGCGATGCTCTCCTCGACGCGCCTCTGCGCCGCCTGCGGGTCGCGCACCACCTCCTCCTGCCTCGCGATGTCTTTTCGGAGCTGTTCGATGTCGTCCTCGACGCGCGCGCGCCGCACGGCGTCTTGCGCGCGTCGCAGGTCGCGCTGCGCGTCGGCGAGGCGATCCTTCATCGACTCCAACACGCCCTCGGGCGAGCCGAGCCACACGAGGCGCTTGCGCAGCCGCGCCATCGCCGCGTTGTACTCCTCCTCAGAGTCGCGCGCCCGGGTGAAGTCGACGTAGTTCCGCGGGTCGAGGCGCAGGGGCAGCTCGGCGTCCGCGTGGAGCTTGACGGGGATGATCGGCTTCTTGTAGCGGAGCGCGCGCGTCCACTCGCCCTTGCACTCCGACTCGTCGTCGACGCTGTCGAGCGTCATGACGAAGATGAGGCTGAGGCAGGTCTTGATGGCCTCGGAGACCTCCTCGTCCCACTCCTGACCCGGCTGCACGTCGCGCTTGTCGAGCCAGACGGGGACGGTCGGGTGCCCGGCCTCAAGCTCGTCGCAGAGCCGCGCCGCGAACTCCGCCGCGTCGCTCGTCGAGTAGCAGATGAAGTGTCTGGTCATGTGAGTCTCCGGGGCAATGAGGAGGAGCCTCGGGCGCGGGCGGCCCGGCCGCGTCATTGTAACTTAACCGGCTCCGGCGGGGAGCGGATTTCGGCGGGGCCGTTGCGGATTTAAACCCGCCCTGCGATGATGCGTCGGTCAGCCGAGACCGACGTTCGGGGGAGACGCGAGATGAGTTTGAAGGAAAGAATCGTTAAGGACATGACGGCCGCGATGAAGGCGAAGGACGCGGCGCGCACCTCGACCCTTCGGATGGTCAAGGCCGCTTTACAGAACCGCGAGATCGAGAAGGGCGGCGAGCTCTCCGACGACGAGCTGATGAAGGCCCTGCAGTCGCTCGTCAAGCAGCGGCGCGACTCCGTCGAGCAGTACGAGCGGGCCGGGCGCGAGGAGCTGGCCGCGAAGGAGCGCGCCGAGATAACGGTCATCGAAGAGTATCTGCCGCGCGCCGCCCCGCGCGAGGAGATCGAGCGCGTCGTCGCGGAGACGATTGCGGAACTCGGCGCGAGCTCGATGAAGGAGATGGGCGCGGTGATGAAGGCCGCGCAGGCGCGCCTCGGCGGCGCGGCCGACGGCCGCACCCTGAGCGAAGTCGTCAAGTCCAAACTCTCTTAAACGCCCGCGTCCCGGCCCGCGAAAAATCGTCGGGGCGCGAGCGCCCGCCGTGATATAGTGCGCGCCGCGGACGCGGCCGACCCAAAAGCGCGCCCGCCTCCCGAGACGCCCCGTCTCCGGCCGTCGCCACGCCGCCGCGCGCCCACACGACGCCGCGGCCCCGCAAAGACCCTTTAAGCCCGCGCCCGAGAAGGAGGACGACAATGGCGGCCAACCACGTGATCGACGTTGACCTCGCCAACGTCTACGAGCAGCCGAACAAGAAAGGGTTTCTGAGGACGATGGCGTGGGGCGATCGCGTCGAGGTGCTCAAGGTCACTTCGGAGCACGTCGAGGTGCGCGTCTTCCGTTTCGAGAAGCAGGAGGACGGGACGAGCAAGCCCATCCCCTCGTCGGGCTTCATCGTCCCGCCGAAGTCCTCCGGCACCAAGCCGAAGGATGTCGTCCGCGAGAAGCGGGAGAGCCGCGTCCTGATGGTCAACTTCGTTGACGTGCAGCAGGGCGACGGGGCCGTCTTGGAGACGCCGAAAGGCAAGATCGTCCTCATCGACGGCGGCGAGAACGTCATGTTCGCGCGCTACCTCGCCTCGCGCTTCCGCAGCACGCACGCGGGCCGGCCCAAAGAGATCGACTGCATCGTCGTCTCGCACGGCGACGCCGACCACTTCAAAGGTCTGACGGAGATCTACAAGTCCGAGCAGAACAAGACGACCTTCCAGCGCCTCTTCATCCACCCGCAGCGCGTCTACCACAACGGCCTCGTCAAGCGCCCGTCGAAGAACCGCAAAGAGGCCGAGATGCTCGGCGCGACGAAGGTCGTCAAAGACCCCTCGACCGGCAAGGACGTGACCATCATCACGGGCCTCGAAACGGACATTCTGAAAGTCCCCGACGAGGAGATGAACGAGCCCTTTCTCGAATGGAAGGAGGCGCTCAAGGAGTGGAAGAAGCGCGGGCCGATTGAGTTCCGCCGCCTCGAAGTCGGCGACAACGACGCCTTCGACTTCCTCGCCGATGAGGGCGTCCGCGTCGAAGTGCTCGGCCCGCTCCCGACGCGCGTCAAAAACGTCGAGGGGCTGAAGTTCCTCGGCAGCCCGCCGAGAGGCCCGCGCGTCGGCCACGAATCCTTAGAGACCGAGATTCAGGGCTTCACGGGCAAGTCCGCCTCGCACACCATCAACGGCCACTCCATCGTCCTGCGCGTGACGTACGGGCGCGTCAACTTCCTCTTCAGCGGCGACCTCAACGACGAGTCGGGGCGCGCGCTGACGGCGGCGCACAACCGCGGCGAGATAAACCTTCAGGCCGAGGTCTTCAAAGTCCCGCACCACGGCTCGGCCGATTTCTCGGGGGCGTTCCTTCAGGCCGTCGCGCCGGTCGTCTCCGTCGTCTCGTCGGGCGACGACAACGCGCGCGTCGAGTACATCCACCCGCGCGCGACTCTGGTCGGCGCGCTCGGCCGCTACTCGCGCCTCGAAGAGCCGCTGATTTTCGTCACGGAGCTCGTCGCCTTCTTCAGCTACGAGGGGCTCGTCCGCCCCGAGTTCCACAAGCTCGGCGCCGACGACATCTGCGTCATCAAGGACAACGTCGCGCAGCTCAACGCGAAGGCGCGCAAGCAGTTCATCGCCTTCAGCCGCGCCGCCTTCGGCATCGTCAAGGTGCGCACCGACGGCCAGCGCCTCTTCGTCTACACCAACAGCGGGCAGTCCGACCTCAAAGAGGCGTACGCCTACGAGGTCGACGACCGCGGGGCGGTCAAGCCCGCGCTCGTCCGCGTGGCCTGAGGCGCGGGCCGCCGGCCGAAGGCTAAAGGCGCTTCGCTAGTTTTTCGGGAGTTGCTTGATGATGCTTTTGCGGCGCTCGCGCGCGGGCGTCCGCTTGCCGAGAAGCTTCGTGTGGCGCGTGTTGAGGATGATGGACAGCGACTGGTGCCCGACGCCGAGCAGCTTCGCGGCCCGCGTCACGCTCCCCCCGGCCTCGTCCAAAGCCCGCGCGATGTAGCGCGCCTCCAAGTCGTGCACCGCGCCGTGGAGCGAGAAGTTGCGGTCGTTGAGCCGCAGCCCCGCCACGCGCCTGATGATGAGGCGGGCGCAGTCGCGCAGTCGCGCGACCTCTTCCGCGTCCTGACTCCCCCCGACGATTTCGTCGGCGCGCAAGTAGACACTCAACAACTCGTCTTCCGGCAGGCGGCGCGCGCCGTGCTCCTCGATGAGCGTGAGCGCGGCGAGTCCGGCGTTGTAGAGCGCGCCCGACTCTTCCGCGAGGCTCATGGCGCGGCGCAGGATTTTAAGAGAGCTGTCGTAAGCGCAGAGACGCGCCCACGCGATACCCTGCACGGTGTAGGCGTCGGCGAGAAGGGCGGCCGCGCTGCCGCGCTCAAGCGTCTGGACGGCGCGCCCGATGACCTCGTTGGCTTCGGGGTATCTTTGCTCGGCTATCAGCACGCGCGCCCTCGTCTCGTCGACTTGCGCGAGCAACCCTGCGTCTCTGAGTCTCACCAAAGCCGCGCCCGCCCGATCCAAGTGCTCGTGCGCCTGCCGGTAGTGGCCCATCTTGCGGAGCAGGTTGGCCAAGTTGTTCTCGTTGGTCGCGCGGTATCGCTCGTGGCCCGACTGCTCGTGGTGGTGTATGGCGGCGGTGAACTCGATGATGGCTTGGTCGAGGTAGTCGGGGCGCTGCTCGACCGTGCCGAGCTGCTTGAGCACCAGAGCCAAGTGGTTGTGGAAGCTTCCGCGCAGGGCGTGACTGACGCGCTCGTCGAAGACGTGCGCGTGCTCTTTCAGCAGCGTGAGGGCGTCGTTATAACGCGCGGCCGAGAACTCGACGGTGGTCAGACGCAGGAGGACTTTCGCGCGCTCGGCCGTCCCGGTGGCGGACTCCAAGGCGTCCTTCAGGAGCACGCGCGCCTCGTCGTACCCGCCTTCGCGCCAGTAGCAGAGCGCGAGGTCGCTCCGGGCGAGCGCGGCGCGTGCCGCCTCGCCGAGACTCTCGAACCTCGCGGCGCTCTCGCTGATGAGGTCTTTGGCCGCCTCCTGCGCGCCGGCCACTTGCCCGCTCGCGCCCAACCAGCCCGACAGGGCGCCCGCCTGTAAGAGCACTTCGGCGGCCGCCGGCTCGCTCAAGCCTCCGAGGTCGGGCCGCTCGCCTATCCCTCGCCACAACTCGCCGAGGGCTTCGCGGGCCGCCTCATACTGGCCGATCTGAATAAGGTCGGCCGCCGCTTGGCAGCGCGGCACGGCGCGCTCGTCGGCCGTCAGTGACGGGCCATCTAGTGCCCTGAGCCGTTCGTCTGCTAAATTCATGTGAGGTAAGCCCTTCTATGTGTTAGCCGTAAAATGGCTAGCGCGAAAAGTCCGTCACACCTGAGTTGGGCGTGACGGGCGGTCTGACTAGAATCTCCATAACTTAAGAGGAAACGACCAATGCGAAAGTCTCTCCGAGCCTCAATCCTACTGCTGGCGCTCTGCTTCCCGGTCTTTGCCGGCGACATTCCTAACCCGCCCGTTGCGCCGCCGCCGCCGAGCACCCCCGAAGAGGGGACGACGGACGGTCAGATGGATGCTCCGCCCCTCGCCGAGCTGATCATCACGCTGTTCGGGCTCTTCTAGGCGGAACTCGACCCCGACCTTTGCTGCTGCCCCCCGGCGGCCCGCTGTTTGTGTGTTTAGTGCGCGCCGGTAGGGCGGAGAGGACGCCCCAACCGGCGAGATTAGCGCCGTAAAGCCTAGATTGCAACCGATTTCTTTAGCCCCGCGACGGCTCCCCCTGACTCGCGCCCGCGCCCCGTCGCGCCCGCATCCGCCGCGGGGCCGCGCCGGGGTCTGGTTTGCCGGCTTCGCGTGAGCGCGCGCGTCACGCGCGCTACGCCCCGCGGCCACGCCTTTTGGGTGCTTGCCTACGCGGGGTCGTTTCCGTATAATTCGCCTCTTGCTCGGAGCGGCGTGGCGTCGTCCTAGTGGGTTCGCGCCCACTTTTTATTTTGGGCGAAGGCCGGTTTTTTGAGCGGAGGGGGCGAGGGTTGGACACGTCTTCGGTCGAGGAGAGGGTGCGCGAGGTCGCCTCGCGCGTGGCCCGCGAGCGCGGGCTCGAACTCGTCCACGTCGAGTTCGCGGGCGTGGGCCGCTCGGCCGTCCTGCGCGTCTTCATCGACAAGCCGGGCGGCGTCACCCACGAGGACTGCTCCGAGGTCAGCACGCACGTCGGGACGGTGCTCGACGTCGAGGACGTTATCCCCGGCTCGTACACTTTGGAAGTCTCCTCGCCGGGTCTTGAGCGCGGGCTCTACAGCCGCGAGGACTTCGAGCGGTTCGCGGGTCATCTGGCGAAGGTCAAGACGCGCGTGCCCGTGGCGGGCCAGCGCAACTTCCGCGGCCGCATCGTCGCGGTCGAGGGCGGCGAGGTGGTCTTCGACGACAAGACGACGGGGCGCGTCAGGTTCGCGGCCGACTCGGTGGCGAAGGCCAACCTCGAAATCGACGTCGAAGAAGAGTTCCGGCTCGCCGAGGAGCGCGAGCGGCAAAAGAAGGCGATGCTTTCGGCGTCGCCGGACGACAACTGAATAGAACGGGGCGGACATCGGCGGCAGGATTTCGTCGCACACTTTAACTGACCTCCGACCTCCGTCCCCCGGAAAAATTTATGAGCACATCCATCCCGCAAAGCATCGACGCCCTCTGCAAGGAGCACGGCATCGACCACGACCTCGTCGTCGAGGCGATGAAGGAGGCCATCCGCGCCGCCGCCCGCAAGCACTTCAAGTCGGGCGAGGAGATCATCGTCGAGTGGTCGTCCGAGAGCGGCATCGAGGTCTTCGCCGCGAAGGTCGTCGTCGAGACGGTCGAGAACCCCGGCAAGGAGCTTTCGCTCGACGAGGCCAGAGAGCTGGCGGGCGACGAGGTCGACGTCGGCGACGAGCTGCAAATCCCCCTGCCGATGGAGGAGATGGGTAGAATCGCCGCGCAGACCGCCAAGCAGATCCTCTTCCAGAAGGTTCGCGACGCCGTCCGCGCCAACGTCTACGAGCAGTACATCGACAAGGTCGGCGACCTCATCAACGGCTACATCAAGCGCTTCGAGCGCGGCGACATCATCCTCGACCTCGGCAACGTCGAGGCGCTCCTGCCGCGCAACCAGCAGTCGCGCGGCGAGCAGTGGAATCAGGGCGACCGCATCCGCGTCGTCATCGAGGACGTGTCGAAGGAGTCGAAGGGCCCGCAGGTCGTCGTCTCGCGCACGAGCCCCGAACTCCTGCGCCGCCTGTTCGAGATGGAAGTGCCCGAGATTTACGACGAGACGGTCGT
>DASQDT010000149.1:0-5318 GCA_035634035.1 Pyrinomonadaceae bacterium | reverse complement strand
CGCCGCCGCGCCCGCGGCGAAGGAGGCCGCCCAGACGCAGACGACGCCGGCCGCCCTGCCCGTGGTCAACAACGCGACCGTCGCGGCCGCCGTTAACAACGCGGCGACCGCCTCGGGCGTCGCGGCGGGCAGCGCGCAGCTCACGCTCGTCCCCGACGGCGGCGACGTGAAGCCCGGCGAGCGACGCCGCCTGACGCTGGCGCTCAAGACCGACTCGCCGCTCGGGCTCGTCGCCGCGACCCTGCGCTTCGACCCGAAGGTCGTCGCAGTCCGCGCCGTCTCGACCGCCGTGCCCGCGGACGGCTCGGCCGCGCCCGTCGTCACGCACTCGGTCGACCCGAGCGGCGTCCTCGTGATTTCGGCCGCGCCGGGCGCGGGCGCGCGCCCCTTCGGCGGCGAGAGCCTGCTGCTCGTCGTCGAGGTGCAGGGCCTCGCGGCCGGCGAGAGCGACTTCGCCTTCGACGCGGACAAGGTTCACCTCATCGCGGCCGACGGGCGCGCGGTGCGCGCCGCCTCGCCCGCCGCGGCGGTGCGCCTGAAGGTGGTTGAATAGCTAGATGAAAGCGTTGGCGTCGAGAGGTGAGGGGAAGGGCGAGGGCGGCTGGACGCTCATCGAGCTGGTCGTCGTCGTCACCATCCTCGCCATCCTCTCGGTCGGCATCATCCCGATGCTCAAGACCTCCGTCCGCCGGCAGCGCGAGGCGCGCCTGCGCGAAGACCTGCGCGAGATGCGCGAGGCCATCAAGCAGTTCAAGCGCGACACGGTCGGCATCCAGTGCGCGGGCGCGGGCGGACTCCAGCAGCAGTTGCAGCAGCAGCAACAGCAGCAGCAAGGTGGTCAGCAGGGCCAGCAGGGCCAGCAGCAGACCGCCATCGACCCGCGCAGCAAAGTCGTCATCAGCGACTGCACCATCTTCGGCGTCGAAAACCCCGACCACTACCCGCCCGACCTTGAGACGCTCGTCGCCGGGGTCAACGTCGTGCCGCGCATCAACTTGGGCATGGGCGGCGGCGGCCCGCTCACGGGCAACGCCACCGACAACAAACTCCTGTCGCTCAAAAAGAAGGTCTACCTGCGCCGCATCCCCGACGACCCCCTGACGGGCCGCCCCGGCGGGCAGGACGTGTGGGGCATCCGCTCGACCTACGACCCGCCCGACGCCGAGAGCTGGGGCGGCGAGAACGTCTTCGACGTGTACTACAAGGGCGAGGGCACGGCGCTCAACGGGGAGAAGTACAGTGATTGGTAAAAGGGCCGGCGGGTTCACGCTGCTTGAGCTGATGATCGTCATCTCGATCATCATCATCCTCGCGCTCATCGTGCTGCCGCGCTACAACGAGACGGTCTTGACGGCGCGCGAGGCGACGCTGCGCAACAACCTCCACGAGATGCGCAAGATGATCGACCAGTACGCGGCCGACAAGGCGAAGCTCCCGCAGTCGCTCGACGATCTGGTGACGGCCGGCTACCTCGGCAGAATCCCGGTCGACCCCATCACGGGGCAGGCCGACTGGAACCCCGTCTTCGGCGAAGACCCGAACTCGACCGACGGCGCGCAGGGGCTCGTCAACGTCTGTAGCTCCTCGTCGGACACGGCCTCCGACGGCACGGTCTACAACGACTGCGATAAGTGGTGAGGGAAGCGTTCGGCGTTCGGCACTCGGCTCTGAGCACGGGAAGAAAAAAGCCGACCGCCGAGTGACGACGGCCGACGGCTATTTTATGAATCTCTTCAAAAAACTCGTCGCCGCGCGTCTGCCGCCTGCGGCCGTCGGGCTCGCGGGCGAGGGCGCGGGCCTCGTCGCGCTCGAACGGCGGCGCGGCGCGTTCGCCGTCAAGCGCGCCGGCTACGTCGCCTTCCCCGAAGGCTTGGTGCGCCCCGGCTTCGACGAGCCGAACGTCTCGGACGCGGGCGAGTTCGCAGACCTCTTGGCCGAACTCGTCACGACGACCGGACTCCAGAAGCGACGCCGCTGGTCGGTCGCTTTACCCGAGGCCGCCACCCGCACCTCGATTCTGACTCTGGAGAGCGCGCCCGCCTCGCGCACCGAGCGCGATGAGATGCTGCGCTGGAAGGCCGAGCGCGCGCTCGGCGCCCCGCTCGACGAGCTGCGCGTCGGGCGCGTCCCGCTCCGCCCCGACGCTCAGGGGCGCGGCCGACATCTTCTGACGGCCGTCCGCCTCTCGGTGCTCGCCGGCTACGAGGAGGCTTTCGCCGCGCTGGGCTGGCAGACGGGGCTCATGCTCCCGCGCCACATGGGCGAGGCTTGGTGGCTGATGAACGAGCCGGGCGCGCGCTCTCTCCCCGACTCGCTCCTCGTCAGCTCGCACGGCGAGGGCTTCACGGCCGTCGTCCTGCGCGGCGGCGAACCCCTCTACGTCCGCTGCGTCGTCTGCGAGCCCGAAGACAAAGCGGACGAGCTCTACCGCTTCCTCCTCTTCTACCGCGACCGCAACGCCGCGCGCGGCGAGGACGGGGCCGACATCCTCTCTTCCGCCGAGACCATCGACCGCGTGCTCGTCGCCGGGCAGGGCCTCGCCGAAGCGGAGGCCGGCGCGATCGTCGCCGAGACGCTCTCGATGTCGCCCCGCGCCCTCTCCGCCCAAGACCTCCGCCTCTCCTTCCCCGCGCGCGACCTCGACTTCCACAGCCTCGCCGCCCCGGCCGGCCTCGCCGCCCTCGCGTGGGCCTGAAACTTTCGCGCCCGGCGGGGCGTAAAACCTTTGCGTCATGCGTATCAATGCGATTGCCGCCGCCCCCGCGCCGGCCCAACCGACGGCACACCCCGACTGTGAGCTCGTCACGCGCGCGCTCGCCGGGCGCGAGGACGGGTTCGAGGAACTCGTCAGGCGCTACCAGCGCCCCATCGCGGCCTACGTCTACCGCATGGTCGGCGACTACGACGCGGCGCTCGACCTGACGCAGGAAGTCTTCATCAAGGTCTACGGCTCGCTCGCGCGCTACCGGCCCGAGTTCAAGTTCTCGACGTGGATTTACCGCATCGCGCACAACTCGGCCATCGACCACCTGCGCCGCACGAGCGCGCGCCTCGAAGACTTGGAGCAGGGCACGGAGGACGGCGGGAGCTTCGAGAAGCCTCTGGCGTCGGCCGCGCCCTCGCCCGAGCAGTTGAGCGAGCGCGCCGAGCGGCGGGCCGAAATCGAGGAGGTCGTGCAGAACCTCCCGCCGGCCTACCGCGAGCTGATCGTCCTGCGCCACGCGCTCGACTTCAGCTACGACGAAATCGCCGAAGTGACGGGCCTCCCCTTGGGGACGGTCAAGAACAGAATCTTTCGCGCGCGCGAGGCGATGCGCGCCGAGCTTTTGAGCCGCGGCATCAGCGGCGTTTAGACGGGGAGGCGTCGATAAGTCTTGACGGGGGGCGGCCACACTAAGGACGGGCTCTGCGCGCGCACGCAGGCGACGGCCGCCTACCTCGACGGCGAGTTGGACGCCCACGCCTCGCGCGCCTTCGAGGAGCACCTGAAGGAGTGCGCCGCCTGCTCGGCGACCCTCGCCGAGCAGCGCCGCCTGCTCTGCCTCTTGGACGCGGCCTTCGACCCGCGCGCGAGTGGGCGCGGCGGCGACGGCCGCGTCGCCCTCCCCAAAGACTTCGCGCGGGTCGTGACGGCGCGCGCGCAGACCGACATCTGCGGCCCCTTGCGCGGCCGCGCCGAACGCCTCTTCGCCCTCAAGCTCTGCGCCGCGCTTCTCCTCGCCTCGGCCGCGCTCCTCGGCACGTCACTCTTCGATTCGGCGCTCGCGCCCGCGTGGGCGTTCGCGCGGACGGCGGCCGGCGTCATCTCGGTCGCCGCGCACGCGCTCGCGGACACGGCCTCCGCCGCGGCGCTCGTCCTGCGCGCCGTCGGCGGCCGCCTCGTCGGCGGGCCGGCCGCGGTCGTCGTCTTTCAGTGGGCCGTCCTCGCGTGCGCCGCCCTCCTCCTGCTCCTCCTCGTCGGC
Source organism: Pyrinomonadaceae bacterium (assembly GCA_035634035.1). Lineage (GTDB taxonomy): Bacteria > Acidobacteriota > Blastocatellia > Pyrinomonadales > Pyrinomonadaceae > DASQDT01. The sequence goes on along the minus strand of DASQDT010000149.1, from coordinate 1,356 downwards.
GGCTACCGACGCGCCGCCGCCGAACTCGACGACCCGCGCTAAAGCGGACTCACCCTTAAAACGCCTTGAGCGCGACTCTCGTCAACGCAGACACCGCAGCGCGCGCGACGCTCACGAGGGTCGCGGCCCTTCTGTTCGCGCTCGTCGTCGCCTCCGCCAACGCCTACTCACAAGACGCCGCGACGCCGGCAGTCTCGGCGACTCCGGGCGTCGCGGAGCCGCCGCCCGCGGCCGACGAGTTAGTCGTCGAGGGCGAGCAGACGAGCGACGTGTTCGGCGTGGGCCGCTCGGTGCGCGTGCGCGGCACGGTGCGTCACGGCGTGCTCGCCTTCGGCGGCGACGTGATCGTCGAGGGCCGAGTCGAGGGCGACGTGGCGGCCGTCGGCGGCTCCGTCATCCAGCGCGCGGGCTCTTACATCGGCGGCGACGTGATGGTCTTCGGCGGCGCGTACCACCACGGCAAGACCGCGCCGGGGCGCAACCCCGCGAGCAAGACGGTCATGTTCGCCGGCCACGAGGAGGAGCTGCGCGAGCTCGCGCGCAACCCGACCTCGATACTCGCGCCGCGCATGAGTCTCGCCTTCCTCGGCTCGCGCCTGCTCGCCGTGCTCTTCTGGTTCGTCGTCTCTCTGGCCCTGACGGCCGTGACGCCCGGCGCCGTGAGCCGCGCGGGCGCGCGTCTGCAACTGACCTCTCTGCGCGTGGCGCTCATCGGGCTGCTGGCGGCCGTCGTCCTCGGGCCGGGCGTGACGGCGCTGCTGCGCGTGCTGCCGCCCACGCTCGGCGTCGTCGTGCTCGCGACGGCGATACTCCTGCTCGTCGTCTCCTACCTTTTCGGGCGCGTCGTCGTGCACGCGGCGACGGGCCGCTGGCTCCAGCGCAAACTCATCCCCGAGTCGCGCCGCTCGGAATCTCTGGCGCTCCTGCTCGGCGCGGCCTTCTGGTCGGCCGTGCTCGCGCTCCCTTACGTTTGGCCGCTCGCCGTCGCCGGCCTCGTCGTCGTCAGCCTCGGCCTCTCACTCACCGCGCGCTACCGCATCAACTGGAAGCAGACGGCGTAAGAAGGCGACGGGCAAAAGTAGAAACGCGAAAGGTCGATGAGAACGTCTCTCATCGACCTTTCGCGTTTTTGGCTCTCAACTTTTGCCTTTTAGCTTTTTGCTTTCGCGCCGCGCAGCAGTCGCGCGACGCGCGCGAGCGCGCGGGCGTCCGCGCCGTTCTGCCGTGCGAGGCGGATGGAGTGGCGGCCGAGGAGCGTGTAGGCGGCGAGCGCGTCGGCCGCCGCGTCGTCGTCGTCAACGCCGTCGCGGCGTGATTGAAGCGCGGCGAGGTGCTTGCGGACGGTCTCCACGTCGG
>DASQDT010000148.1:0-3718 GCA_035634035.1 Pyrinomonadaceae bacterium | reverse complement strand
TGCCGCGCGCCCGCGCCCGCGCCCGCTCCGTCGGCGGCCGTGCCCGGCGCGAGGGTGGAGAGTTGCGCGTAAGGTCTGTCGTAGTTGCGGCCGTTGATGGGGAGTTCGGTAATCTCGTTCGGCTGGACGGAGAACTCCTGCTGCTCGGCGGCGCGCGTGACGCCGCCCTCGGCCGCGACGAGCCGCGCGTAGGCGCGCTGCTGGAAGGTGCTCTGCGTCTGGACGAGGTGGCGTCGCTTCTCGCCGTAGTAGAAGCGGCGCGGGTCGGCCGCGTAGTCGCTCTGGATGTAGAAGACCGACTCGTCAACGAGCCCGAGCGCGACCTCGGCGGCGACGGGGCGGCCCTCGCGGTCGCGCGTCGTGACGGTCAGCGTGCCCTCCTCGCGCGGCTCGTAATGCTCGCGGTCGGCCTTCACTTCGACGTTTAAGAACTGGCCGACGGGCGGCACGACGACCTGTTTGGTGTCGGCGTGTATCTGCGCGTCGGCGACCGTCGTGCCGCTCAGGTAGAGGTTCGGCGCGTGGCGCGCTTCGACCTCGACGGCGATGAGCTTGGCCGTGCCTTCGAGGCGGACGAGGCGGTAGCTGTCGAGGTCTTCGGCCTCGACGGCGAAGAGGACGTAGCGGCCGGGCGCGTTCGTCGAGAGCATGACGGGCGCGGTCTGTCCGGGCTGGAACGTGTCGCGGTCAACGACGATTTCGAGGCCGCCGGAGCGGAAGCCGGTGTCGGTCGTGGCGTTGGTGGCGACCCAGACGGCCGTCTCGGACTTGACGGGCGAGCCCTTGTCGTCGCTCACCCACGCGACGCGGTAGAAGCCCTCGCGCTCGGCCGTGAACGAGAACTCGGCGTCGCCCTGCGCGTTCGTCCGGAGGCTCTGCGTCAGAATCTCTTCGTGCTTGTAGCCGCGGAACTTGAGTTGCCACGGGCGCTCGCCGCGTCGGCCGGGCGGCGGGAAGGGCTGGCCGGCGCGCTCGCGCAGCCGGCGCAGTTCGTCGCCGGAGACCTCGCGGCCGTCGGGCGCGAGCCAGATTTCGTACCAGTAGTTGCGCGTCACCTGCACCCGGCCCTCGACGGAGACGGGCTGGTCGTTGGCGTCGGCGGTCTTTACGTCGAGGCTGATTCTGTCCTGCGGGCGGTAGATTTGGTGGCGCGGGCGCGGGTAGGCGTAGTAACGCTGGCGCGTGACGCGCACCGCGCCCGCGGCGGTGACTTCGCGGCGGGAGGAGTCGGTGGCGCGGGCCTCAATCTGGTACTCGTAGTCCTGCGCGTTGTTGCGCGGGGTGTCGAAGGTGAGCGTGGCTTGGCCGCGCGCGTCGAGTTTGACGGTCTCGCGTTTGACGACGGAGCCGCCGCCGCCGTAGTAGTGGCGGCGTTGCTCGTCGTCCTCGTAGTACCAGGGGAACTCGCGGGGCTGGCGGTAGTAGTGCCAGAAGGGGTTCTGGCGGACGACGACTTCGACCGTGCCGCCGGAGACAGGGCCGCCGAAGTAGTAGTCGGCCTGAATCTTCACCTCGACCTTTTCGCCGAGGCGGAAGGCTTTACGGCGGCCGTTCTCCTCGGGCGTCTGCACGCTCACCTTGAACTCGGGCAGCTTGTACTCTTCGAGCCGGAAGAGTTGCGCGCCGCCGACGTGCGTGTTGCCGTCGGCGCTCATGAAGGTGACGTGGTACTCGCCGAGCGGCATCTTGTCGGTCAGTTCGAGTTCGCCCCACGCGCCGCCGAAGGCGTTCAGCCGCGCCTCGCCTTCCTTGACGACCGCGCCGCGCGGGTCGTTGACGCGGAATCGGAGCGACTGTTCGGCGGGCGTCGTGTACGCGCCCGACGGGTCGCGCCGCCGCGCGATGAGTTTCCAGCGGACGGTTTCGCCGGGGCGGTAGGCGGGACGGTCGGTGAAGGCGTAGACGCGCCACGGCTGCGAGTCGGCGGGCGCGGGCTGACTGTAGCCGTTGCTGAACGCCTGACGCTCGCCGTGGGCGGCCGTGGCGAAGACGGCTTTCTGGTAGTGAGGGCCGCCCCCGCGGTCGAGTTCAAAGAGGGCGAGCCCGTCGGCGTCGGTCTGCCGCTCGGCCGCGCGCCACTCCCACTTGTCCGCGCCCTCGCGCCGGAACTGCTCCCAGACCTTGACGCGCGCCCCGGCGACGGGCGCTCCCGTCAGCGCGTCGCAGAAGTAGGCGAGCGCGCGGCGGCCCGAGGTCTTGAGGACGAGCGCCGTGTCCGTGACGAGGACGAGTTCGCGCGCGACGGCGACGCCCGCCGCCGACGCTTCGAGCAGGTACGCGCCGACGGGCAGCTTGCCTTCGACGCGCACCTGCTCGTTGCCGGGCAGGTGCTCGCCGCGGTCGCCCGTCTCCTTCGCCCAACCGCGCACGCGCTCGCGCCCCGCGCCGCCGACGTGCCCGAGCCACGCGGCCGGGTTGTAGATGTCTTCGACGGCCCGCGTGTCGCGCGTCAGGTCAACGCGGTAGAGCGCGAACTCGACGCGGCGCACGTTGCGCCAGTTGAGCGCGAAGGAGACCTCCGAGTCGGGCAGGAAGACGTTAGAGACGCCGACCGAGACCGCGGGCTTCGTAATCAGTTCGACGTTCTGCTTGGCCTGCTCCCAAAAGCGCGACTCGCCCTCCCTGTGCTCGGCGACGAGGCGGCGGAAGAGTTCGAGAGCGCGCGCGAAGTCGGGCTCGGCCTGCCAGTCGCCGTTCTCGTTGACGCGGGAGCGCCCCTGCTGCGCGGCCCACTCGGCGTAGAAGTAGAGCGCGTCGTCGTACCAGTCGGTGCGCTTGCCGGGCTTGAGCGCGGCCTCGAACTCCTCGGCCGTGCGCCGCCGCTGCTCGGCGTCGTGGTGGTGGCGCAGAGACATGGCGAGGAGGTAGTGCGCGTGCGCGCGCTCGTCCTCGGCGTGCGCGATTTTGACGGCGTTCTCCAGCACGTCCTGCGGGAGCGTGTTGCCGTGGTAGCCGTAGTAGTAATACTGGTCAACGTCGGGCGGGCGGGCGACGGTGCGGACGATGCGCAGGTAGCGGGCGCGGGCCGTCTCGATGTCGCGCGCGCCGGCCCACCATTCGAGCGCCTGCTGGTAGCGGGGCCACGCGCGGGGCCAGTCGCGCGAGTCGCGGCGCGTCCAGAAGAGGTCGCCCAGAGACTCCTGCGCCTCGGCCCACACGCGGTCGCGCTCGTCCTCGCGCTCGACGGCGTTGACCAACTCTTCGAGCCGGCGCTCGGCGCGCTCGTAGGTGGTGCTGTCGGCCGTCGCCGTCGCGGCCTGCGCGCGCCACGTGGTGTCGGCGAGCCGGAAGAGGAGCCAGCGGCGCTCGGGCGCGGGCAGTTCCAACCCTTCGGCGCGCGCGTAAGTGTCGCGCGCGAGCGCGTAGGAGCGCGCCGCGTAGTGGCGCTCGGCCTCGGCCTTGAGGCGCTCGTAGTCGGGCTGCTGCGCGGCCGCGTGGTGCGCGGCCGAGAGTGCGAGAAGGAGCAGGGACGCGTAGAGAGTTTTCATAAAGTTTGACGGAGACGGCCGCCGGCGCTCGGCGAAGCGTGACGCGCGAACCCCTCTCCGTTTAAGAGAACGCGGGCGGGCGGAGAGGCTTGCAAAGTTTGATGGGCGCGAACGACGCGCGAAGAAGCGCCGCGCGCCGGACTCCGCGCGGAAACGGCTCCGGCGCGTCGGTTCAGCCTTCCGCACCGGTCACGATTCCCGATTCACCCGTCGCGCATCCTGTGGCTAGC